>NZ_LT707064.1:1490000-1845000 GCF_900156465.1 Pseudomonas sp. 7SR1
AACACCCTGAGCAAGCTGGACGACGGCCGCCTGCTGGGCGACAACACCGATGGTGCCGGGCTGGTGCGGGACCTCACCGTCAACGCCGGCTTCAGCCTCAAGGGCAAGCGCATCCTGTTGCTGGGCGCGGGCGGGGCCGTGCGTGGTGCCCTGGAACCGCTGCTGGCCGAAGCGCCGGCCTCGGTGATCATCGCCAACCGCACGGTGGAAAAAGCCGAATTGCTGGCGGAGCTGTTCGCTGACCTGGGCCCCGTCTCGGCCAGTGGCTTCGATTGGCTGCGAGAGCCGGTGGACCTGATCATCAATGCGACGTCTGCAAGCCTGTCCGGAGACGTACCGCCGATTGCCGCAAGCCTGATCGAACCCGGCAAGACCTTCTGCTACGACATGATGTATGGCAAGGAGCCGACTTCGTTCTGCCGTTGGGCCCGTGAGCAAGGCGCGGCGGTGGCGATGGATGGCCTGGGGATGCTGGCCGAACAGGCCGGCGAAGCGTTTTTTCTGTGGCGCGGGATACGCCCGGACACGGCGCCGGTACTGGCGGAGCTGCGCCGCCAGTTGGCCCTGTAGGCTTTTGGCTTGTGGCGAGGGGATTTATCCCCGTTGGAGTGCGAAACAGTCCAAAAAAAGCGGAGCGATGCGACGTTCCGCTAAATCCCCTTCCACAGGCGTATGGGCCTTGAGCTCTCTGCGCGCCTTCAGTCTTCGAAGAGAATCGGGCAGTGCTGCGGCCCCTCCAGCTTCATCAACTCCTCCACCACATGGGGCCTGGCCTTGCGCAAGGTCAGGCGGCGTCCCTGGGTGCGCAGCCGGCGGGCTTCCTGATGGAGCATTTCCACCCCGGAATAATCGATGAAGTTGATCTGCTGGGCATCGATCACCACCTGTTGCGCCTGCAAACGTTGCAGGCGTACCTGCAGGTAATGGCTGGCCCCGAAAAAGATCGAACCACCGACCCGCAGGATATCGGCGTCCCCTTCGCGGGAGTGCTGCACTCGGGGCTGCGAGGTGCGCTTGAGGTAAAAAAACAGCGAGGCCAACACACCGGCATAGATGGCGGTCTGCAGCTCCAGCAGCAAGGTGGCCAGGCACGTCAGGCCCATCACCATGAATTCGGAGCGGCTTACCCGGTACAACGCCCGGATGCCACGATGGTCCACCAATCCCCAGGCAATCAGCAGAATGCTGCCGGCCATGGCCGGAATAGGGATGTGCGAGATCAGCTTCGCACCGGCCACCGCGAACAAGGCCACCCACAATGCCGAGAACACCCCGGCCAGGGGCGAACAGGCCCCCGCTTCATAACTGAGGCCGGAGCGAGTGAAGGAACCGGCCGACAACGAGCCGGAAAAGAAACCTCCCACGATATTGGAAAGGCCCTGGGCCCTGACTTCCTGGTTCGCATCGAGCAATTGCCCGGAGCGTACCGACAGCGAACGGGCAATGGACAAACTGGTCACCAACCCCAGCATGCCCACCGCAACGGCCCCGGGTAGCAGACGCAGTATCAGCTCCAGGTCCAGCGGCAGCGGCGTGAAGGGCGGCAGGCGCCCGACAAAGGCACTGACCAGCGCCACATGCCCGAACATCGTCGGCCACAGCCAGACCACCAGACTGCTGATGACCAGGGTTATCAACAGGCTCGGCCAGCGCGGCAGCAGCCGCTTGAGCACCACACCCAGCACCAGTGTTGCCAAACCCAGCAGCAAGGAAGGTTTATCCACAGCCTGGATATGGCTGAGCAACATCAACAGGCCCTTCAGCGCCGTGGCTTCGTTCGGCAGGTCCAGGCCCAGCAGGTTGGGCAATTGCCCAAGGGCGATGACCACCGCCGCGCCCAGGGTGAAACCCAGCACCACCGAGTGCGAAACGAAATTCACCAGGGCGCCGAAACGCAACAGCCCCAGCAACCATTGGAAAATGCCCGCCAGTACCGTCAGCAGCAGGATCAGGGTGATGTAGTCCTGGGAAGCCGGCACGGCCAGAGGGCTGACGCTGGCGTACAAGACGATGGAGATCGCCGCCGTAGGCCCGCAGATCAGGTGCCACGACGATCCCCACAGGCAGGCGATCAGCACCGGCACGATGGCCGCGTACAAACCGTACTCCGGGGGCAAGCCGGCAATCAGGGCGTAGGCGATGGATTGCGGCAACGCGAGAATCGCACCGCTCAGGCCGACGATCAGGTCGCGGCCGACACTCTGGCGGGTCTGCCGGGGCAGCCAGCTCAGGAAGGGAAAGAGTGAATGGCGCGTGGGGATTGCCATGGGGCCTCAGGGATGGGGTTTGGCGAAAGAGTAACAGGACAGCGCGCCGCTCTCTCTGTGAAGGTCATATCTGTGGCGAGAGGATTTAACCCGCTGGGTTGCGAAACCTCCCCGATCGGTTGGCGCCATCCCTGGCACGCTGGGGGGCTTCAGGGCTGCTTCGCAGTCCAACGGTGATAAACCCCCGCCACAGGCCGGCCTTACAGCTTGGCTTTCACCGCCGCCAGCGCATCCTTGCCATCCAGGGTCTTCACGCCGTCCAGCCATTTGTCCAGCACCGCCGGGTTGGCCTTGATCCAGGCCTTGGCCGCTTCGGCGTTGCTGACCTTGTTGTTCACCACGTCGGCCATGATGCTGTTTTCCATTTCCTGGGTGAAACTCAGGTTGGTCAACAGCTTGCCAACGTTCGGGCAGGCCTGTGCATAACCCTTGCGGGTCAGGGTATAGACACTGCCTGTCTCGCCGAAATATTTCTCGCCACCCTTGAGGTAATGCATCTTGAGCTGCACGTTCATGGGGTGCGGCGTCCAGCCGAGGAAAGTCACGAATTTCTGTTTCTTCACGGCCCGGGACACTTCCGCCAGCATCGCCTGTTCGCTGGACTCCACCAGTTTCCACTCGCCCATGCCGAAATCATTGGTCTTGATGATTTCCTTCAAGGACAGGTTGGCCGGGGCGCCAGAACCGATGCCGTAGATTTTCTTGTCGAACTTGTCGGCAAATTTGTTCAGGTCGGCAAAGTTATGCACACCTGCATCCCACACGTAATCCGGAACCGCCAGGGTGAACTCGGTGCCGTCCAGGTTCTTGGCCAACTGCGTGACATCGCCCGTGGCCACGAACTTGTCATAGAAGCCCTGCTGCGCCGGCATCCAGTTACCCAGGAAGACGTCGACCTGACCGTCCTTGAGGCCGCCGAAGGTGATCGGCACCGCCAGGGTATCCACTCTGGGCTTGTATCCCATGCCGTCCAGCAGCAAACCGGTAATGGCGTTGGTCGCCGCGATATCGCTCCAGCCCGGGTCGGCCATCTTCACCGTTTCGCAGCTCTGCTCGGCCCACGCCGAAGCACTGCTCAACGCCAACAGCCCGGCGGTCAGTACTGTGGATAACTTTTGCATGTGCTTCCCCTTACGTTATTGGTTTTGGCAGGGTTGTGGATAACGGGCCTTGCGCTCCAGATCGTCGAGGTCGATGTGATTGCGCATGTACTGCTGGCTGGCGTCCACCAGCGGCTGGTGATCCCAGCTCTTGAGTTTGCCCAGGGTCAGCGCCTGGGCGACGAAACGACGGCGCCGCTGACTGGCGAGCACCTGTCGATGAATGCCTGGGATGTCCCACTTGGCTCGCGCTTCGGCGAGAAAATCGGCGAATAGCTGCTGGTGATCCGGCGATTGGCTGAGATCCTCCAGTTCCCTGGGATCGTTTCGAACATTGAACAGCAGGCACGGGTCGTCTTCGCTGTAGATGAATTTCCACGGACCACGACGGATCATCATCAAGGGACTGATGGTGCCTTCGGCCATGTATTCACCGAACACTTCATCGTGCCCGCCCTGCCCTTGCAGGTGCGGCACCAGCGACCGGCCATCCAGGGGCAGGCCCGGCTCCAGGGTGCCGCCGGCCAGTTCCACCAGGGTCGGCAGCAGATCGGCAGTGGACACCGCCGCGCCGACGCGACCGCTGGCGAATTGGCCAGGCGCACTGATCAGCAGCGGCACACGAGCGGCCATCTCGAACCAGTGCATTTTGTACCAGAGGCCTTTCTCACCGAGCATGTCCCCGTGATCGCCGGAGAAGATGATGATGGTGTCGTCCATCAGGCCGGTATCCTCCAGGGTCTGCAGCAGCTTGCCGATGTTGCTGTCGATGTAGCTGCACGCACCGAAGTAGGCACGACGGGCATCGCGAATCTTATCCACAGGCAGGGGCTTGTCCCACAGATCATAGACTTTCAACAGGCGCTGGGAATGCGGGTCGAGCTCGCTTTGCGCCGGCGTGTGGGGCAGCGGGATGTCCTTGTCTTCATACAGGTCCCAGAAGGTCTTGGGAATCGTGTACGGGTCATGGGGGTGGGTCATCGACACGGTCAGGCAGAACGGCTGGTCGCCGTCCTCGCGGATGTGGTCGAACAGATACTGCTGGGCCTTGAAGACCACCTCTTCATCGAAGTCCAGCTGATTGGTTCGTACGCAAGGCCCGGCCTGCAACACCGAAGACATGTTGTGGTACCAGCTCGGCCGCACGTCCGGTTCGTCCCAGTTCACGGCCCAGCCGTAGTCGGCGGGGTAGATATCACTGGTCAGGCGTTCTTCGTAGCCGTGCAACTGGTCGGGTCCGCAAAAGTGCATCTTGCCGGACAGCGCCGTGCGATAGCCCAGGCGTCGCAGGTAATGGGCATAAGTCGGGACATCAGCGGGAAAATCCGCCGCGTTGTCGTAGGCGCCGATCTTGCTGGGTAACTGGCCGCTCACCAGGGTAAAGCGCGACGGTGCACACAGCGGGCTGTTGCAATACGCGGCGTCGAATACCACGCCCTGGTCGGCCAGGCGTGACAGGTTTGGCAGCTTGATCGGCGAAGAGCCATAGATCGGCAACATTGGCGCGGCCATCTGATCGGCCATGATGAAAAGAATGTTCTTGCGCTTCATGTGTTCGCGGCATTCCATAGTGAGCGGTTATGGGAAATTGCTGCGATCGAGCATGTGCCCCGTGTCTGTTACGGTAAAGCCCATGCAGAACAATGACTAGGATAAGCACAGCTTATGTATGACGCCTTGGGTGACCTGTCCCTGGACCTGTTCCGTGCCTTTGAAGCCGCGGCTCGCCAACGCAGCTTCACGGCGGCGGCCGTCGAGCTGGGGACCACGCAGCCGGCCATCAGCCAGCAGATCAAGCGCCTTGAAGAACAGCTGGGCACGCGCCTGTTCGACCGGATCTATCGCGGGATCGAGCTGACCGAGGCCGGCACGATCCTGTTCGAACAAGTGCAGGCGGGGCTGCAGAACATCGACGAGGGACTCAACGCCATCACCGCTCAACGCCAGCACGAAGTGCTGCAGGTGGCCACGGACTTCGCTTTCGCGGCCTATTGGCTGATGCCGCGCCTGCACCGTTTCCATGCGGCCAACCCACAGGTGGATGTCAGCCTGGTGACCAGCGAGCGTAACCACAACATGCTGCGTACCGATATCGACGTTGCTGTGCTGTTTGGCGACGGTCGCTTTAAACAAGGCGAAAGTCGCTGGTTGTTCAGCGAAGAAGTATTTCCGGTGTGCAGCCCGCTGCTGCTCAAGGAACGTCCCCTGCCCTTGTCCGCCCAGGCGTTGTCCGAGCTGCCCTTGCTGCACTTGCGAGGCAGTAACAGCAGCAACTGGTTCGACTGGAGCGGCGTGTTCCGGGAACTGGGCATCACCTCGCCACCGGCCCCCGGGCAACTGCGTTTCGACAACTACACCCTGCTGATCCAGGCGGCGATTGGCGGCCAGGGCGTCGCCATTGGCTGGCGGCACCTTGTGGATAACTTATTGGCCCAAGGCCTGCTCTGTCGTCCGATTACCGAGACGGTGCTGTCGCGGCTGGGGTACTACGTCGTCTTGCCCCAGCGCAAAAGACGCGGCGTCCTGATCAAGCAGTTCGTGGACTGGCTGATGGAAGAACAGGCCAACAGTGGCGAGTCGCTTACCGGCTTGCCATTACCGTCGATTGCCGTCTGAGTGGCCAGGGCGCTCGCTCGTCGGGGCTGGGGATCAGGTGGCAGCCATGAAATTCACATGTTCGCCCACATGCAGGTTCAGGCGCAGCTCATCGGCAATGCCGACCGCCACACGGTTGAGCCTTTCGAGGGACTCGGCCACGCCGGGTTCCAGGCTGGTGCTGACCTGGCTGAAATGCTCGATACTCAACCCGGCGGCGGCATAGGGTGAGTTGACGAGGGTCCATTGCAGCGAGCTGTGTCGCAGGGCATCGAGGATCTCCTCGGCGGCATGACGCTGCAGGTCATCTTCGACCTGTTCCTCGTCCAGCACAGCGAAATCCCCCACCAGGAACAACCGGGAAACCTTGACCGCCTGCATCCCGGCAATCAAGGCATCCACCGCCAGCACCTGTTCCACCGGGCCCGGAATGAGCGTGCGCTCCACCTGTTCGCTGTTCATCGGCAAACCCGGAGCGTTCAGCAGACACACCACCGCGTCGGTACCGGCGACGCTCTGCTTGACCCGTTCGGGATCATAGAGATCCCCCGTCTTGGCCCGCAGGCCCGGACGCGGCGCCAGCGCCGTGAGATCATCGAGAATGGCAATGACTTCATGCTGGCGCCGCAGCATCTCAGCCATCAACGCACTGCCGAGGCTGCTCATGGCACCATAGAGCACCACTTTGATGACCGGGGTTTCGGCGTTCTTCATGGCTGTTTTCCTTTTTTACCGCATGTAAGCCTCTGACCCGTGGAAAACCCGGAGGGTTCGGCCTTGCAGGACAAGGAGTGAAAGATGCAACGGATCAAGGGCTATCATGCCCACGTCTATTTCGATGCCAGCACCCTGGACCAGGCCCGGGCACTGTGTGAGGAAGCGGCGCAGCTGTTTGCGCTGAAGATGGGCCGGGTCCACCAGCGTCCGGTCGGCCCTCATCCGGACTGGAGTTGCCAGCTGGCGTTCGACCCGCAGTACATCGGCGTAGTCCTGCCGTGGCTCGCGCTCAATCGCAATGGCCTGGTGATCTTCCTGCACCCGGACACCGGCGATGACCTGAAGGACCACACCGACCATGCGATCTGGATGGGCGCGATGCGGCCGTTGAATCTTTCGGTGTTTGCCGCAAGAACTTGATTGCTCCTGTGGCGAGGGGATTTATCCCCGCTGGACTGCGCAGCAGGCCCAAAAGGGCAGAGTGCATTCTCCGGGTATTACACGATGACAGGTTTCATGGCCGCTTCGCGCCCCAGCGGGGATAAATCCCCTCGCCACAGCAGTGCCGCCTAACAAGGTCATCATCTGCGGCTCGTCCCCCATTTACCCTGCGAAAGCTTGATGAAAGCTAGCGCGATTAGGATCGCCCCCACTCCCGGCAAAAGACCGGCGGCCCGAGACGCAGCTCGAATGCGCGTCTGGCCTTTTTAACAACAACAATGGTGACCCTGATGTCCTCTGCTATTCATCCCGTCGTACCCACTCCATCCGTCCGTTCCGTGCCTCTCGTTCTGCGCTGACCTCTGCGGTTCGCCTTTACCCGCCACGCCACGCCTGGAGTATTCCCCATGCTGACTTTCCTTGGCTTCGCCATGGTCATCACCTTCATGTTCCTGATCATGACCAAGCGCCTGTCCGCGCTGATCGCCCTGATCATCATTCCGATCCTGTTCGCCCTGTTCGGTGGTTTTGCGCCGAAAATCGGCCCGATGATGCTCGAAGGCATCACCAAGCTCGCCCCGACCGGGGTGATGCTGATGTTCGCGATTCTGTATTTTGCGCTGATGATCGATTCCGGCCTGTTCGACCCGGCCGTGCGCAAGATTCTCAAGCTGGTCAAGGGCGACCCGCTGAAAGTTTCGGTCGGTACCGCCGTTCTGGCGCTCGTCGTCTCCCTCGATGGCGACGGCGCGACCACTTATATGATCTGCGTGGCCGCGATGCTGCCGCTCTACAGCCGCATCGGCATGAGCCCACGGATCATGGCCGGCCTGATCATCCTCGCCGGCGGCGTGATGAACATGACCCCTTGGGGCGGCCCGACGGCGCGTGCGGCCAGTGCGTTGCATGTCGACCCGTCCGACATCTTCGTTCCGATGATCCCGGCGATGGCCTTCGGTGTCGTGGCGATCCTGGTGATTGCCTATATGTACGGCAAGCGCGAGCGTGCGCGCCTGGGTGAACTGCACCTGGTGGGCGAGGAAATGGATCACAGCGAGATCAGCGTTTCCCAGTTCCCGGACGCCCGCCGTCCGAAGCTGATCTGGTTCAACGGCGCGCTGACCCTGGGCCTGATGTGCACCCTGATCGCTGGCCTGCTGCCGCTGCCGGTGCTGTTCATGGTGGCCTTCAGCATCGCGATGATCGTCAACTACCCTTGCCTGCAGCAGCAGAAAGACCGCGTTGCGGCGCATGCCGGTAGCGTACTGGCGGTGGTCGGGCTGATTTTCGCGGCGGGTATCTTCACCGGCATCCTGTCCGGTACCGGTATGGTCGACGCCATGTCCAAGAGCCTGTTGGCCGTGATCCCGGATTTCCTCGGCCCGTACCTGGCCGTGATTACCGCGCTGGCCAGCATGCCGTTCACTTTCTTCATGTCCAACGACGCATTTTATTACGGGGTGTTACCGGTGCTGGCCGAAGCAGCCAGTCATTACGGTATCTCGCCGGTTGAAATGGCACGTGCCTCCATCGTTGGCCAGCCCGTGCACCTGCTGAGCCCGCTGGTTCCGTCCACCTACCTGCTGGTAGCCTTGGCCGGGATCGAGTTCGGCGACCACCAGCGCTTCACGCTGAAGTGGGCAGTACTGGTTTGCCTGTGCATAATGTTCGCCGCCTTGCTGATGGGGATTTTTCCGCTGTTCAGCACTCTATAAAAGCAACACATGACGCTGCGTCGCTCTCGTACGAACCGAAGCGACGCGGCCTAACAAACGCTCAAAGGAACTCACATGGAATGGCTGACCAACCCGGAAATCTGGGTTGCCTTCTTTACCCTGACGGCCCTGGAAATTGTCTTGGGCATCGATAACATCATCATGATTTCGATCCTGGTCAGCCGCATGCCCAAGCACATGCAGGCGCGCACCCGGATTTTCGGTCTGGCCCTGGCCATGATCACGCGGATCCTGCTGCTGTTGTCCATCACCTGGGTCATGCGCCTGACCACCGATTTGTTCGAAGTGTTCGGCAAGGGTATCTCCGGTCGTGACCTGATCCTGTTCTTCGGTGGCCTGTTCCTGCTGTGGAAAAGCTCCCAGGAGATGTACCACGCCCTGGAAGGTGAAGACGAAAGCAACGAGGCGCCTGCGGGCAAGGGCGGCAGCTTCATCTACACCATCATCCAGATCGCGATCATCGACATCGTGTTCTCCCTGGACTCGGTCATCACCGCCGTGGGCATGGTCTCCCATGTACCGGTCATGGTGGCGGCGATCATCGTGGCGGTCCTGGTGATGATGCTGGCCTCGGGCACCATCAGCCAGTTCATCGACAAGCACCCGTCGCTGAAAATGCTGGCGCTGTCGTTCCTGCTGGTGGTCGGTACCGTGCTGATCGCCGAGTCCCTCGATGTGCATGTACCTAAGGGCTACGTCTACTTCGCCATGGCGTTCTCCCTGGCGGTGGAAGCCATCAACATCAAGATGCGCACCGCGATGGCCCGCAAGCGCAAGCAGCAGGATCCAGTGAAACTGCGCAAGGATGTTCCCGGTCAGTAACGATACGGGGCAATGAACGAAGGGGCTCTCTGGAGCCCCTTTTTCATGCCCGGAGAAAGGCCCCTGTGGGAGCGAGCTTGCTCGCGATAGCGGTCTGTGGGCAATGAAGAGGTTGAATGTCGGGGCCCCATCGCGAGCACGCTCGCTCTCACTGGAGCTGAGGGGGTATTTTTATGACAGTTTTGTTTCAAACGATTCTTTAGCTGTGTAATGCTGGCGTCCGAACCGTTCGCCAACTACAGCTTAAATACAAGAACGAAGAATGTGGCACCGTCAATTTGTCCCTTTGGGACGCTAACAGGGGGCTTCTCATGCTGACCCTGCTCAACTTGCTCTCCGCCGTGGCCCTGCTGATCTGGGGCACGCACATTGTCCGTACCGGCATCCTGCGGGTCTACGGCTCGAACCTGCGGCACGTCATCAGCCAGAACATGTCCAGGCGCTGGCTGGCTTTCATCGCCGGTATCATGGTCACGGCCATGGTCCAGAGCAGCAATGCCACCGCCATGCTGGTCACCTCCTTCGTCGGCCAGGGCCTGATGGCATTGACTCCTGCCCTGGCGACCATGCTGGGCGCCGACGTCGGCACGGCACTGATGGCCCGGGTGCTGACCCTGGACCTGTCCTGGCTGTCGCCCTTGCTGATTTTCCTCGGGGTGATTTTCTTCCTGTCGCGCAAGCAGACGCGCGTCGGGCAGATGGGGCGGGTGGGCATCGGCCTGGGCCTGATCATCCTGGCGCTGCAATTGATCGTCGAGGCCGCCGCGCCCATCACCCACGCCCAGGGCGTGAAAGTGATCTTCGCTTCGTTGACCGGTGACATCCTCCTCGACGCCCTGGTCGGTGCGGTCTTTGCCATGGTGTCCTACTCCAGCCTGGCCGCCGTGCTGTTGACCGCCACCCTGGCCGGCGCGGCGGTGATCAGCCTGCCGGTCGCCATTGGTCTGGTGATCGGCGCCAACATCGGCAGCGGTGTGCTGGCCTTCCTGGGTACCAGCATGCAGAACGCCGCCGGCCGCCAGGTGGCACTGGGCAGCTTGCTGTACAAGCTGATCGGGCTGTTGCTGATCATTCCGGTGCTCGATCCGCTGGTAGGCTGGCTCGACAGCCTGGACTTCAGCCCCCAGGAAACGGTCATCGGCTTCCATCTGCTCTACAACGCCGTTCGTTGCCTGGTCCTGCTGCCCAGCGTCGCCCCCATGGCGAAACTCTGCGCCTGGCTGCTGCCAGACCGTCCAGACACCAATGGCACGGCCAAGCCACGCCACCTGGACCCGGCCGCCCTCGCCACCCCAAGCCTGGCCCTGGCGAACGCGGCCAGGGAAACCTTGCGCATCGGCGACCAGATCGAAAACATGCTCGAAGCCATGCTCGACGTGCTGCGCGGCCAGCAGACGGCCGTCACCCAGGAGGTCCGGCGTGTCAGCGACGACGTCGAAGCCTTGTGCAGCGCCATCAAGCTGTACATGGCCCAGATGCCCCGCGAGGACCTCAGTGAACAGGACAGCCGCCGCTGGGCGGAGATCATCGAGCTGGCCATCAACCTGAAGCTGGCCAGCGACCTTATCGAACGCATGCTGCGCAAGGTCCAGCAGCAGAAGACCTCGCAGCGGCGGTCCTTTTCCGAGGTGGGCCTGGAGGAGTTGGCGGGGCTGCACAGCCATCTGATCGCCAACCTGCGCCTGGGGCTGTCGGTGTTTCTCAGTGGCGACCGGGAAAGCGCCCGTCAATTGCTGCGTGAGAAACGGCGTTTTCGCGCCCAGGAAAGGCGCATGGCCCATGCTCACGTCAGTCGTTTGCAGCGCAAGGTCATACAAAGCCTGGAGACCAGTTCCCTGCACTTGGATCTGATTGCCGACATGAGGCGTCTCAACTCGCTGTTCTGCGGCAGTGCCTATGTGGTGCTGGAAAGTGCCGAGATCGGCGCCCTGGCGGCCGATGAAATCTCGGACATCACCCATTCGCCTTGAACATCTGGCGCGTTGTCCAGTCAACAAGGTTGGACTGTCAGTCGCCAGGATGCTCATTTTATGCGTGGTCTGTTACTCGCCCTCCTCTTGCTAGGCTCGTTGCCCGTGGCGGCCCTGGATCGGTTCCAGGTCGAAGGGTATACGCTGCCCAACGGCATGCAGCTATTGCTCAAGCCCGGCAGCGAACGCGGGCATGTCGCGATCCGGCTGGTGATTGGCGTGGGCCTGGACGATTTCAGTTGCGCCGACAAGGAGCTGCCGCACCTGCTCGAGCATGCGCTGTTCAGCGGGATCGACGAGGGTGGCGAGGGCGCGCTGGAAGAGCGCATGCAGGCATTGGGCGGCGAGTGGAACGCCTTCACCAGTAACGCCGACACCACTTTTGTCATCGAAGCGCCGGCGAGCAACCAGCGCAAGGTGCTGGACCTGCTGCTGGCGGTGCTGACCCGCACCCGCATCGACGACAAGGCCCTGGAAGCGGCCAAGCGGGTGGTCGAACGCGAGGATGGCGGCCACTACACCCACCTGCAACGCTGGCTCGACCGTCAGGACCTGGGCCACAGGGCCAGCAATCAGCTGGCGGTGGAACTGGGCCTGCGCTGCGCGGAGCGGGCCGAGGTGGGGCAACACTCCCTCGCCCGCCTCGAACAGGTTCGCAAAAGCTGGTACGCACCGAACAACATGACGCTGATTGTCGTCGGCGATCTCGACCGGGTGCTGCCGGCCTATCTGGAACGCACCTTTGGCGCGCTCGAACCGGTCGAGCCCAGCGCCCACAAACCGCTGCCGCAGATTCGCTACAGCGCGGTCACCAAGCGCAACCTGATCCGCGGCCTGTCAGGGGATGGCGCCAAGCTGCACTGGCTGTTCCCGGAGCCGGTGCTGGACCAGCAGCACGACGAAACCTTCGATCTGCTCAAGGACTACCTGGACTGGGCGCTCTATCGCCAACTGCGCCTGGCCAGTGGCCTGTCCTACGGCCCCTGGGTGGAGCGGGAAGTGTTCGGTGGCGTCGGTTTCTTCAGCCTGAACGCAGACCTGGCCCGCGAGGACCTGCCAGAAGCCGAGGCGGCGCTCGAGGCGCTGCGCAACACGTTGCTCAAGGACGGACTGGATCCCGACACGTTCATGCGCATCAAGCGCGCGGCCATCGCCCATCAGTCCTGGGCGGTACAAGGCAACAGCGCACTGGCCGATTACTACTGGGGCGCCCTGGGCGACTACGAGGACGGTCGCTTCGCCAACCCCGCCGTGCGCCTGCAGGCGGTGAGCCTGGAACAGGCCAACCAGGCCCTGGACGAACTGCTCAAGGATCCGGGTTACCTGCGCATCGAAAAGCCGCTGCTCAGCGACGATGAACTGGTATGGACCCTGGTCGCCTTGATGGGGCTGCTGCTGGCCTGGGTGGCGTGGCGCCTGCGCCGACGCAGGGCCTGACCCGCCCGGCCGGTATCATGGGTAGCGAACGGGTTTATCCCAATCGGCCGCCGGGCGGAACACTTCCCGCGACACAGGTGATCACGAGCCTCGCCATGCCGATGCCCGGACGATACTCTATCGGGGATATTTCCTACGTCTTGATGTGAAACCGCCGAATGCAAAACCTGACTCACTATATCCAGCGCCTTCTTGAACTGATGAAGCGCTACCCGGGGGTCATCGCGCTGGGCGGTTTCGTGTCCGGGATCGGCAGTTTCATGCTGGTGGACCGCCAGCAGGGCCTGGCGAGCTGGATCGCCATCGTGATGTTGGTGAGTTGGCTCTGGCTGATGCTGGAAAACAGCCTGACCCGCCTGTTCGCGCGGGTTTTCAAACGGGAAATTCCCCAGCCGCTGTTGCGTTACGCCACGCAGATGATCCACCAGGAAAGCCTGTTCTTCGTCCTGCCGTTTTTCTTCGTCACCACCACCTGGAACAGCAGCCAACTGCTTTTCACCGGCCTGCTCACCGCGGCGGCACTGATTTCCATCATCGACCCGCTGTACTACAAATGGCTGGCGCCCCGGCGCTGGGCCTTCCTGGCGTTGCACACCCTGACGCTGTTCGCCGCCCTGCTCACCGCATTGCCGGTCATCTTGCACCTGACCACCGACCAGAGCTTCAAGCTGGCCCTGGGCACGGCCATGCTGCTGTCGTTTCCCAGCCTCGCTTCGATCTTCCCGATCCGCACCGTGCGCAACGCCCTGGCGATCCTGTGCATCACCCTGGGCATTGGCGCTGCCGGCTGGGTGCTGCGTTCCTGGGTACCGCCCGCGACATTGTGGATGACCGAAGTGGCGATCAGCACTCAGCTGGAAGACCGCACACCCGGCGCCAGCCTCAAGGAAGTCAGCGCCGCCCAGATCCGTGGCAACGGCCTGTACGCCTACACGGCGATCAACGCACCACGCGGGCTCGACGAGCGGATCTATCACGTCTGGCAATTCAACGGCAAGGAAGTCGATCGCATCGCCCTGGACATCCACGGTGGGCGCAAGGAAGGCTATCGCGCCTGGACCCACAAGCAGAACTTCCCGGATGACCCGGCAGGCAAATGGCAGGTGCGGGTGCTCACGGAAAATGGCCAGGTGATCGGTGTGCTGCGTTTCAATGTGAGCGCCGCTGCGCCCGCAGCAAAATAATGACAGTCATGCTATTAGGTAGCGCTGTTCAAACCGAACGAGCATGGAGCTTATGACCCCCAGCCCCCCTATGGGCAGTGCCCGACTCGACACGTCCGGCTCGCCGGCGCAACTGTGGATCAGTGGCGACTGGACCCTGGCCCATTACGCCCAGCTCAAGCGCTTGAGCGAATCGCTGCGCGGCCAGTACGACGAAAACGCCCGGATCGATCTCAACGGCCTCGGCGCCCTCGACACCGCCGGAGCCTCGCTATTGGTGGAGCTGCTGGGTTCGGAAAGGCTGGGCAAGACCGCCGAACACCCGGACTGCAGCCTGCCGGCAGCCGAGCGCGCCCTGCTGCAGACCGTGTATTGCTCGCTGACGGATTTCTGCGTACCGGACAAAGAGCCGAAAGTCAGCGTCGTGACCCAATTGCTGACACGCATCGGACGGGCCGTGGAGAAGGTCTGGCAGGACACCCTGCAGTTGCTCGGCTTTGTCGGCCTGATCCTGGAAACCCTGGCCCGCGGCCTGTTCCACCCACGGCGCTGGCGGATTACCCCAATGGTGGTTCACATCGAGCAGACCGGCCTGGACGCGGCACCCATCGTGGCCTTGCTGACGTTCCTGGTGGGAGCGGTGGTGGCCTTCCTCGGGGCGACGGTGCTGGCGGATTTCGGCGCCAGTATCTTCACCGTGGACTTGGTGGCGTTCTCGTTTCTGCGTGAATTCGGCGTGTTGCTGACGGCGATCCTCATGGCCGGTCGTACCGCCAGCGCATTCACCGCGCAGATCGGCTCGATGAAGGCCAACGAGGAAATCGACGCCATCAGGACCCTCGGCCTCGATCCTGTCGAGTTGCTGGTGCTGCCCAGGGTGCTGGCCCTCCTGGTGGCGCTGCCCATGCTGACATTCGTGGCCATGCTCGCGGGCATCATTGGCGGCGGCGTGGTGTGCGCCCTTTCCCTGGGCATCTCTCCGGCCATGTTCCTGTCGCTGCTGCAATCGGACATCGGCGTGCAGCACTTCGTGGTGGGCATGGTCAAGGCGCCGATCTTCGCGTTTCTGATCGCTGCCATCGGCTGCCTGGAAGGCTTCAAGGTCAGCGGCAGTGCCGAATCGGTCGGGGCCCACACCACCTCCAGCGTAGTGCAGTCGATTTTCGTGGTGATCGTGCTGGATGCCGTGGCCGCGCTGTTTTTCATGGAGATGAGCTGGTGAGTCGACCTCGTGCTACACCCGCCGACGCGGTGATCCAGGTGCGCGGCCTGTGCAATCGCTTTGGCCGCCAGAGCGTGCATGAAAACCTCGACCTGGACGTCTACAAAGGCGAGATCCTCGCCGTGGTGGGCGGCTCCGGCAGTGGCAAGTCGGTGCTGCTGCGCAGCATCGTCGGCCTGAACCAGCCCAGCGAGGGTTCGGTGCGGGTGTTCGGCCAGGACTTGCCAAGCCTGCCCCCGGCACAACGCTCACGGGTGGAACGACGCTTTGGCGTGCTGTTCCAGAAGGGCGCGCTGTTTTCGTCCCTGACGGTGACAGAGAACGTCGCCCTGCCGCTGATCGAACATGCCGGCCTCAGCCGGGCCGACGCCGAACACCTGGCGGCGGTGAAACTCGCCCTGGCCGGACTGCCGCTCTCGGCCGCGGACAAGTACCCCGCGTCGCTGTCCGGCGGCATGATCAAGCGGGCCGCCCTGGCCCGTGCGCTGGCCCTGGACCCGGACATCCTGTTTCTCGACGAACCCACTGCCGGACTCGACCCCATCGGCGCGGCGGCCTTCGACCAGTTGATCCTGACGCTGCGCGACGCCCTGGGCCTGAGCGTGTTCCTGGTCACCCACGACCTGGACACCCTCTACACCATCACGGATCGAGTAGCGGTGCTGGCCCAGAAAAAAGTCCTGGTGGCTGATGTCATCGACAAGGTGTCGGAAACCGACGATGCCTGGATTCATGAATACTTTCATGGCCCTCGCGGCCGCGCGGCGCTGTCGGCCGCTACACAGTCCAACGAGGTTTGACATGGAAACCCGAGCCCATCATGTGCTGATCGGCCTGTTCACCGTCATTGTGGTGGTCAGCGCCCTGCTGTTCGGCCTCTGGCTGGCCAAGTCCAGCGTGGACAGCGAGTTCAAGGATTACGAAGTGGTGTTCAACGAGGCTGTCAGCGGCTTGTCCCGAGGCAGCTCGGTGGAATACAGCGGCATCAAGGTCGGGGACGTGGTGAACCTGCGCCTGGATCCGAACGATCCGCGCCGGGTGCTGGCGCGAGTGCGCTTGAGCGGTGAAACGCCGATCAAGCAGGACACCCAGGCCAAGCTGGCACTGACGGGCATCACCGGCACCTCGATCATCCAGCTCAGTGGCGGCACGCCCCAGAGCCCGCCATTGACCGGGCACGACGGCGAACCGCCGGTGATCGTCGCCGCGCCCTCACCCATCGCCCGCCTGCTCAATAACAGCGACGACGTGATGACCAACATCAACCTGCTGCTGCACAACGCCAACGAGGTGTTTTCCTCCGACAACGTCCAGCGCCTGAGCAATACCCTGGATCATCTGGAACAAACCACCGGGGTCATTGCCGATCAGCGTGGCGACATTCGCCAGGCCATGCAGCAACTGGCGTCCATCGGCAAACAGGCCAGCGCCACGCTGGAGCAGACCACCGCGCTGATGCGCAACGCCAATGGGCTGCTCAACGACCAGGGCAAACAGGCGTTCGGCAATGCCGGCCAGGCCATGGAGTCCCTGGCTCGCAGCACGGCGACCCTCGACAGACTGCTGGACGACAACCGCGACGCGCTGAACAACGGCATGCAAGGCCTCAACGCCCTGGCGCCGGCCGTGCGCGAGCTGCGGGAAACCCTGAGTGCCCTGCGCGGTATATCCCGGCGCCTGGACGCCAACCCCAGCGGCTATCTGCTGGGCAATGACAAGGATAAGGAGTTCACGCCATGAAGCCGTTCAATCGATTCGTCTGTCCGGCGCTGGTGCTGACAGCGTTTATCCTGCTGACCGGGTGTTCGATCCTGCCCAAGGCCGAGCCGTCGGACATCTATCGGCTGCCCGCCAGCCAGGCGTCGGCCTCGGCCGGCACGCCGGTGAGCTGGTCGTTGCGCCTGGCCAGCCCGCAGGCCAGCGAAGTGCTCAACAGCCCGAAAATCGCGGTCATTCCCCAGGGCAACCTGTTCAGCAGCTACGCCGCCTCGCGCTGGAGCGATCCCGCCCCGGTGTTGCTGCGCAATCGCTTGCTCGACGGCTTTGCCCAGGACGGACGGGTCAGGCTGCTGAGTGTCGCCGACAGCAACCTGCAGGCAGACCTGGAACTGGGCGGGCAATTGCAGGCGTTCCAGACCGAATACCAGGGCTCGGCCGCCAGCGTGGTGGTTCGCCTGGATGCATTGCTGGTGCGTGGTTTCGACCAGCGCATCCTGGCCAGCCGCCGCTTCGAAGTGCGCCAGCCCTTGAGCGATGTGAAGGTACCGGCGGTGGTGGATGGCTTTGGCCGGGCCAGTGACCGGCTGACCGCCGAGGTGGTGAACTGGACGCTGGAGCAGGGTCAGCGCTTCGCGACCCCGGCGCCCTGAACCTCAGCCAAAGAACCAGTAGCACACGCCGATCGCCCCCAGCACGCCGGCCAGCTCCGCCAGCAGCGCGCACCCCACCGCATGCCGCGCCCGCTGGATGCCCACGGCGCCGAAGTACACCGCCAGCACATAGAAGGTGGTTTCCGTGCTGCCCTGGATGGTGGCTGCCACCAGGGCCGGGAAGCTGTCCACCCCGGAAGTCTTCATGGTTTCGATCAGCATCGCCCGGGCGGCGCTGCCGGAGAAGGGCTTGACCATGGCCGTGGGCAAGGCGTCGACGAAACGCGTGTCCCAACCCGCCCACTGCACCAGGTGCCGGATGCCATCCAGGCCGAAATCCAGCGCGCCCGAAGCCCGCAGCACGCCCACGGCGCAGAGCATGGCCACCAGGTAGGGCAGCAGGCCCTTGGCAACGTCGAACCCTTCCTTGGCACCTTCGACGAACGCTTCGTAGACCTTGACCTTGCGCAGCGCGCCGATCACCAGGAACAGGATGATCAGGCCGAACAACGTCAGGTTGCCCAGGATCGATGACAACCCCGCCAAGGCCGTGGCCGAGAGCGTCGTCAGCATGGCCATGAAACCGCCCAGCACCAACGCACCGGGCACCAGGTACGCCAGCACTACCGGGTCCCACAGACGAAGACGCTGCATGAACGCCACCGACAGCAGCCCCACCAGGGTCGAGCAACTGGTGGCGAGCAGGATCGGCAGGAACACCAGGGTCGGGTCCGGCGCACCTTGCTGGGCGCGGTACATGAAAATCGTCACCGGCAGCAGCGTCAGCGACGACGCGTTGAGCACCAGGAACAGGATCTGGGCATTGCTGGCGATGGTCGGGCTGGGATTGAGGTCCTGCAGGGCACGCATGGCCTTGAGGCCGATGGGGGTGGCGGCGTTATCCAGTCCCAGCCCGTTGGCGGCGAAGTTGAGGGTAATCAGGCCGATCGCCGGATGGCCCGGCGGCACTTCCGGCATCAGGCGCAGGAACAGCGGGCCGAGGGCCTTGGCCAGCCAGTCGACGATGCCGGCCTTTTCGGCGATGCGCAGGAACCCCAACCAGAGGGTCAGGGTGCCGAACAGCAGGACCATGACCTCCACCGACAGCTTGGCCATGGCAAAGATGCTTTCCACCATGGCCGCGAAGATCCCGGCGTTGCCGCCGACCAGCCACTGCACCAGCGCCGATACGGCCGCCACGATAAAGAAGCCAAGCCACAGGCCATTGAGCATCGGTTAAATCCCCCGGAAGATGCGGCGAATGATAGCGGGGCTGGCAGAAACGACAAACCCCGGATTTTCCCGGGGTTTGCCTGGATGTTGAATGTGCCGTCGCCATCGCGGGCCTTGAAGCCTGATGCCGATCAGTCAACTGGCACACAACCCGCTGGGCTGCGGAGCAGGCCTGAAACCGGACGACGCGCTAGGTCTGGTCAATGACATCGGCAATGGTGGGGCCGCTTGGCGGCCCAGCGGGGGATAAATCCCCTCGTCACAATCCTGGCCTCAAGGCAGGCATCAATGGCTGGAAGGCTCCCCCGCCGGCAGCGGCTCCTTGCTGCGCCAGTGTGGCAGGGAGTTCCAGTAGCGCTGGCCCTTGGCATCGTCGTACATGCCTTCCCAACGAGCGATCACCAGCACCGCCAGGGCGTTGCCGATCACGTTCAGCGCGGTACGGGCCATATCCATGATGCGGTCGACACCGGCGATGAAGGCCAGGCCTTCCAAGGGAATACCGACACTGCCGAGGGTGGCGAGCAGCACCACGAAGGATACGCCCGGCACGCCGGCGATGCCCTTGGAAGTGACCATCAGGGTCAGAACCAATAGCAGTTGCTGGCTGATGGACAGGTCGATGCCATACAGCTGGGCGATGAAGATCGCCGCGATGCTCTGATAGAGGGTCGAACCATCGAGGTTGAACGAATAACCGGTGGGCACCACGAAGCTGCAGATGGCTTTCGGTGCGCCGTAGGCTTCCATCTTCTCGATCACCCGCGGCAATACCGTTTCGGAGCTGGCGGTGGAGTAGGCCAGCACCAGTTCGTCCTTGAAAATGCGCATCAGCTTGAGCACCGAGAAGCCGAACAGGCGCGCAACCAGGCCCAGTACCACGAAGGCGAAGAAGGCGATGGCGACGTAAACCAGGATCACCAGTTTTGCCAATGGCAGCAGGGAAGCGAAGCCGAAGTTGGCGACGGTCACCGCGATCAGTGCGAAAACGCCGATCGGCGCGTAGTTCATGATCATGTGGGTGACCTTGAACATGCTTTCCGACACGCCCTGGAACATTTTCACCAGCGGGTCGCGCAGGTCCGGCTGCAGGCTGGAAAGACCGAGGCCGAACAGAACGGAGAAGAAAATGATCGGCAGCATCTCGCCGCGAGCGGCCGCTGCGAAGATGTTTGACGGGATCAGGTTGAGGATGGTCTGGATAAAGGCATGTTCATGCTGGACTTCGGCGGCCGTGGCCTGGTACTTGGAAATGTCCACGGTACCCAGGGTGCTCATGTCGATGCCGCTGCCTGGATGGAAGAAGTTGGCCAGCAGCAGGCCGACAACAATAGCGATGGTGGTGACGACTTCGAAATAGACGATGGTCTTGAAGCCGATACGCCCGAGTTTCTTGGCGTCACCGACCCCGGCAATGCCGACGATCAGGGAGGAAATCACGATCGGGATCACGATCATCTTGATCAGGCGAATGAAGATATCGCCTGCCGGTTGCAACACGTTGCTGATCCACCAGGCCTTTTCGCCACTGAAATGGTTGAGCAGCGCGCCGAGTGCAATCCCGAGCACCAGGCCGATGAGAATCTGCCAGGCGAGGCTTAGTTTTGCCTTCTTCATATCATTACCCTTACTTCGATTGGACACGGACAAAAGCATGGAAGGGACCGCTCATGGCGACACGAATCCGCGCTTTTGCCCCCGTATAAGGTCACCCCGAGCACGCGCTGGCGGCTGACTGGCGGGCGAAAAAAGGCGCAACTATTGCGAGGCGAGGGGGGATCGTCTAATGCCGTAACCGCCTACCCCATGCCGAATCGGCATGAGTTTTTCCAAACAAAACGCGCGTCCCAACCGGTTCGAATGTGCCAATTAGGCAGGCAAAAGCGCCGTGAACCGGCCATTTCAGCGTAGCCTGCGCCTTTTTCAGCGCCAGGAAAACCGCCAGGGCTCAGACAAATTGTCGCAACGTCATTTAATGAAATAGCGCGAACCTTCTCCGATTAACGGTCAGGTCCGGAAGGGAAAGAGCGCTGGAAGGGCAAAAAACCGCAGGGGATGGGGCACGGCTGGGATAAAAATGACCAGGCGCTCTGGCTCAAGCCTCTTGCGTTGAAAAGCTCTCCGCAGGTTCGCCCAGCCCCAGGGACTTTGCGAACCTGCGTCGCAGCTTTTACCTGACCCGGCCCTTTCGCAGGCACCCCTTGTGCCCGTAGGTCACTCCGACCCTCAATGGTCAGAACGTCCCAGCCCCCTGGTCATGCAACAGCCCTCTTCAGGCTGTGCAGAGGGAAAAGCAAGACTGCTGTTCCCGTTGTCGAAACTCAGTACCAGTTAGGATCCTTCTTGAGTTGCTCCATTAACATTTCCTGCATACCTTCGTCCGGGTTACCCAGGAAACGATAGTCGGCGTGGCGGGTCGGCGATTTGTCGGCAGGCAGTCCGGCGGGTACCTCGACCAGCAAGGCGTAGGCCTCGTCCTTATCGAAACTGAAGGCCACGAACAGGCGCTTGCTGCGACAGGTGGCCTGGGTCTCGCACAGCGGACCGACCAGATACTTGTCGCCGTCTTCTTCGACAGCGTTCATCTGTTCCGAATCGCCGGACAGGTTCATGACCCATTCCGGCAAGCGTTCTTCTTTCTTGACGACCTGCTGCCAGGTCTCGCGGTATTGCGGGTCTGACTCGAGCAACTGGTTGACCCGCATCTGTCCGTCATTGGCAGCCATTGCCAGGGTGCTGCCGCCCAGGAGCAGGGCGGCTACCCATCCTTTCAACGAAACGCTCATGGTCAGCCTCGACCGCGACGGCCAAAGAAGAAGGAAGCGATGAACATCACCAGGAATACGACAAAGAGAATCTTGGCGATGCCCGTGGCGGTGCCTGCGATACCACCGAAGCCCAGGACGGCGGCGATGATGGCAATGATCAGGAATGTAATAGCCCAGCTCAACATGGTGATTCTCCTTACGCTTTTCTATTTAGTTTGGGTCTGGCGGAGATGGTTCCATGCGCCAAGGACGCAGGGATCATCGAGTTAAAACACCCAGCGTTCCTGGCGCGGCATGTCGGCCACAGGCTGTGCCTGATCGACGTCCATCATGCGCATCGAAGCGGAAGCCTGGGCGACGTTGCCCACGGGGCTGAAATGGGTTTGGGGAGCTCTTTGAACCGACACCAGAGGGGCTTCGGGCTGCTGGCTGTAATGCCAGAGAAGCAATTGCTGACCCACCACGAGGGTCACAAGCAAAGCCAGAACAGCCCACAACCCCTGCTGTACGCGCAGGGAAGTGATTGAAAATCGGGCGGCACGTTGACGATTCATCCTGGAATTCCTCCCCACCCCGGGTGGTGATCTGGTTGGGCGTTTGCACGCTACGTTGATCAGACCATTGCAGGCGGCATGCCAGATTTTTTTATAGAAAAAACTCTTTTAAATCATAGAGTTATATTAGCCGCAAAAAGACTGGAGAACGCATCCTGCACGATGCTCCAATCTGCGGCCGTGCGTATTGCACGAATGCCCGCGCCCCTGCCTCTGATATGCAGGCCTTCGTATGCAAGGAAAGTGTCGATCCGGATTCTTTTTGAATTGCCGCTCGCCAATCGATGTCGGAATGGCGTGCCAGACCATTCGACACAGGCACAGGGCAAGAAAGGAGATAAATCAGGCTTTTATAATCCCGCCATCCACAGCGAGGCTGCCGATAGGTAGTATTCGCTCAGAATCGACCATGCAACTTGCCCGATTTTTCTGACACTAACCAACATCATTCATTAAAGGAGCGTAGGAAAAATGGAATCCGCCACTGAGCATCAAGGCCGCATTCTGCTGGTAGACGATGAGTCTGCCATCCTGCGTACCTTCCGCTATTGCCTGGAAGACGAAGGCTATACCGTCGCCACCGCCAGCAGCGCCGCCCAGGCCGACGCCTTGTTGCAACGCCAGGTATTCGACCTGTGCTTTCTAGATCTGCGCCTGGGGGAAGACAATGGACTGGATGTACTGGCCCAGATGCGCATCCAGGCCCCCTGGATGCGGGTGGTGATCGTCACCGCCCACTCGGCGGTCGATACGGCGGTCGATGCGATCCAGGCCGGCGCCGCCGATTATCTCGTCAAGCCCTGCAGCCCGGATCAGTTGCGCCTGGCGACTGCCAAACAGCTGGAAGTACGTCAATTGTCAGCCAGGCTGGAAGCCCTGGAAGGCGAGATGCGCAAGCCCAATGACGGCCTGGACTCCCATAGCCCGGCGATGAAGGTTGTCCTGGAAACCGCCCGCCAGGTCGCCAGCACCGACGCCAACATCCTGATCCTGGGTGAGTCGGGCACTGGTAAGGGCGAGTTGGCCCGGGCCATCCACGGCTGGAGCAAACGTGCGAAGAAGTCCTGCGTCACCATCAACTGCCCTTCGCTGACGGCAGAGCTGATGGAGAGCGAACTGTTCGGCCACAGCCGGGGGGCGTTCACCGGGGCCAGCGAGAGCACCCTGGGACGGGTCAACCAGGCGGATGGAGGCACGCTGTTTCTCGACGAGATCGGCGATTTTCCCCTGACATTGCAGCCCAAGCTGCTGCGTTTCATCCAGGACAAGGAATACGAACGGGTCGGCGATCCGGTCACCCGCCGGGCCGATGTCCGGATTCTCGCGGCCACCAACCTCAACCTCGAGGACATGGTGCGCGACGGCCGTTTTCGCGAAGACTTGCTGTATCGCCTGAACGTCATCACGCTGCATCTGCCGCCGCTGCGCGAGCGCGCCGAAGATATCCTCACCCTGGCCGATCGTTTCCTGGCGCGCTTCGTCAAGGAGTATGCCCGCCCGGCCCGTGCGTTCAGCGACGAGGCCCGCGAAGCGCTGCTAGGCTATCGCTGGCCTGGCAATATCCGCGAGCTGCGCAACGTGGTGGAGCGCGCCAGCATCATTTGCGCCCAGGAAAAGGTGGAAATCAGTCATCTGGGCATGGCCGAACAGCCCGTCAACAACGCGCCGCGCATTGGCGCCGCGCTGAGCCTCGATGAGCTGGAAAAAGCCCACATAGGGGCGGTACTGGCCACGGCCGATACCCTCGACCAAGCGGCCAAGACCCTGGGCATCGACGCGTCAACGCTGTATCGAAAACGCAAGCAGTACAACCTTTGAACGGTAGCTTATGAAACTGGCGATGAAGCTGCGCACCCGACTGTTTCTCAGTATCTCGGCCCTGATCACCGTGGCATTGCTGGGGCTGTTGCTTGGCCTGGTGAGCGTGATGCAAATGGCCAGTACCCAGGAGCGAGCGGTTCGCGACAACTTCGTTCTGCTGGACCTGGGCCTCAAGTTGCGCCAGACCCTCGGTGACCAGTTCATGATCATGCTGGACGAAAAGCCTGATCTGGCAGCGCTGGAAGATTCCAAGCGACATTACTTCGAGCTGCTTGAAGAGGGTATCGCCCACGAACAGAGCCTGGACGATCCGGCGGGCAGCTTCAGCCAGTCCAAGACCGATTATCAGCGTTTTCTCGACTCATTCGCCGCTTTTCGCCAACAATCGGCCCCACTTGTAGGTATCCAGGACCTCACGGACAAGTTCAATGTGCTACGCAACGGCCTCATCGAGGATTATCGACGCGCGCTGAACAATATCGGCAAAGCCCAGGCCGAAGCCCAGGATCGGGCACTGCTCATTGCCGGCCTGCTGGGGCTGGTAGGGCTGGCGGTCCTGATCATCGGCTTCGTTACTGCCCATGGCCTCGCCCGACGTTTCGGCGCGCCGATCGAAGCACTAGCGGCAGCGGCGGATGACATCGGCCAGGGCAACTTCGAGGTAACGCTGCCGGTTTCCTCCGCAGCCGAGTTGAACCTGCTGACGCGACGCTTCGGGATCATGGCCCAGGCACTGCGCGAGCACCAGGCGATGAACGTCGACGAGTTGCTCGCCGGCCAGCAGCGCTTGCAAGCGGTACTGGACAGTATCGATGACGGTTTGCTGATGATTGATCGCCAAGGCCAGTTGGAGCACCTCAATCCGGTGGCCCAACGTCAACTGGGCTGGGATGAGGAACGTCTGGGCCTGGGTCTGGGCGAAGCCCTTGGGCGTCAGGAGCTGGACGAAGAACTGCAGTTGGTCCTGCGGGGCGGAACCCTGGAAAGGGCGCCGGAAGACCTGAGTATCGAAGTGGATGGCGAGTCCCGGCTGCTGACTTACAGCCTTACCCCCGTCAGCCATACCCAGGGGCATATCCTTGGCGCCGTCATGGTGCTGCACGACGTCACCGAACAGCGCGCCTTCGAACGGGTACGCAGCGAATTCGTGCTGCGGGCCTCCCACGAACTGCGCACACCGGTGACAGGCATGCACATGGCGTTTGGCTTGTTACAGGAGCGCGTGCATTTCCCGGAGGACTCCCGCGAAGCGGACTTGCTCAACACCGTCAACGAAGAAATGCAGCGGTTGATGCAACTCATCAATGACTTGCTGAATTTCTCCCGCTACCAGAACGGCCTGCAGAAACTGACATTGGCGCCTTGTTCCATCGAAGACCTGCTGGAAGCGGCGAGGCTGCGGTTTGCCGTCCAGGCCCAGGCCAAGGGCATCGAATTGCTCGTGGCGATCCAGGGTCCGCTACCGCGCGTGCACGCCGATGCCGCGCAACTGGACCGGGTGCTGGATAACCTGATCGACAATGCCATGCGCCATACCGGCGACCATGGCCAGATCCGCCTCCAAGCACGGCGCCACGGCGAGCGGGTGATCATCAGTGTCGAAGACAACGGTGAAGGCATCGCCTACGGCCAGCAAGGCCGGATCTTCGAACCTTTCGTCCAGGTCGGCCGCAAGAAAGGCGGCGCCGGCCTCGGCCTGGCACTGTGCAAGGAGATCGTTCAGCTCCATGGCGGACGCATGGGGGTTTATTCAAGACCCGGGCAGGGCACCCAGTTCTATATGGCGCTGACGGTCTGAAGCCTGGGCTCTGCGCGCCGACAAGTTTCAGACGGGGCCTAGGCCTCATCGTCCAGGCGCCGCCCCAACCGTCGTCGTCCTCGTGTGATCAGCTCGATGAGCTGCACCGCACTGAGGGCATGGGCAAACAGCCAACCCTGGCCGAACGTGACCCCTTCGCTGCTCAGGTAGGAAACCTGGGCCTCATGCTCGATGCCTTCGGCAATCACCTTGAGCTCCAACGCATGGGCCATACGGATGATATGCGGTGCGACACCACTGCTGGCGGCGTCGTGACCGAGTGCATCGATGAACGCCTTGTCGATTTTCAGGCAGTCCACCGGCAGGGTCTGCAAGTAGGCCAGGCTGGAATAACCGGTGCCGAAATCGTCGATCAATACCTGATGGCCCAGATCACGCAGCGATTGCAGGTTATCCCGGGCTACCAGCACATCGATCAGCCCGCGCTCGGTCACCTCGAAGGCAATCTGATGCGCCGACACCCGATGCCGCTCCAACAGGCGTGCGATCACTTCACCGATGCGCGGCACCATCACGTCACAGGCCGCCAGGTTCACGGATATATAGAGGTGCGGGTTGGCCCGTAACAGTTGACCCAACTGATCGAACAGTCTTTGCAGCACAAAATCGGTGATTTGCCGGATCTGCCCCGTATCTTCCGCCATCGGAATAAACAGGTCCGGGCTGGTCAAGGTACCGTCGGGTCGGCGCCAACGCAGCAATGCCTCGGCGCCGACACAGTTGCGACTGCGCAGATCGAAAATCGGCTGGTACAGCACCTGCAATTCACCACGCCGGATGGCACCGTGCAGCTCGGCGTCCATGGATTGGCGATGACGAGCCAGGAGAAGGACCTGGAAACCGATCCCCAGACCCAGTACCAGGCTGATGGGCAGCATCCACCAGGCATTGGCCGGTATCTGGAAACCGTCGCGTGGGGCGATCAGCACCAATTGGTATTCAGGGTTGTCAGTCTGCATTCGATAGATCAGCCGGGTGGCCGTCACTTGCAAGGCATTGCGACTTTTCGCGGGCCAGGGCTCCGTCGGTGGCCAGTATTGTTCGGAGCCCAATACGGGAATGGCTCGCTTGCCATTGTCCAGGACCACCAGCAGGCTACTGCCGGACGGCAGGTCGACCACATCGGTCAGATGTCCGCGAGAGGTGGCGACCCGGAAGTTGCCACGACCAAGCATCAACGCAGCGCGGTTCTCGTCGGGTTCGGTGGTGGTGTTGAGCCAATAACTGTAGGTGGGCCCCCAGATATCAGGCGGGCGAGTCACGGACAGGCCGGTTTGACGCGGGCGATTGGAGCAGACGCCGCGACTGTCGATATAAGCCGCCTCATAGACGAAGCGGTAGTTGAAGCTGACCTGCTGCAGCGTCGCGATCATGTCATCATCGCAACCACGCAAGGGCTGCGTCTGCAGATCGTCGAGGCCTTCGCGCAACTGGCCGAACAGCTGTTCCAGTCGCTGCAGGAAGCGCTCACCTTGAGCATTCATCTGGTCACTTTCACGCTGCTTGACCTGCTGTACCACCACAAACAGGCTTGCGGCCAATAGCAGGGCCGTACTCAGGGCAGCCGCCACCATCGCCAGAAAAAGAGGGCGATGGAGCCAGCTCTGCAGGGCTTCGCGGGTAGCCGTCATCATGGGTAATCCGAAAGTTACCAATGAGTTATAGCTTCTGATTTGACTTTGGGTGTTATCGGCAGACCAGCGTCATTATTTTGTCTGGTTGAGCACCTGCAAAATCGCCGCGCTTTGCGCATCCGGCGTGCCGTCGAACCGGGCTGGTCGATACCGCATCTGGAACGCCGCCAATACATGGCGGGTGGCCACGTCCCATTCACCGGTCTGGGGCGTTGGGTAGCCGAGCCGAGCCAGCTCGGCCTGGAACCAACTGGCACTGGGCAGCTGGGCTGCGAAAAGCACCTGCTGGCGCGCCACGGCCCGTTCATCCGGCCATACTCCCAAGCCTGCCTGGGCCAGGCGCTTCCAGGGAAACAGCGGCCCGGGATCGAGCTTGCGCAGGGGGGCGATGTCACTGTGGCCGATGATGTTGCTCGGGTTGATCGCGTTGCGTCGGGTGATGTCCTTCAGCAGAACGATCAAGGATTGCACCTGGGCTTCGCTGTAGGGGTACCAGAGGCGGCCAGTGGGTGTGTCGACGAAACCCGGATTGACGATCTCGATGCCGATTGAGCTGGAATTGAGCCAGGTCCGCCCCTGCCATTCGCTTTCCCCGGCATGCCAGGCGCGCCGGCTTTCATCCACCAGTTTGTAGATGGTCGCGTTCCTGTCGTCGCCGATCAGGTAATGGGCACTGACCTCGCCATGGGTCAACAGGGCCAGGGAGCGCTCCAGGGAAGCCGAGGTGTAGTGGACCACCACGAACTGCACCCGGTTGTCCTGGTTGGCCGAAGGATGGCTGGTATCCAGCCTCGGGCCGCTGGTGCAACCGACCAGGGCCAGCAGAAAAGCAATAAGAGGGAAGAATTTCATGGCACAGGGCGTTTACGGGTGGAAAATAATGCAACAGTGTAACGTATCGCCTGGTGATGATCCGATCCGCCTCCGGATATTAAACAAATTGGAACAATTGACTCAGCCCAGCTCCACCCGGTTACGCCCGGCAGTTTTTGCTCGGTAAAGCGCCTGATCGGCTCTTTTGAGCACCTGATCACTGCTTTCTCCCGCCCTGAACGCGGTCAGGCCCATGGAGACCGTAATCGTGACCGGCTCGCCCTTGAAATGGAACGGGCAGGCTTCGATGGCGGCCCGCAGTTTCTCGGCCAGCTTCGCGCCAGCCGCCAACGGTGTGTCCGGCACCATCAGGACGAACTCTTCGCCGCCGAAACGGGCAATGAAGTCGCTGCCACGCAGGCGTTTACGCAACACCGTAGCGATGATTTTCAACACCCTGTCGCCCGCCAGATGGCCATAGTTGTCATTGATGCGCTTGAAGTGATCGAGATCGAGCATGGCCAGCAGCAGGCTGTTGCCTTGCCGTTGCCATTTGGCGACTTCATGCTCGAGACGTTCGCTCCACGCGGCGCGATTGGGCAGCCCGGTGAGGGGGTCGATCAGGGCCTTTTGCCGCTGCTCTTCAAGATTCTCGCGGACGACCTGGGCTTCCTGCTCCATGATCGCGACCCGCTCGGCCAGGCTCTTGAGGCGCTCGGAAACTTCCTGCTCGCGCTGGTCCCGTTGCATGCGGTGCTGGTCCATCGTACCGAGCAAGCCTTCGAGATGGTTCTCCAGCACTTGCTTGAGGCCCTCCAGGTCATCGGCTTCCTGCATGCTGCTTTGCAAGCCATCGACCTGCTCGCGAATCTGGGTGTCCATTTCCCTGGAAGCGCAAAGATTGTCGGCATGGCCTTCACTGGCGGCTCGCAGGCTGCTCTGGAATGATTCCAATCGATCATTGAGGCGCTGCAGATAGGCTTCGAATTCATGCTGCCCGCTGTCGGTGATGGCCAGCATGAGCGTGGCGAAATCATCGAGGATCGGTAGCAACTCATACCAGTTCAGGCCATTTCGCAGCCGCTCTCCCATCGCCTCGGCCTGCGGGCGATGACGTTCGGGCAGGGTCAGGTCACCCAGCAGGCCCAACAGTGTGTCTTCGATATGCTTGGCCACTGAGCTGTAGGAAGGCTCCGGCGAATCGGGCAAGGCATAGTGGGAATCTTCCGGATCGACGGGCAACGACTCGACGATTTCCGGCTCATCGGCTCCCGCGGCTGATGGCTGCTGCCCGGCTTCCAGAGGCACCTCGCAGACCAGCTCATCGGGGTTCGACGACGCCGGGGCGGGCACCGGATCTTGCGTCTGGACCGGAGCCGGCGCGACCGGCTCGGTCATCGGATGCGAAACGTCGGCTACAGGGACCGGAGTGGACTCAGGCATCGGCGGGATGAAAGCGGCCGGTTCCACGGTTTCGTCGACGGGCCGTACCGGCTGCGCCGCCAGAGGGACGGGCACGGGCTCCACGGGCGGCGACACCAGCGTCGCTGGCGCAGCCTCGGAGGCGGGTTCGGCGGCGCTCGTGGCAGGCTCATGGGCCTGGGGTGGGGCGTCTTCCTGGCCGTGGCCACCAAACAACCGCTGCAACAGCCCAGGGCGATGAGCTTCAGCGGGAGTCTCCAGCACGCTCAAGGCCTTGCCCTGCAAACCACTCAGTTCACTGAGCAGCAGCGGAATCTCCCGAGCCTGGCCGACTCGTGCCTCCAGGTGTTTGGAAAACTTCTTCAGCGGCCGACTGACTTCCTTCGGCAACGGCAGGCTCTGCAGCTGAGCGACCAGGGCCGTCAGGGCCGTGCTCATCTGTTCGATCCGGGTCTCGCGGCGCTGCTCGGATTCCAGCACAGCCTTTTCCAGGCGCGGCAACAGAGCGGCAAGGGCAGCATCCATCTCATCGGTGCGTACCACTTCGCGCATTTCTTTCATGCATTGATCGACAGCCCTGTCCGTGCCCTCAGCGGCCAGGGTGCTGCGCACCAGGCCACGACGCAAGAGGTCGAGCCGGGCATTCCAGCGTCGTTCGAGCTTCTCCTGCTGTTCGATGCTCCTGAGGTACTTCTCTCTCCAGCGTTCGGCGTCGTCGCTCATTCATCGGATCCGCAAGGGGCAGGACTCAGCGCAGGGAAGGCATCGGCCGTGAGCGAACCCGGCAGACGAATTTCAACCGCGACCGGCAGGTGATCGGAAATGGGTTGAGCCAACACTTCGAACCGTTCGAGGGCCAACGTGGGGCTCAGCAGGATATGGTCCAGGCAGCGCTGAGGGCGCCAACTGGGGAACGTGGCTTCCAGTTGCGGGGCGAGGAGGCCAAGGTCGCGCAGGGGGGAGGTCTGCAGCAGGTCATTGGCATGGGTATTCATGTCGCCCATCAGTACCTGATGCTTGTAGCCACTGATCAACTCACGAATGTAGGCCAATTGCATCGTTCGGGTCCGAGCCCCGAGGGCCAGGTGCATCATCACCACCACCAGCGCCTCCGGACCTTCACCGAAACGCGCCAGGATCGCCCCGCGCCCCTTGGGCCCCGGTAGCGGATGATCTTCGATGGCCCAGGGCCGCAGGCGACTCAACACACCGTTGCTGTGTTGGCCGAGACGACCGAGATTGCGATTGAGTTGCTGGTACCAATAAGGAAAGGCGCCCAGTTGAGCGAGGTGTTCGACCTGATTGACGTAGCCGGAGCGCAGGCTACCGCCGTCGGCCTCCTGCAGGGCCACCAGGTCGAAATCCTTGAGCAGCTCACCGATCTTCTGCAGGTTGTCGGCCCGTCCGGTGTGAGGCAGCAAATGCTGCCAGCCCCGGGTCAGGTAGTGCCGATAGCGCTCGGTGCTGATGCCCACCTGGATATTGAAGCTGAGCAGCCGCAGACGATTGTCAGCGGGCAGGCCCGTAGACGCGATGTGATGCTCGTTGACCCGCGGCTCATGCAGGCCAACGATGCGTTCGGTGCTCCAGCGGGCCATGGGGGTGGGGCCGCGCTTAGTTGGCGGCAGCCTTGGTGGCCGCTCGCTCTTTGGCGATCAGTTGGTCGGCCAGTTGAAGTGCTTGTTCGGCACCGCCAGCGGAGCCGATATCAAAGCGGTACTTGCCGTTGACGATCATGGTCGGTACGCCGGTGATCTCGTACTTCTTCGCCAGATCCTTGGCCTTGACGATCTGACCCTTGATGGCGAATGAATTGAAGGTCGCCAGGAACTTGTCCTTGTCGACGCCTTGTGTGGCAAGGAACTCGGCCATTTCCTCAGGATTGGTCAGGCGCTTTTTTTCATTCTGGATCGCGTTGAACACTGCGGCGTGAACCTTGTGCTCGACGCCCATGGATTCCAGGGTCAGGAACATCTGGCCGTGGGCATCCCAGGGGCCGCCGAACATGGCAGGGATACGCACGAAGTTGACGTCAGACGGCAGTTTCTCGACCCATGGGTTGATCACCGGTTCGAAAGCGTAGCAATGCGGGCAGCCATACCAGAACAGCTCCACCACTTCGATCTTGCCAGGCGCCGCCACCGGAACGGGGTTGGCCAGTTCGACATAAGGTGCGGCTGGCTTTTCAGCCGCTTGGGCAGTCATGCCGAACAGGCTGGCGACGACGAGCGCGGCGCTGATGATCAGATTACGCATGCTTTACTCCTGGACAATAAGTGGCCTCGCGAGGCGTGTTTTTCAGACAGGCCGTGGCGGGTTCAAGTTCGTAGTGTAACGGCAGCGGCCACAAAAAAGGGCGGCCAAAGCCACCCTTTTGATGTTTGCATCGACAGATTAATCGAGCGTTAACGTTGCAAGGGCCAGGCGCCCTCGCAACGCAGGACAATGCACTCAGTGCAGGCCCTGGATGTAGCTGGCTACTGCCGCGATGTCTTCGTCGCTCAGTTTGCGGGCGATGGTGCGCATGGTCATCGCATCGCCGTCGTTGGCGCGGCCGCCTTCTTCCTTTCGGAAATCGGTCAATTGCTTGGTCACGTACTGGGCATGCTGGCCGCCCAGGTGCGGGAAGCCGGCAGCGGCGTTGCCCTTGCCGTCAGGGGAGTGGCAGCCAGTGCAGGCTGGCAGACCTTTGCTCAGGTTGCCACCACGGAACAGCGCTTCACCCCGTGCCACGAGCTTTGGATCGGCAGCACCCACGCTACCTTTCTGGCTGGCGAAATAAGCCGCGATGTCCGCCAGGTCCTGATCGCTCAGGTTGTTCAGCAGGCCGGTCATTTCCAGCACGACACGCTTGCCGTCCTTGATGTCCTTCAACTGCTTGGTCAGGTAACGCTCGCCCTGGCCCGCCAGTTTCGGAAAGTTAGGCGCCATGCTGTTGCCATCCGGGCCATGGCAGGCTCCGCATACGGCGGCTTTCGCCTGGCCGGCGGCGGCATCGCCAGCGGCATGGGCTATACCGGATATCCCCAAGGTCAACAGCAGACTCACGATCAGTTTGTTCATCAGCTAATCCAACTACGGCTAAGGGTTGAAGAGTTATGGACCGGGTTCACTCGCTCATCCACTGGATGATGGCTCGGTAATCCTCGGCACTGCAGTCCATGCACAAACCACGCGGCGGCATCGCCTTGAAACCCTGGGTCACGTGTTGCACCAGCGTCTCCATACCTTTCGCCAACCTCGGCGTCCAAGCTTCCTGATCACCCTTGCGGGGTGCCATGGGGAGTTGGCCGGAATGACAGGCACCACAAACACGGTTGTACACAGCTTCCGGATCCTGTGTAGCCTGAGCGCTGTAAAGCGGTATCAGGACACCGGCAGCTAGCAGCCATTTCGTCATAAAACGACCTTTTCAGGGTTGAGAGCGAGCTGCGTTCTGATGCGCAACTTCAGTCTATCGCTCTCGTGAGCCTCATCCTACGCTGGGACAAAGCGCACACAAAATCTGCGGCATTATATACTGGCGTCACTGAAACGGAAACGACACAGCTTGCCGCGTCCATTCCCGACGCCGCTCACATCGGAAATCCCATGCAACTGAAGAACCCCATCCTTGGCCTGTGCCAACAGTCCACCTTCATGCTCAGCGCCGCCAAAGTCGATCAATGCCCTGACGACGAAGGCTACGAGGTGGCTTTTGCCGGGCGTTCCAACGCTGGCAAATCCAGCGCGCTGAACACCCTGACCCATGCCAGCCTGGCGCGAACCTCCAAGACGCCGGGTCGCACGCAGCTATTGAACTTCTTCAAGCTAGACGATGAACGCCGTTTGGTCGACCTGCCTGGCTACGGCTATGCCAAAGTACCGATTCCCCTCAAGCAGCATTGGCAGCGCCACCTGGAAGCCTACCTGGGCAGCCGCGAGAGCCTCAAAGGCCTGATTCTGATGATGGATATCCGCCATCCGATGACTGACTTCGATACCCTGATGCTCGATTGGGCCGTTGCCAGCGGCATGCCGATGCACATCCTGCTGACCAAGGCCGACAAACTCACCTACGGCGCGGCAAAGAACACCTTGCTCAAGGTGCAGTCGCAGATCCGCAAGGGCTGGGGCGAGGCGATCACGATCCAATTGTTCTCGGCGCCCAAGCGCATGGGCCTGGAAGAAGCCTACGGCGTTCTGGCCAACTGGATGGAACTGGCGGACAAGGGCAGCGAAACGGCCGAATAGCCGAATCGCAGGCAAAAAAAACCCCGGACTTCGTATGGGGAGGGGGAAGTTCGGGGTCCAAGTTCCGGACCGCTAGGGCGGGGTCCAGATATCTGCCAACACTTAACACAACATAGGAGCATTGAAGGGCTTCACCAGCCATTCAGAATCTCTGAGTAGCAATTCACGGGTTTAGTTCAGATTATTTTTGGAAATAACCTTAGGAATTTTCCGAACTAACCCGGATTCTCACGTGGCGAGGGGATTTATCCCGTTGGGCTGCAGAGCAGCCCAGGTGCCTGCGGGACATGCCCGGCGGTGGCGGAACACTGATTTGGGGCCGCTGTGCCCAATGGGGATCAATCTCCTCGCCAAGGGGGTGATTGCTGGGCTCAGTGCGCCTCGTCCCAGTTGTTCCCCACGCCCACTTCCACCAGCAGCGGTACGTCCAGTGTGGCGGCGGCACTCATGTGCCGGCGGATGTCCTCGCGCACTTGATCCACCAGATCCTCGCGCACCTCCAGTACCAGTTCGTCGTGAACCTGCAGGATGACCTTGGCATCCAGCCCCGAGGCAGTCAGCCAGCGATCCACGGCCACCATCGCTTTCTTGATGATATCGGCCGCCGTGCCTTGCATCGGCGCGTTGATCGCCGTGCGCTCGGCGCCCTTGCGCAGCGCGGGGTTCTTCGCGTTGATGTCCGGCAGGTACAGCCGGCGGCCGAAGATGGTTTCGACGAAGCCTTGCTCGGCGGCCTGGGTGCGGGTGCGCTCCATGTAGGCCAGTACGCCTGGGTAGCGGGCGAAATAACGATCGATGTAGGCCTGGGATTGCTTGCGATCGACGCCGATCTGCTTGGCCAGGCCAAACGCGCTCATGCCGTAGATCAAGCCGAAGTTGATCGCCTTGGCGCTACGGCGCTGGTCATGGGTAACCGCGTCCAAGTCGACGCCGAACACCTCGGCGGCCGTGGCCCGGTGCACGTCCAGATCATTACGAAACGCGTGAAGCAACCCTTCGTCCTTGGCCAGGTGCGCCATGATCCGCAGTTCGATTTGCGAATAGTCCGCCGCCAGCAGCTTGTAGCCTTTCGGCGCGACGAACGCCTGGCGGATGCGTCGGCCTTCGGCCGTGCGAATCGGGATGTTCTGCAGGTTCGGATCGATGGACGACAGACGACCGGTCGCGGCGACGGCCTGCTGATAATTGGTATGGACCCGGCCTGTGCGACTGTTGATCTGCTCCGGCAGGCGATCGGTGTAGGTGCTCTTTAGCTTGCTAAGGGAGCGGTACTGCATCAGCACCTTGGGCAGTGGATAATCCTGCTCCGCCAGCTCGGCCAGCACCGCTTCGGCGGTGGACGCCTGGCCCTTGGCGGTCTTGCTGAGCACCGGCAAGCCGAGTTTTTCGTACAGGATCACGCCCAGTTGCTTGGGCGAGCCCAGGTTGAATTCCTCGCCAGCGATGGCAAAGGCCTCACGCTCAAGGGCCACCAGCTTCTCGCCCAGTTCGACGCTTTGCACCCCCAGCAGGTTGGCGTCGACCAGCGCCCCCTGACGTTCGATACGCGCCAGGACCGGCATCAGCGGCATTTCAATTTCAGTGAGCACCTTGTTCAGGCTCGGGATCGCCACCAGTCTTTCCTGCAAGGCCTGATGCAGGCGGAACGTCACGTCCGCGTCTTCGGCCGCGTAGGGACCGGCCAGTTCCAGGGCGATCTGGTCGAAGCTCAGCTGCTTGACCCCTTTGCCGGCAATGTCCTGGAGATCGGTCTTGCTCTGCCCCAGGTACTTGAGCGCCAGGCTGTCCATATCGTGACGGGTCGCCGTGGAATCCAGCACATAGGATTCGAGCATGGTGTCGAACGCGATGCCCTGCACCATGATGCCGTTGCCCTGATCTCCACCGATTGCACAGTTGGCCAGGATGTTGGTCTCGAACTTGGCGTGCTGGCCGACCTTGGGTTTGTCCGGGTTTTCCAACAGCGGCTTGAGAGCCTTGAGCACTGTGTCGCGGTCCAGTTGCTCGGGCACGCCCATGTAGGAGTGGGTCAGCGGGATGTAGGCGGCTTCGAAGGCTGCGACGGAAAACGACAGCCCCACCAGTTGCGCCTGCTGGGCGTCGCCGCCATTGGTTTGCGTGACGAAAGCGAACAGCGGCGCCTGTTCGAGCTTGGCCAGCCAGGCATCGAAACGCGCCTGGTCGAGAATGACCTCGTACTTCGCTTCGGCGCCAGCGGGCTGTTCGTCAGCGATTTCGACGATCTCCTGGCCGGCGCGCTTGGCGTCACGCTGGTTTTCCTCGAACCAGCTCTTGAACTCCAGCAGCGTATACAGCTCAGCCAGCTTCTCGTGATCCGGTGCGCCCATCTGCAGGTCGTCGAGGCCGATATCCAGCGGGACATCGGTCTTGATGGTGGCCAGTTCGTAGGAAAGAAACGCCATTTCCTTGTGCTCTTCGAGCTTGGCCGGCAGGGTCTTGGCGCCTCGTATCGGCAGCGTGGGCACGATATCCAGTTGCGCATACAGCTCGGTGAGGCCGCCGTTGACGCCCACCAGCAAGCCGGCCGCGGTCTTCGGACCGATACCCGGCACGCCGGGGATGTTGTCGGAGGAATCGCCCATCAACGCCAGGTAATCGATGATCTGCTCCGGAGCGACACCAAATTTCTCCTTCACGCCAGCCACGTCCAGCGAGCTACCGGTCATGGTATTGACCAAGGTAATGTGCCCGTCGACCAACTGCGCCATGTCCTTGTCGCCAGTGGAGATCACCACCGGGCGATCGGCCGCGGCGCTGCTGCGGGCCAGGGTACCGATTACGTCATCGGCCTCGACGTTGTCTACGCACAGCAGCGGGAAACCCAGGGCCTTGACGCTGGCATGCAGCGGCTCGATCTGCACGCGCATGTCGTCGGGCATGCTCGGGCGGTTAGCCTTGTATTCGGCGTACAGCGCATCGCGAAAAGTCCCACCCTTGGCGTCGAACACCACGGCGAACGGGCTGTCCGGATACTGCTTGCGCAGGCTCTTGAGCATGTTCAACACGCCCTTGACCGCGCCAGTCGGCAGGCCTTTGGACGTGGTCAGCGGTGGCAGCGCATGAAAGGCGCGGTACAGATAAGAAGAACCGTCCACCAGGACGAGGGGGGCTTGGCTCATGAGCAGGATCAACCTTTTCGGCGGGTCCGGGGCTAGAATAGCGGGACCGTTGACGACAAAGGGACAAGGTTATCATGCGTACACTAAATCGCCTGTTACTGGCTGGCTTGTTTGCAATGACACCGCTGGCCATCATGGCGGCGGACGAAGCACCTTCGGCGGACCCGGACGTGACCATTCGCACGGAAGGCGACAAGACGATCCAGGAGTATCGGCAAAACGGCTTTCTGTACGCGATCAAGGTCACGCCCAAGAACGGCAAGCCTTATTTCCTGGTGCGTGCCGATGGCAGTGATGCAAACTTCATCCGCTCGGATCAGCCGGATATGCTGATTCCGTCGTGGAAAATCTTCGAGTGGTGATGCCGCTCCCGACTTCAACAACCGGCGCCCACTGAAGGGCGCCCGTACTGGCAGTTTTTAACCATGTCTGTGTTCACGCCCCTGGCTCGGCCCGAGCTGGAAACCTTTCTTGCCCCTTATGGGCTCGGCCGCCTGCTTGATTTCCAGGGGATCGCCGCCGGCAGCGAAAACACCAATTTCTTCATCAGCCTGGAGCAGGGCGAATTCGTCCTGACCCTGGTCGAGCGCGGTCCGGTGCAGGAGATGCCGTTCTTCATCGAACTGCTGGACGTTTTGCACGAAGCCGACCTGCCCGTGCCCTACGCCTTGCGCACCAGCGACGGCATCGCCCTGCGCGAGCTGGCCGGCAAGCCGGCGCTGCTGCAGCCCCGCCTGGCAGGCAAGCACATCAAGCAGGCCAACGCACAGCACTGTGCCCAGGTCGGCGAGCTGCTGGCGCACCTGCACGTGGCCACGAAGGACAACATGATCAAGCGCAAGACCGATCGTGGCCTGGACTGGATGCAGGAAGAGGGCACGAAACTGCTGTCACATCTCGATGCGCAGCCGCGTCGGTTGCTTGAGGCAGCACTGGCGGAAATTTCAGCGCAGAAAACAGGCATCCTGGCATTGCCGAGGGCCAACATCCACGCGGACCTGTTCCGCGACAACGCAATGTTCGAAGGCACCCACCTGACTGGCCTGATCGACTTCTACAACGCCTGCTCCGGGCCGATGTTGTATGACGTTGCCATTGCCTTGAATGACTGGTGCTCGGATGACGACGGCGTGCTCGATGGCCCTCGGGCGCGTGCGCTACTGGGGGCCTACGCGGCTCTGCGGCCCTTCACCGCCGCCGAGGCGCAGCTATGGCCGACCATGCTGCGCGTGGCGTGCGTGCGGTTCTGGCTGTCGCGACTGATCGCCGCCGAATCGTTTGCCGGGCAGGATGTGTTGATTCACGACCCGATGGAATTCCAGCAGCGCCTGGCGCAGCGGCAGAAGGTCAGCACGTTGCTGCCCTTCGCCCTGTAACAGCAGACAAGCCGAACTGGTTTCTCTTGTGGCGAGGGGATTTATCCCCATTGGGGCGCGCAGCGGCCCCCAAGAAATATCTGCCGCCACGGTCCCTCAGATCGAAAGCATGGGCTGCTTCGCAGCCCAACGGGGATAAACCCCCTCGTCACAGGTTTGTGCATCGACGACGTTATAGCGACTCCAGGCACCCCGCCAGATCATTCCCCAATTTCTCCAGCAGTTGCTCGTATCCCTGTGCCGTCGCCGGGGTATAACCGCCAAGTGCGTCCAGTTCTGCCAACTTCACCGGCAAGCCTGCCACCAGGGTTTCAGCCAGGCGCGGGCGCAAAGGCGGTTCGCTGAACACGCAGGTCTTGCCCACGGCCTGCAATCGCGTGCGCATCGCCGCCACATGCTGGGCCCCCGGCTGCACCTCGGCGGCCACGGCGAAGACTCCGGCGTGCTTGAGGCCGTAAGTGTCCTCGAAATAGTCGAACGCTTCGTGGAAGACGAAATATGGCTTGTCCGCGATACCGGCCAGACGCGACTTCAGGCGGGCGTCCAAGGCGTCGAGACGCTGGTTGAATCCCTTGAGATTGCTCTGGTAGCGGGCGGCATTGGCAGGATCGGCACTGCTCAGGTCCGCCGCCATCCTGGCGGCGATCACCCGCGCATTGGTCGGCGAAAGCCACAAGTGAGCATCGATCGTGCCGGGGCGATGGTCGTGGTCGTGCTCGTCGTCATGATCGCCTTCGGCGTGGGAATGGCTGTCTTCGCCGAAGTGCCGAAGCTTGAGGCCCGGCAGTTCCTGCACCGCCACGGAGGGCAGCGTGCGACCGTTCAGCACACGGGGCAGGAAACCTTCCATGTCCGGGCCGATCCAGTAGAGCAGGTCTACTGATTGCACTTTCCGTACGTCGGATGGGCGCAAGGCGTAGTGATGGGGCGATGCACCGGGCGGCAGCAGCACCTCCGGGACGGCCACGCCGTCCTGCACCGCGGCGGCAATCAGCTGCAGCGGCTTGATGCTGGCAAGGACTTTCACTTCGGCCTGGGCTGGACCGATCAGCAGAAAACTTGCGACAAAAGCGACAAAGATCGAAAAAAGTCGGGACACGATGACCACTCAATGAGGCGAGAACGGGTAACATAATAACGTCTCTCACTAAACTCGTCGCTGCCCATGCCTATTACACCCCTCGCCAGTCGTCCCCACGATCACTCTCATTGCGTGCACAGCGCGCTGTCCGAGGCCGACGCCATCTGCGCACGCCAAGGGTTGCGCCTGACCGCCTTGCGTCGGCGCGTGCTGGAACTGGTCTGGCAAAGCCACAAGCCGCTGGGTGCCTATGACATCCTGGCGGTACTCAGCGAGCAGGACGGCCGTCGCGCCGCGCCACCCACGGTTTACCGAGCCCTGGATTTCCTCTTGGAAAACGGCCTGGTGCATCGCATCTCCTCCTTGAATGCCTTTATCGGTTGCAACCATCCGGAGCACGCCCACCAAGGCCAGTTCCTGATCTGCCGCGAATGTCACACCGCCATCGAGCTGGAGCAGAAGTCCATCAGCGATGCCATCGTGACCAGCGCCGAGGAAGTCGGCTTCCAGGTCGATGGCCAGACCGTCGAAGTGGTCGGCCTCTGCTCCGGTTGCCGGGAGGCCTGATGAGCAAAGCGTTGATCCGCCTCGAGCAGGTGGCCGTGACGTTCGCCGGGCAGAGCGTGCTGGACAATATCCATCTGAGCGTCGAACCAGGACAGATCGTCACCCTGATCGGCCCCAACGGCGCCGGCAAGACCACCCTGGTGCGCGCCGTGCTGGGGTTGCTCAAGCCGGACAGCGGCAGTGTCTGGCGCAAGCCCAAGCTGCGGGTCGGCTATATGCCGCAGAAGCTGCATGTCGACCCGACCTTGCCGCTGTCGGTGTTGCGCTTCCTGCGCCTGGTGCCCGGCGTGGATCGCGGGCGGGCCTTGGCGGCACTCAATGAAGTGGGTGCCGAACAGGTCATCGACAGCCCGGTGCAGAGCATTTCCGGTGGTGAAATGCAGCGTGTGCTGTTGGCCCGGGCCCTGCTGCGCGAACCGGAGCTGCTGGTACTCGACGAGCCGGTGCAGGGCGTCGATGTGGCCGGCCAGGCCGAGCTGTACAGCCTGATCACTCGTCTGCGCAACCGTCATGGCTGCGGCGTACTGATGGTGTCCCATGACCTTCACCTGGTCATGAGCACCACCGATCAGGTGGTCTGCCTCAATCGTCACGTCTGCTGTTCCGGGCATCCGGAGCAAGTCAGCGGCGACCCGGCGTTCGTCGAATTGTTCGGCAAGAACGCCCCCAGCCTGGCGATCTACCACCACCATCACGATCACGCCCACGACCTGCACGGTTCGGTGGTCGTGGATCCTTCCGCTTCTACCCATGTGCATGGAGACGGCTGCAAGCATGGCTGATTTTCTGTTGTATGCCCTGCTCGCAGGCCTGGCCCTCGCGCTGGTGGCCGGTCCCCTGGGCTCGTTCGTGGTCTGGCGCCGCATGGCCTATTTTGGCGATACCCTGTCCCACGCGGCGTTGCTCGGCGTGGCCCTGGGGTTCCTGCTGGATATCAGCCCCACGGTGGCGGTGACCGTCGGCTGCCTGCTGCTGGCGGTGGTGCTGGTGACCTTGCAACAGCGCCAGCCACTGGCGTCCGATACGCTGCTGGGGATCCTCGCACCCAGTACCCTGTCCCTCGGACTGGTGGTGCTGAGCTTCATGCACGACGTGCGAGTCGACCTGATGGCCTACCTGTTCGGCGACCTGCTGGCGATCAGCCCGATGGACCTGTCGTGGATCCTGGGCGGCAGCGCCGCGGTCCTGTTGTTGCTGGTTGCACTTTGGCGTCCATTGCTGGCCGTCACTGTGCACGAGGAACTGGCGCGGGTCGAAGGCCTGCCCGTGGTGGGCCTGCGGCTGGCGTTGATGCTGCTGATCGCGGTGGTGATCGCCGTGGCGATGAAGATCGTCGGTGTGCTGCTGATCACCTCGCTACTGATCATCCCGGCAGCCGCGGCCCAACGTCACGCCCGCTCTCCGGAGCAAATGGCCCTGGGCGCCAGCCTGCTGGGCATGCTCGCGGTGTGTGGCGGGCTGGCGCTGTCGTGGTTCAAGGACACCCCGGCCGGCCCGTCGATCGTGGTCAGCGCCGCCGCGTTGTTTCTGCTGAGTTTTGTCCTGCCCCGCCGAGGGGTGTAGACTTGCTCGCTTTTTGCGCAAATAGAGAGTCGCAGGAATGAAGCCGTTCGCCTCCCGTTATCTGCTCCTTGTCGCATTTTCATTGTTGCTGGGCGCATGCAAGAGTTCGCCGCCGGTGACCCAGGCCCCCGATACACGGGGTCCGGCCATCGCGCAGCTGGAACAAAGCCTGGCCAGTAACGAACTGGCCACCGCTGAAGACCAATTGGCTGCCTTGCAGGCCGGTACCCCCGCGGATCCGGCGCTGGAACCCTATCAACGGCAACTGGCCGAGGCCTACCTGCGCCGCAGCCAGATCGATCTGCAAAAAGGTGACGTAAACGCCGCCGCCACTGCCCTGAGCCGTGCCCGTGCGCTGATGCCCAAGGCGCCCGCCCTGACCGGTGAGGTCAACAGCGCGATCGCCGAGGCCCGCAAGGCCGAGCTGGAAAAAGCCGAGGCCGACCTCAAGGCCGCCGAAGCCAAACCGGTGGCCAAGGTGCTGGATCTCAGCGCCGCAAGCACGACGGTGACGCTTAACCTCGGGGATATGCAGCAGATGCGTCGGCAATTGGATGCCATTGCCGCCGATACTGTTAATTTCAATTGCGACGTCAGCATCCAGGCACCGCGCACCGACGATTACCCGTGGTTGGCGACATTGCTGACCAAGCGGGTCAGGAAACTCGATCCGGACTTCGATTTGAAGGTGCAGAAGCAGATCCTGCGCAGTGTGCCGGCGCAGGTGGTGCTGACTCCGCGTAACCCCTAGCAGCATCGCAAGCCAGCTCGCCTCCACAGAAAAATGGCATTACTGTGGGATCGAACCGGCTCGCGATAGCGTCCTCCAGGCTTGCGCTTAGGCCGGAATCGCCTTGGCCTTGGGCTCCCGCGCCCACACCCGATGCTGGGCAATCGCATCGAAGAACGCCTTGAACTTGCCGGCATCCACATCCGCGATCAACCCCGCATCCGCCTCCAGCTTCAACAACACCAGCAATTGCCGGGCTTCGCCGTTAAGGGCGATGGCCTTCAGGTGCTTGTAGGCTTCCAGTATGTAATGCAAGGCCACGCCGTCGCTGCTCAGGGCCTTGATCGATTGCGCTCCGCCCGGGACGAACACCGCGTCGAAGGCGATCGATGGCATCCCCTCCATGGAAGCATCCACCGCCAGGGTTTTCCCATCGAGGGTGGTGACCGGCGCGCTGGTCGGTCCAAGAATCTTCGCATGGGCGCCGTTGGCCTCAAGCTCCTGTTTGAGCGCATCGATGATTGTCCCATCGACACCGTCGGCCACCAATACCGCAACCTTGCGAGTCTTGATGTCGCCGGAGAGCAGGTTCGCCTGGCTCAAGGCCGGGGATTTCTCCAGGGATGGGGTAGGTACATCGACGGTGCCGCAGGTCGGTGCCGGCAGACCGAGGTTTTTCGCCACCCGGGCGGCCAGTTCCAGATCGATATTGGCAAGGATCTCGTTGACCTGCCGCGCCCTGATGAACTCACGCTCCACCTTGCCCAGCTCGAAGCTGTAGGCCGCAATGATGTGCTCCTGCTCGTGGGCGCTCATGCTGCGATAGAACAGCCGTGCCTGGGAGAAGTGATCGCCGAACGAATCGCTGCGCTGGCGGATCTTGCAGGCATCGATGCGTTCCGGGTAGCTCTCGAAACCGCCGTCCTGCGGGCCGGAAGGGGTTTCCTTGGGCCACCCGCCATCGATGGAATTGGGCTCGTAGGACGTACGCCCCTTGTCGATGGTGGTGCGGTGCATGCCATCACGCTGGCCGTTGTGCACCGGCGTGATGGCGCGGTTGATGGGCAACTCATGAAAATTCGGTCCGCCGAGTCGGCTGATTTGCGTATCGGTGTAGGAAAAGAGTCGGCCTTGCAGCAGCGGATCGTTGCTGAAATCGATACCCGGCACGATGTGCCCCGGGCAAAACGCGACTTGCTCGACCTCGGCAAAGAAATTGTCCGGGTTGCGATTGAGCACCATCTTGCCCAGCGGCGTAACGGGTACCAGTTCTTCCGGGATGATCTTGGTTGGGTCGAGCAGGTCGAAGTCGAACTTGTGTTCGTCTTCCTCGGCGACAATCTGTACGCCAAGTTCCCATTCTGGGTAGTCCCCCATCTCGATCGACTCCCAGAGATCGCGACGGTGATAGTCCGTATCTTTCCCGGCCAGTTTCTGCGCTTCGTCCCAGACCAGCGAACAGGTGCCAGCCGTTGGGTGCCAATGGAACTTGACGAAACTGCTCCTGCCCTCGGCGTTGATCATGCGGAAGGTATGCACGCCGAAACCCTGCATGGTGCGCAGGCTTTTGGGGATGGCCCGGTCGGACATCGCCCAGATCACCATGTGGGCCGATTCGGGCACCAGGGAGACGAAGTCCCAGAAGGTATCGTGGGCCGAACCGCCGGTGGGAATCTCGTTGTGGGGCTCGGGCTTCACCGCGTGGACGAAGTCAGGAAACTTCACCGCATCCTGAATGAAGAACACCGGCATGTTATTGCCCACCAGGTCGAAATTGCCTTCTTCGGTGAAAAACTTCACCGCGAAGCCCCGTACGTCCCGTACCGTGTCGCCAGAGCCGCGTGGCCCTTGGACGGTGGAAAAACGCACGAATACCGGCGTTTTCTTGCTCGGGTCCTGTAGGAAACCCGCTTTGGTCAGCGCTGAATGCGCCTCATAGGCCTGAAAATAGCCATGAGCACCGGTACCGCGGGCGTGGACGATACGCTCGGGGATACGCTCATGGTCAAAGTGCGTGATTTTTTCACGCATGATGAAATCTTCCAGCAGCGAAGGCCCGCGGGCCCCGACGCGGAGGGTGTTCTGGTTGTCGGCGATCTTCACGCCCTGGTTGGTGCGCAGCGCCTGCTCGGTAGCGTCGGAACGAAACGGCTCCAGGCTTTCAAGCTTGTCGTTGGTGTTGCCGCGGTCCAGGGTGTCGGTCCCGGCCAGTTGGCTCTTGTTGACCGGTGGCTTGTTGGTACTCATCAGATAACTCCTCGTTTCGGTCCTTTCCAGACAGAGGCCTCCAGACGGGCTAGCGCCAGGCGGTGGCATCCAGGCATTGGGAGTGGCTTTTGCAATGGCTTATGTAGTGACTGATGAGGGTCCGAGCCGTTCCATCGCAACGCTCACGGATTTTCAAGGACGGCGCCAACCGCCCCATGATCGATACCGGGCATGGGGCGGCAGGGTGAGGGCGGGGGGATCAGATGCCATCCCGCAGGATTTCGATGCGCCACCTCTGACGGGTGTCCACGCCTTGGTACCTCTCGACCCATTCCGGGCTGATCTGCGGCGAATTGCCCAGGTGGTTAGGCATCACATCGTGCAAGGACGGCGCTCGCGGATAGCTGGCCCAGGGAATGTTCAACGGGTTGAACACGTTCTTGGGCGTGTCCTGAAAGTGCATGGAATCATCCGGAATGACTTTCAGGCGGCTGTTTTCGGAATACAGGCGCCAGTCACGGTTGTACAGCGAATGAAGACGGTCTGCCTGCCATTCCCATTGCTGGCGGTTATCCAGGGCACAGGTCTGGGTGACCAGGGCGCCGTCCGTTTCGCGCACACTCAGGCATCGCTGCGACGCCCTGTTGACGTAACGGTTCTCGGAATCCAGGCCCCATAGCTGACTGCCATTCGAGGCCGCGCATGATTGGAGGGAAACATGAGCATCGGCCCCTTCGGCCATGCACTTGCCAACGCCCTCGGCAGAACGAATCAGCACGGTCATCTCCCGAGTCAGGAACGGGCTGTTCAAGTCCAGCGTGTACTGTTCAGCGGCTTCGTAGAGATCGGTCACCTGGCGAGATCGCACCTGAGTCCTGTCCCACCACCATTCCCGACGGTTCAGGTCGTAACCGCCGCCGATACTGACGGTTGCCTGGCCTGTGTAGTTGCCAGGCAATTCCCACAATGTGTAGGACTCCAACGGCGCCGAGCGCATCATCGGCGTCATGCGCTCTTCGGACAGAATGGGCATGCCAGCGGTAAACCGATCCACCAGGATGCCCTTGAGCTTGGGATCGATTGGCGCGTTCCAGGTCAGCTTCGAACCATTCTGGGAAGTGATCAGAGAGTAATCCTTGAAGTCATAACTCAGCGACTTGGAATGCGAATAGTTGAGGCCGAAGTTGACATTGAACGGTGACTTGGCGGCATAGGTGATGTTTTCCGCTTTCGTCGCACCAAACTCGCTGCCCAATGTTCCGCCGATGGCCAGCCCGTTGGTTTTAGTTTCGCTGAACTTGAACTCGGTTCTTGAATCACTGGCGGGTGCCGAGTTGACCAATACCGGAACAATCTGTTGCGCGCTCAGCTGATGAGTAAACCGATAGGCATGGGGCAGGTAGGCGCCCCATAGATTCTCTCCGGTGCCACCGGGCCCGAATCCGCCAATGGTGATTCCGTTTTTCATGGAGCGAACAGTGGTCGGTGAAGTCTTTATGGAAACGAATTTCTTGTCCTGACTACGCTCCGCACTGCGAATGACATCGATATTCACCACGGACGTCATTTCCTGGCTCGGGCTCTGAAGGTTGATGTTGTAAGTCAACTTTGGCAGCCCGATGAACTCGCTTTCATCCTTCAACGACCTGCTCTGCACCTGCAACTGGGTAATCAACTGCCGCACGGCATCCAGGATGGCCTCGTCCTCATAGCCCTCCAGGCGGTAGACGTTGATCTGGGAACCGTTCGCCCGATGGAACAAGGCATAGTCGAACGCACCGGAAATCCCAAAGATACTGCCGACTTTTTCCATGGCTTCAGGGGTTTGCCTGCCCATTTTCAACAATATCGGCCTGCCCGAGCGAAAGATGTCCGTGGCTTTCTCGATCGCTGATTCGTCTTGCCCTGTCGCAGCAATGTCCAGATAAGCCATGGACGAAAAAGCGTCATTGGCCAGCAGTTCATTGAACGCTTCCCTGGACAGATTGGATATCGACATTTCCTTGAACTGAGAAGACTCAGGACTTTTGCCAGGAAGTTGGCCGAACGTCATCAGCGTGTTAAAAAATACAGAACTTTCAGCCATTGCACTGGCCGTTAGGCTCAGCGCAAACAATCCTGCAAAAACAGCGTTATGCCTTTTCACATTTAATTCCCTTTAATAGTTATCCATCAGCAACGTGTTAGTTGCACTTTACTGCCGTTGTCAGCGACGGGCCGTAAACTACCAGATTGCATTTCCCGTGCAATTGGAAGTGCGCCTCAAAAATGAAACCGGTTATGTGGTTATATTCAACAACACACTTTCATTATTTGGAAAAGCGCAGGGGGACGGGAGCCTGCCAAATATCCTTGGGCGTCAGTTCGGATCATTCGCTGGCTGGATGCGGCCCCAACGGTCCCTCACAGCCTGGCCACCTTCCATCGCCTTATTGCCAAAAGGCAGCGTCGCCGTGAAATTAATGCTAATGCCCTCTATACAGACAGGCTAAAATGCGCGGCCGGCTAACCGCTGATTCTTTTCCAACGCGCCCCACAAGGTTCGCTACGTGATCGAGTTTCAAAACGTCCATAAAACCTACCGCGTCGCCGGTAGGGACATCCCCGCGCTGCACCCGACCAGTCTGACGATAGAGAACGGTCAGGTCTTTGGTCTGATCGGCCACTCCGGTGCGGGAAAAAGTACCCTGCTACGTCTGATCAATCGCCTGGAAGACTCCAGCGGCGGCAAGATCATCGTCGATGGCGAGGAAGTCACCGCCCTGGACGCCAGCGGCCTGCGGCGGTTCCGCCAACAGGTCGGGATGATTTTCCAGCACTTCAACCTGCTGGCATCCAAGACCGTGGCCGACAATGTGGCTTTGCCGCTGACATTGGCCGGGGAATTGTCCCGCAGCGAAATCGACCAGCGTGTCGCCGAATTGCTGGCGCGGGTGGGCCTGTCCGACCACGCCAGGAAATACCCGGCGCAGTTGTCTGGAGGCCAGAAGCAGCGCGTCGGCATCGCCCGCGCCCTGGCCACCAAGCCCAAGATCCTGCTGTGTGACGAAGCGACCAGTGCGTTGGATCCGCAAACCACGGCATCCGTGTTGCAGTTGCTGGCGGAAATCAACCGCGAGCTGAAGCTGACCATCGTGCTGATCACCCATGAAATGGACGTGATCCGCCGGGTCTGCGACGAAGTCGCGGTGATGGACGCCGGTGTCATCGTCGAGCAGGGGCCGGTGGCCGAAGTTTTCCTGCACCCCAAGCATCCGACTACCAAGCGCTTCGTCCAGGAAGACGAGCAGATCGACGAGAGCGAGCAGCGCGACGACTTCGCCCATGTACCGGGGCGCATCGTGCGTCTGACGTTCCAGGGCGAAGCGACCTACGCGCCATTGCTAGGCACCGTCGCCCGCGAAACCGGCGTGGACTACAGCATTCTGGCCGGCCGCATCGACCGCATCAAAGACACCCCCTACGGACAATTGACCCTCGCCATCACCGGCGGTGACCTGGAGGCGGCATTTGCCCGCTTCACTGCGGCCGATGTCCACATGGAGGTGCTGCGCTGATGGAACTGTTGACTGCTTTTTTTGCAAATATCGACTGGCTGGAAATCTGGCTGGCGACCGGCGACACCCTGTTGATGCTGTTCGGCTCGTTGCTGTTCACCGTATTGCTCGGCCTGCCACTGGGCGTGCTGCTGTTCCTGTGCAGCCCCCGGCAACTGCTCGAGGCCCGCGGTGTGTATGCGCTGCTGTCGTTGATCGTGAACATCCTGCGCTCGCTGCCGTTCATCATCCTGCTGATCGTGATGATTCCGTTCACCGTATTGATCACCGGCACCTCCCTGGGCGTGGCCGGGGCGATCCCGCCACTGGTAGTAGGGGCAACGCCGTTCTTCGCACGGTTGGTGGAAACCGCCCTGCGCGAAGTCGATCGCGGCATCATCGAAGCGACCCAGGCCATGGGCGCGACGACCCGGCAGATCATCGTCAACGCCTTGCTGCCGGAAGCCCGTCCGGGCATTTTTGCGGCAATTACGGTGACAGCGATTACGCTGGTTTCCTACACGGCCATGGCCGGTGTGGTGGGAGCCGGTGGTCTGGGCGACCTGGCGATCCGTTTCGGTTACCAGCGTTTCCAGACCGATGTGATGGTGGTCACGGTGGTGTTGCTGCTGGTGCTGGTCCAGGTGCTGCAAACCGTGGGTGACAAGCTGGTTGTGCATTTCTCTAGAAAATAAGGCCTCGCGCCAATAAACCATGAGCCAGCCATTCGCTGGCAGGCGCCGAGAGCGGGCGCCTCACAAGGAGTTAGCTGAATGAAGAAACTACTGGTTGCCTTTGCTGCCGCTGCAGCTTTTTCCGCCCATGCCGCCGACACCCTGACCGTCGCGGCCACACCGGTCCCGCACGCGGAAATCCTCGAATTCGTCAAACCGGCATTGGCCAAGGAAGGCGTAGACCTCAAGGTCAAGGTCTTCACCGACTACATCCAGCCGAACGTGCAGGTTGCGGAAAAGCGCCTGGACGCCAACTTCTTCCAGCACCAGCCGTACCTGGATGAATTCAACAAAGCCAAGGGCACCCACCTGGTGAGCGTGGCCGGTGTGCACCTGGAGCCTCTGGGCGCGTACTCCAGCAAGTACAAGGCACTTACAGAACTGCCAGGCGGCGCCAACGTGGTGATCCCGAACGACGCCACCAACGGCGGCCGTGCGTTGTTGCTGCTGGCTAAGGCTGGGGTGATCAAGCTGAACGATCCTGCCAATATCCTGTCGACAACCAAAGACATCACCGAGAACACCAAGGATCTGAAGTTCCGTGAACTGGAAGCCGCGACCATTCCTCGTGTGCTGACCCAGGTGGACCTGGCCTTGATCAACACCAACTATGCATTGGAAGCCAAGCTCGATCCCTCCAAGGATGCCCTGGTGATCGAAGGCAATGATTCGCCGTATGTGAACATCCTGGTGGCCCGCGAGGAAGACAAGGACAGCGACGCGATGAAGAAGCTGGCGGCGGCCTTGCACACTCCGGAAGTGAAGGCTTTCATCTTGGAGAAGTACAAAGGGGCGGTTCTGCCGGCGTTTTGATTTGACCAGGTGGTGAAAAAACGGGGCTGCATCGAAGTGCAGGCCCGTTTTTTTTGCTCGCCATAAATGACCTGTCTCCTCGTCACAGGATCTGCTTCATAGTTCTACGAGCCCCATGCTAAATTCTTCGCCGCAACCTCTAATGAGTAGAGGGCATTCAGGGAGAGAAGTGTGTGATCAAGTCTTTGTTGGTTGGGGCATTGCTGGCAATGGCATCAGCATCGGCATCTGCGATGAGTTGCGATAACCCTAGAAACGCCTATGACAGAACATATTGCGCATCGCTGAAAATGGTTCAGTCGGATCAGGAAATCAATGATCAATACAAAAAGACCATGAGTGCCCTGAACCCGGATCAAAAGAAGACAGTGAAAGCGGCTCAAATCCAGTGGATCAAGATTCGTGACAACGCCTGTTCCAACGATGGCCTGCTCTACCTGGACTGTGCCAACGAGAAGACCGAGGCACGCATCGTCATACTCAAAGCGATCGAGCGCGAATGCCGTGCTGCCGGTTGCGACGATGCCAAGCTGTCGCAAGTCGAGTAACCCGTAAACAACGTCGGGCTTGCAGGCGTATCCCACGAAAACCCGACGTAAAGCGCCGGGTTTTTCTTTGGTGGGTTCATCCGTTACCCAATCCGATTCACCAGCAACGACCCCAACACACCCTTGCCCCTTCTTTCAGCCTGGCGCAGGTAAGTCATGATCGGTGCTGCGCAGCGCCACGCTCGACCATGGCACGCCATGCCTGGACGCTGGGGCGCTCCTGCATCCTGGCATGCCAGGCTCGAAGCGCCACGCACTCTTCAGGTACCGGAAGCTGCACCAGTGAGGCGAAGATCATGCCGCCCAGTACCGCAATGTCAGCCATCGAAAACTTCTCGCCCGCCACAAAGGGCTGGTCGTTGAGAAGTCTGTCGAAATAACGCATGCCTCTGATCGCCTTATCGCGCATCCGGGCGCCCCACTCGGCGTTCTGGTACAGCTCGACATCTGGGCCGAGTCCTGGCGTGGCATGGTGGAAGTACACACTGACGGCATCGAGAAACTCGATTTCGGCACGTTTGGTCATCATATGGATGATGCCTTTTTCAACAGGCGTTTGCCCCGTCAGCGTCGGGTGTCCGTCCAGGCTATCCAGGTATTGGGTAATCGCCGTGCACTCAGCGATCCGAGTCCCGTCTCTAAGCTCAAGCACCGGGAGCGTGCCGGAGTAATTGATGGCCAGGAATTCAGGTTGCTTGTGCTCACCGGCCCAGAGATTGACCGATACGAATTCAACGTTCGACAGCAAACCCTTTTCCGCCAGCGCGATGCGCACCCGGGCAGGGTAGGGTCCGTTGAACCAATCGTAGATTTTCAGTGTGGAAGTCGTTGGAACAGCGTCGCTGCGTTCCTGTGGAGAGGTCATGAGCCGATACCTGCCTGTCAGTTGGTAGGTAAAGACTGAATCGTTTTTTTCTCACCGTCAACTCCCTACCTGACAATTGGCAGGTAGCCAGTCGTACGCGTAGAATCCCTGCCCCTGATCCATTTGGTCTCGAAGCGAGGGTGGCAACGTGAACGAAAATGCTCGAGAAGCCATTTTGGCAGCGGCCAGATCCGCAGCCCAACTGCATGGTTACAGCGGTATCAATTTCCGAAGCATTGCTGAAGAAGTGGGCATCAAGAATGCGAGCATCTACTACCACTTTCCGAGCAAGGCGGCCCTGGGCGCTGCGGTCGCCGAACGTTATTGGCAAGAAGCGCAGCGGGCGCTTGAAGCGATACGTGAGGCCAACCCTGACCCGAATCGGTGTCTGCAGCTTTATCCATCGATTTTTCGAAAGTCTCTCCAGGATGGCAACAGACTCTGTCTGTCCAGCTTCATGGCGGCCGAGTACGAAGACCTTCCCGAGGAAGTCATGCGTGAGGTCAAGGCGTTTGCGGACCTCAACGTGATGTGGCTCGCCCAGATGCTGGCGAATGCCAGCACAGGCAGCACCGAGAAATGTGAACGTCGGGCCCTCGCCATCTACACCGCAGTAGCGGGCGCCCAGTTGATTGCGCGAACCCGGATGGACATCAACCTGTTCGACGATCTGATAGAGAGCTATCAAGAGGCGGGATTGATTCCAGCCTGACTGTGTACGCCGCTTTTCTTCTCAAACCGGGCCGTTCTCCAAAGCTTCACGAAGGCCAAGCTTAATCTGGGTTGTGAGCGTTGCTGGCAGGGTGCCACAATCGTTCCTTTAGTTGCATCACGATCAGGTGGATCACATGCATGGCCAAGGATCTCGGAATGATCAGGATTTTTTCATAGCCGAGCAGGTGCGAACCGACCGACTGCAGCAACTGTTTCGCCAATCGATCACGGCGGTATTTGGTAGCTATCTCGCGGCCGTCATGTTGTGTTGGCTGTGCTGGGACCGCTTTGAACACAGCGTCGTCCTTGTGTGGCTAGCCTTACTGACGGGATCGACGCTTTTACGCATCGCGTTGTTCCTTGCCTATGTCCGCAGCGATGAAAGCAAGCGCACACCTCAACGCTGGGAGCGCAAGTACTGGATCACGTTGGTGTTGTCCGCCAGCATCTGGGGGGGAGGTGCCCTGGCGGTCATGCCGGCGGACGATCTTCTGTCCCAGGCACTGGTCATGCTTTTTACTGTGGGGATGTCCGTCAGCGCGGTGTCCTGCTACTCGGCCTACCGCGATATGACGCTCGTCTCCATTGGCCTGGTCCTGTTGCCCTGCACCGCCTGGCTGCTGTTGCAACCATCGCAGCTTCAAGTCGGCATGGCGCTCTGCATCCTGGTGTTCGCGGCGTTCGTAGCCCGCGCAACACACAAAATGTCCCAGGCACTGGAAACCGCCTTCAGGCTCACCCGTGAAATGGAGCAGGCTAACAGCATTTCAACCCGTGCCGCGCAAACCGATGAACTGACCGGCCTCAAAAGCCGGCGCGCTTTCTTCGAACATGCCCAGCAGCTCTATAACGAGTGCAGAACCAATCGGTTGGAACTGTGTGCCGTCATGTTGGACATGGATCATTTCAAGCACATCAACGACACCTACGGCCATCAAGTGGGCGACCAGGTTCTGCGGCAGATGGGCATGGTCATCAATTCATCCTTTCGCGCCACGGATATCCACGGCCGGTTAGGCGGAGAAGAATTTGCCATTCTGCTTCCCAACACCTCGATCGAGGTCGCAACCGAGATTGCCGAAGAGCTTATCCAGACCATCGGCGGATTGATGATCGAGCCCGTCAACTGCGTGACGGCCAGCCTTGGCGTGGCGTCCACGCAGGCGGGACACAAGGATCTGCATAGCCTGATGAATAACGCTGACCAGGCGCTGTATCGGGCCAAGGCGTTGGGGCGCAATCAAGTCGCGGTTGCCCGATAGCGCGGCTCCTGGTTGAACATATCCTCCTTGGTGGCCGTCTTTGCGACAAGCAGATATCCAGCTGGATTCGATGCGGTTTCCAGATTTGTCGACGCAGCTCGCTTCGCCCTGTAGCCATCGCCCGCCTTTGACTTTCCCTCTCTGCGAAAGCCTGTGTTGCTTGGCTGATCCCCTCACGCCTTGCGCGTCCCCGGCTGAGGCGGGGAGATATCTCGCAGGTTAGGAAATAAATTTCCTTCTCTATCAATCTCTTAGCAATAAAGCAGAGAATTTTTAAAAAATTTATCTTGCGCGCAAAGTATTTGAGCGTTAACTTTATCTCAACTGGTTAGCGCACAAACATTTGGCGCATACCAAACTAAGACTCGATCAGCCCATTCAGCAAGAGGAAACATCATGAACGTTCTCTATACCGCAGTCGCAACCTCCACCGGTGGCCGTGATGGCCGTGCTGTTTCCAGCGACAAGATTCTCGACGTGAAACTGGCCACCCCAAAAGCCCTGGGCGGTACCGGTGGTGAAGCCACCAACCCTGAGCAACTGTTCGCAGCCGGCTACTCGGCTTGCTTCATCGGCGCACTGAAGTTTGTCGCCAGCCAGAGCAAACGCAGCATTCCTGCCGATGCCTCGATCACCGCACACGTCGGCATCGGCCAGATCCCTGGCGGTTTCGGTCTGGACATCGACCTGCACATCAACCTGCCAGGTCTGGATCAAGCCGATGCCCAAGCGCTGGTCGACGCGGCTCACCAGGTTTGCCCGTACTCCAACGCGACTCGCGGCAACGTCGACGTCCGCTTGCACGTCACCGTCTAACTCACTTCATCTACGAATAAAAAGGATCAGGACATGAACACTTTCCGCAAAACGCTCGTTGGCTCGCTTCTGGCACTGTCCCTCGGCAACGCGTTCGCAACTTCTTTTGTTCAACCTGCGTTCGCTGAGGGTGGTTCGGATCGACTGATCGAAAACCGTGTAGCCGAAGGCGGCTCGGACCGACTCATCGAAAACCGGGTAGCCGAAGGTGGCTCGGATCGACTGATCGAAAATCGTGTGGCCGAAGGCGGCTCGGACCGACTCATCGAAAACCGCGTGGCCGAAGGCGGCTCGGATCGACTCATCGAAAACCGCGTGGCCGAAGGCGGCTCGGATCGACTCATCGAAAACCGTGTGGCCGAAGGTGGCTCGGATCGACTGATGGAAAACAGAGTGGGCTGAAAAAACCCTTCACCACTTCAAAGCCGGTCGAATCACCCCATGTTGCTTCCAAAACAAAAGACGCCGCTTATCTCTCACGAGGAAGCGGCGTTTTTTTGCAACGTGTCATAGGCATCCTAAACGATGCTATCCACCACACCACCATCGACACGCAGCGCCGCTCCAGTGGTGGCCGAGGCCTGCTCCGAACTGGCATAGATAATCATGTTGGCAACCTCCTCGACGCGTGCCGCGCGCTGGATGATCGAGGTGCTGCGGTGCTGGTTGACGAAGTCTGCCGCGACCTTTTCCAGGCTTTCCCCAGTGCGCTCGACGTCTGCCTTGAGCATCTGGGCAACCCCTTCGGAAAGCGTCGGCCCGGGCAATACCGAGTTTACCGTCACGCCCGTACCAGCGAGGCGCTTGGCCAGGCCGCGAGCGATGGACAGTTGGGCGGTCTTGGTGAAGCCGTAGTGGATCATGTCGGCAGGAATGTTCACGCCCGATTCCGACGAGACAAACACGATCCGTCCCCAACCACGCTCGACCATGCCCTGCGCGTAGGCCCTGGAAACACGCACACCCGACATGACGTTGGTTTCGAAGAAGCGTTGCCATTCGCTGTCCGGCGTTTCGAAAAAATCTTCCTGTTTGAAGATGCCCAGGTTGTTGATGACGATATCGAAGCTGGGGTGCTTGGCTATCAGTGCCTGGCAGCCCGTCGAGTTGCTGAGATCGCCCACAAAGCCGGTCGCCCTTGAGGCAAGCGCGCCCAAGCGCTGCAGCGCGTCCGCCACGCTGCTCTCGCTTCGACCGTTGATGACCACGTGAGCACCGGCTTCGAGAAAGCCTTTGGCGGTAGCGAAACCGATACCGCTGGTGGATCCGGTGACCAGGACCTGACGTCCGGTGAAATCGATGTTCATGAGGGGACTCCTTGATTAATGAACCAGAGGAAGTGCGATATTTCTGACTGGACGGTAGTCCGACGGATTTGCAGATGGCTTTGCCATTCCAACGTCGCCGATATCGCAGGCCCTTAATCATGGACACGATTGAGGCTTTGCGCCTCCTCGTGGTCAATCAACCATCAGGAAGCCGGCCGCACCGCCAGTTCATAGTCGGTCCTGGGGGAGCAAGCGTCCTCGCCACGAGACTCGGTAGACCCGGCTTTCAGGCCTGCGCGCTGAATCGCTGCGCAGCACGCCGTTCAAGCATCGCGGCTTCCGTTTCTTGGGTCGCCAGTTCGCCTTTGTGCGCCAGTTGGGTGAAAAACAGCCCGTCCGAAAATTCCTGGGGCGGCACCGAGCCGGCGCGCTTGAGCAGCGGTGCCAGGTCGATGGTGCTGGCGAAGTTTTCCTTGGTCAGATTGTAGCGGCCCAGGTAGCTGCCAGACCAAGGCGAGTCGGCATCCACCATGTCGATGGAGGCGTCGCGCAAGGCGCTGGCTGCGGCTTTCAAATCAGTGGATTCATTGAGCAGATCGGTGAGGCGCTGGGTCTGCGAGGTGCTGAGCTGCCCGGCGGTGTTGAGCACTTTCAACTTGCCATCGGCCTCGACGGTGAAGCCGTATTTCTTGCTGGCCAGATCCGGGTCGGTTGCCGACAGCGTTGACTGGAATGCCTCGAAGGAGGTTTTCAAGGTGTTTTTCGCGCTCTCGGTGATCGCGACATAGCGAGGAAAATCTGGCGATTGGGATCGACCGACCCAGGTGGTAATGGCCACCAGTGGTTGCTCCACGGTCTGGGTTTCTTCACTGGGGTGGTAGATGGCTGCTGGGCCAGCGCTTGCCAGTTCCTTTACAGAGCCTGTTGGAGGATGAGTGACCAACTTCTGATCGGAGCGGGTGAGGTGGGTGTTGGGGGGTGCAATAGAGGCAGCGCTAAGAGAGAGTTCCATTTCATCGGTCCATGATTGGCGGATACATCGGGTTATCGACAGCCGCGGACCGAGCTTTAGGAAGTGAGAGGACATGGGGTGAGGTCAATTAGTCATGTGGCGGCTGTTAGGGCGCTATCGCGAGCAAGCTCGCTCCCACAGGAATTCATGAATGGGCGCAATGTCTGTAAACAGCCCGGAAAAAACTGTGGAAGCGAGCTTGCTCGCGATAGCGTTGGGCCTGCTTGCATCGATGTTGAGTGTGCCGCCGTCGTCGCGAGCAAGGGCTCCCACATAGGGACTTGGGTGTTCACAGATCCTGCATTCACCACCAGATCCCCGCTTATATGAAGCAACAGATCTTCAATACCACCGCGCCTCACCCGGCGGGCGCTTCTTGAAGCGTTTCATGCTCCACATGTACTGGCTGGGATAGGCCCGTACGTAGCGTTCCACCACCTGGCTCATGGCCGCGCAGGCGGTTTCGGTGTCGGTGCTGTACATGGCTTCGGGCGCGGCTTCGAGGATAACCTTGTAGCCGGAGCCGTCCGGCAGGCGCAGGGCGTGGAGGAAGACGCCGACCGCCTTGCCGCCGGCGAGCATGTTCGGTACGAACTTGCTGGTCAGGGCCTGAGTGGCGAAGAAGGGCACGAAGATACCAGCGGATTCGGCCGGTTCCGGGTCGGCGGGGATGCCCACCTGGCCGCCCTTGCGCACTTCCTTGATGACACTGAGGATGCCTTCCTTGGTGGACGCCGCGACTTTGTTGCCCAACTGCACCCGCTGCTTCTGCAGCAGTTCATCCACCGCCTTGAGCTTGGGCGGCCGATAGAAAATGATCGGTTTGCACTGGCTGCAATAGAAGTGGTTGAGCACCTCCCAGTTGCCCAGGTGGCTGGTGATGCCCACCACGCCCTTGCCCGAGGCCAGCGCCTCCTTCAACACCTCCAGGCCCTCGACTTCGCGCACCAGTTCGATGGAACGCTGGGCCGGCCAGATCCAGGCGCAGGCACTTTCGGTCAAGGATTTGCCGATGTCCTTGAGGCTCTGGCCCACCAGGCGTTCGCGCTCGGCCGGGTCCATCTCGGGAAAGCACTTGGCGAGGTTGATCCGCACCACGTCGCGGGAGCGATTGGGAAATTTCCACATGAGCCAGCCAATGGCAGAGCCCACCGCCTGCACCGCCCGCCAAGGCAGCAGCGCAAACAACCGCAGAGCGCCGACCAGCAAGGCGCCTTTCAACTTATCCACAGGTCACTCCTGAATTCTTCGGTCGTGTTGCGAGCCGGCTATTCTAACCACCGTTTGCCAGCTCAGCGTAGCGGTCGCAATCCCTTGTGTGGTCCATCACCATGCCCGAGGCCTGCATGAAGGCGTAGCAAATGGTGGGGCCGACGAACGTGAAGCCGGCTTTTTTCAGACCCTTGCTCATTTCGATGGCCTGGGGGGTGATGGCCGGTACTTCGGTGCGGTCCCTGAAGTGGTTGATGACGGGTTTATCACCCACGAACGACCACAGGAACGCCACCGGGTCTTCCAGCGCCAACCAGGCCTGGGCATTGCGACGGGCGGCCTTGAGCTTGAGCCGGTTGCGGATGATGCCAGGGTCGAGCATCAGATCATCGATTTCGGCATCGCTCATCTGCGCCACCCGCTGCACATCGAAGCCATAGAGCACCTTGCGGTAATGTTCACGCTTGCGCAGCACGGTGATCCAGGACAACCCGGCCTGGAACCCTTCGAGCAAAAGCAACTCGAACAAACCCTGCGCATCGCGCAGCGGCGTCCCCCACTCCTGATCGTGATAAGCCATGTACAACGGATCGTCAGAACACCAAAAGCAGCGTGGCATAAGGCTCCAGGGGGCGTGCGCACGAACGAATCGGGTATACTCCCGCTCTTTAAATCGCAGCCCAAGAAACAGGTGAATTTCGTGAGCCAGCCTACGCCAGCCGTGCGTACCTTCCAAGACTTGATCCTCGCCCTCCAGCAATACTGGGCCGAGCAAGGTTGCGTGGTACTTCAGCCCTACGATATGGAAGTAGGCGCCGGCACTTTCCACACTGCCACGTTCCTGCGTGCCATCGGCCCGGAAACCTGGAACGCCGCCTACGTACAGCCCAGCCGCCGCCCGACTGACGGCCGCTACGGCGAGAACCCGAACCGCCTGCAGCATTACTACCAGTTCCAGGTGGTCCTGAAGCCCAACCCGGACAATTTCCAGGAGCTGTACCTGGGATCGCTCAAGCACGTGGGCCTCGACCCGTTGGTGCATGACATCCGTTTCGTCGAAGACAACTGGGAGTCGCCGACCCTGGGCGCCTGGGGCCTGGGCTGGGAAGTCTGGCTCAACGGCATGGAAGTGACCCAATTCACCTACTTCCAGCAGGCGGGCGGCATCGAGTGCTACCCGGTGACCGGCGAAATCACTTACGGCCTGGAACGCCTGGCCATGTACCTGCAAGGCGTGGATTCGGTCTACGACCTGGTGTGGGCCGACGGTCCGTTCGGCAAGGTGACCTACGGCGACGTGTTCCACCAGAACGAAGTGGAGCAGTCGACCTACAACTTCGAACACGCCAATGTCGAGAAGCTGTTCGAACTGTTCGATTTCTATGAAAGCGAGGCCAAGCGCCTGATCGAGCTGGACCAGCCGCTGCCGTTGCCGAGCTATGAAATGGTGTTGAAGGCCTCCCATACCTTCAACCTGCTGGACGCACGCCGGGCGATTTCGGTGACCGCGCGTCAGCAATACATCCTGCGTGTGCGCACCCTGGCGCGTTCCGTCGCGCAAGCCTACCTGATGGCCCGTGCCAAGCTGGGCTTCCCGATGGCGACCCCGGACCTGCGTGATGAAGTGTTGGCTAAGCTGGAGGCTGCACAATGAGTGCTCAAGATTTTCTGGTTGAACTGGGCACCGAAGAACTGCCACCCAAAGCCCTGAACACCCTGGCCGATGCGTTCCTGGCCGGTATCGACAAAGGCCTGCAAGCCGCCGGACTGAACTTCGAGACCAAGCACGTCTACGCCGCGCCGCGTCGTCTGGCCGTGCTGATCACCGGCCTGGCGACCCAGCAGCCGGATCGCAGCATCAACCTCGACGGCCCGCCACGCCAGGCCGCATTCGATGCAGACGGCAACCCGACCCAGGCTGCCCTGGGCTTCGCCAAGAAGTGCGGCGTGGACCTGAGCGAAATCGACCAGAGCGGTCCGAAGCTGCGCTACAGCCAGAGCATCAAGGGCAAGCCGACCGCCAGCCTGCTGCCGACCATCGTCGAAGACTCACTCAATGACTTGCCGATCCCCAAGCGCATGCGCTGGGCCGCGCGCAAGGAAGAGTTCGTGCGTCCGACCCAATGGCTGGTGATGCTGCTCGGTGACCAGGTCATCGACTGCACCATCCTGGCCCAGAAGGCCGGTCGCGATTCCCGCGGCCATCGTTTCCACCATCCACAGAGCGTGCGCATCACTTCGCCGGCCAACTACCTGGCCGACCTGCGTGCCGCCTATGTGCTGGCCGATGCCAACGAGCGTCGCGAGCTGATCAGCAAGCGCACCGAAGAGCTGGCGACCCGCCAGGAAGGCACCGCCATCGTGCCGCCGGACCTGCTGGACGAAGTGACTGCCCTGGTGGAATGGCCAGTGCCGCTGGTGTGCTCGTTCGAGGAACGTTTCCTGGAAGTGCCGCAGGAAGCGCTGATCACCACCATGCAGGACAACCAGAAGTACTTCTGCCTGCTGGACGCCGAAGGCAAGTTGCTGCCGCGCTTCATCACGGTCGCCAACATCGAGAGCAAGGACCCGCAGCAGATCGTCGCAGGTAACGAAAAAGTCGTTCGCCCGCGCCTGACCGATGCCGAGTTCTTCTTCAAGCAAGACAAGAAGCAGCCGCTGGAAAGTTTCAACGAGCGCCTGCAGAACGTGGTGTTTCAGGAAAAACTCGGCAGCGTCTACGACAAGGCCGAGCGGGTTTCGAAGCTGGCCGCGTTCATCGCTCCGCGTATCGGCGGCGATGCCCAGCGCGCAGCCCGCGCCGGCATCCTGTCCAAGTGCGACCTGTCCACCGAGATGGTCGGTGAGTTCCCGGAGATGCAAGGCGTCGCCGGCTACTACTACGCCCTCAACGACGGCGAGCCACAAGACGTTGCCCTGGCCCTGAACGAGCAATACATGCCTCGCGGTGCCGGTGCTGAACTGCCGACTACCCTGACCGGCGCGGCCGTGGCCATCGCCGACAAGCTCGACACCCTGGTCGGCATCTTCGGCATCGGCATGCTGCCCACCGGCAGCAAGGACCCGTATGCCCTGCGTCGTGCGGCACTGGGGGTGTTGCGTATCCTGATCGAGAAGCAACTGGACCTGAACCTGAACGACGCCGTGGCCTTCGCCGTCAACGCGTTCGGCAGCAAGGTCAAGTCTGCCGGCCTGGCCGATGCGGTGCTGGAATTCATCTTCGACCGCCTGCGTGCGCGTTATGAGGACGAAGGCGTCGATGTGGCGACCTACCTGTCGGTGCGAGCCCTCAAGCCAGGTTCCGCACTGGACTTCGACCAGCGCGTACAAGCCGTACAGGCCTTCCGCAAACTGCCGGAAGCCGCTGCGCTGGCCGCTGTGAACAAGCGCGTGTCGAACCTGCTGTCCAAGGCCGAGCCGACGGTCAATGCGCCTGAAGCCCGCTACTTCGATAATGCCGTGGAATTTTCGCTCAACTCGGCGATTCAACAGGCCTATGCGTCGGTGCAACCGCTGATGGAAAAACGCGAATACGCCGAAGCGCTGGCGCGCCTGGCGGCATTGCGCGAGCCTGTCGATGCGTTCTTTGACGCCGTGATGGTGAATGCGGACAACGAAGACGTGCGCAGGAACCGCTATGCATTGCTGGCCCGCCTGCGCGGGCTGTTCCTCAACATCGCCGATATTTCCGTGCTGGGTTGAGGAGCCGCTGTTGAAACTGCTGATTCTCGATCGGGATGGGGTGATCAATCACGACTCCGACGCTTACATCAAATCGGTGGAGGAGTGGTTGCCGATCCCCGGCTCGATCGAAGCCATCGCGCAGTTGAGCAAGGCCGGCTGGACGGTGGCGGTCGCCACCAACCAGTCGGGCATTGCCCGCGGTTATTATGACCTCGCGGTACTGCATGCCATGCATGAGCGCTTGCGCGACCTGGTGGCCGGGCAGGGCGGCGAAGTCGGCCTGATCGTCTACTGCCCCCACGGGCCGGATGACGGTTGCGATTGCCGCAAGCCCAAGCCAGGCATGCTCAAGGCCATAGCAGCGCATTACGACGTGCCGCTTGCGGGCGTGTGGTTCGTTGGCGACAGCCTCGGTGACCTGGAGGCGGCCAAGGCCGTCGATTGTCAGCCAGTTTTGGTAAAGACCGGGAAAGGCGAAAAGACTCTGGGCAAGACCCTACCGGTGGGCACTTTGATTTTTGACGATTTGGCGGCGATTGCCGCTGAACTTATCCACAACTAGGGCTCCCAAGACATCCTGATCAAGGATTGTTCGGGAAGCGCTTGAACAGGCGGGCACCGCCCCGCAACGGTAAATGCCGCCATGTCGATATTGCAGGCCATCAGAACCTTTCTCTTTTACCTGCTACTGGGCACCAGCTCCCTGCTGTGGTGCACCCTGAGTTTCTTTATCGCGCCGTTCATGTCGTTCCGGGCGCGCTACCGTTTCATCAATGTGTACTGGTGCCGCTGCGCGCTGTGGCTGAGCAAGGTATTCCTGGGCATCCGCTACGAAGTGAAGGGTGCCGAGAACGTGCCTGACAGGCCCTGTGTGATCCAGTCCAACCACCAGAGCACTTGGGAAACCTTCTTCCTGTCGGCTTATTTCGAGCCGTTGAGCCAGGTACTCAAGCGCGAATTGCTGTTCGTGCCGTTCTTTGGCTGGGCCATGGCGATGCTCCGTCCGATCGCCATCGACCGCGACAATCCCAAGGCCGCGCTCAAGCACGTGGCGAAGAAGGGCGACGAGTTGCTAAAGGACAATGTCTGGGTATTGATCTTCCCTGAAGGCACCCGTGTTCCCTATGGAACCATCGGCAAGTTCTCCCGCGGCGGTACCGCATTGGCGGTCAATGCCAACCTTCCTGTATTGCCGATTGCACACAATGCCGGCAAATTCTGGCCCAAGGCGGGCTGGGTCAGGAAGCCAGGCTTGATCACCGTAGTGATTGGCCCCCCCCTGTACGCCGAAGGTAGCGGGCCTCGGGCTATCGCCGACCTCAACGACCGTGTCCAAGCCTGGAATGAACAGGCACAACGGGAAATGGGTTCACTTCCTCCGGCACCGGCAGCCCCCATTGCTTCGGACCAGATCGCTGTCTGATTTCTGTGGATAAGCTGTGTACCGATTTTCCTGAAAGCCTTTCCAGTTTCATATAACTATTTGTTTTTTATACATATTTCATAAACACATAAAACCTCGGGAAAGGTGCATAAGTTTTTTATAGCACCACCGAAGGTTGTGCCTTTTCAGTGTCTAGCAAGGCCAAACCAAAACTGAACGTCGTGCCTTCACCGACCACACTACGGCATTCGATCTGTCCGCCGTGACGGTCCACAACCGCCTTGACCATGGACAACCCCAGGCCTACGCCGTCTACACCATGAGCCGATGAGAACCGTCGATACTGACTGAACAGATCCGGCAGCTCCCCAGCCTCGATGCCTTTGCCCTGGTCCACGAGATCGCAGGTCAAACGCCCCTCGGCGCAACGAACCCGCACCACGATGCGGGTGGCGGGTGGGCTGTACTTGATGGCGTTCTCCAGTAGATTGAACAAGGCGCGGGTCAACAAGGCCTGGTCGGCACTCACCATCGCTTCTTCGTCGTCGATGTCATGGGCGATCTGGATATGCTTGGCCTGGGCCAGAGGCAGGGCTTGGTCGAGCACGTCCAGGACCAGCATGGCGAACAGTGTCGGTCGGAACTGATAGACCTCCGATTCGGCCCGCGCCAGTTGCACGAAGCCGTCTGTCAACGCCAGGGCACGCCGCACCTGACGTTCGATCTGGTCGAATACAGGATCGGTCGTACCTGCCTGGTGCCGCTGCACGTCGAGCAGCGCCAGGATCGCAGAATGTGGGGCGCGCAGGTCGTGGGACAGGAAACGCAGCATGATATTGCGCTGCTCTTCAGCCTCCCGCTCCGCGCTCAGGTCAGTCAGGCTCAGCAACCAACCCACGGGCACATCACCATCGGCCGGCAACAGGGAGGCCCGTTCCAGGCGCAGGCTGCGGTCCCGGACATCGCGAAACTCCAGCAACGGCAATGTGGATAACCGGTGCGGGCAGCCGGGTACCAACCCCGGATAACCCAGCTGTGCGAGGTGTTCCACCACATCTTCACCGGCCAGGCCATGACCGAAGAGCTCCCGCGCCTTACGGTTACCGAGCAAGACCTTGCCATGGGGGTCGCTGATCATGGTCGCCACCGGCAGGTATTCCAGGCCATCGGCTATGAACCGCCGGGTATCCCGCGTGCGACTCATGGCCTGCTCAAGGGCCATGACCTGGCCTTGCAAGCGATCGCTGCCGGTGTAGGGCGCGCGACGACGCTCCGGGAACACCTTCGGTTCCGCGTCCAGGCGGGCCAGCTCCCAACCGAAATACGCCAGCACGACGCTCAGCCGTCGCCAGTTCCAGATCAGGTAGCCAAACAACATGCCCAGCACACTGGCCAGGGGAGACCACCACCAGCCCTGCGCGCCCAGCACGGCGCTGAGGGTCAGTGCCAGGCCCATTCCACCCACTGTCGTCCATAACGCCAGACGCGGACGCAGGAGCAGCAACCCCAGCACACAGGCCACCAGACACACCGACAACAGTGCAGCAGGCCCGTTGCGTGTCGGTTGGGCGCTGAACGACAACAGAGCCGTCAGGGGCAGCAACAACAGACTTATCCACAACCATTCGCGCACCAACTGTCGAAACAGGCGTTGGGCTTGGGTCGGTTCACGGCTTTCACGGCGGCGCTGATGACTCATAAGGTCCTTGTACGAGCAAAAGGGCAGAAGGGATTGTTCATTTGATAGGCGACGAACCCACGAGCTGGGCAGCTCGAGACTATAGCGGACTCGATAGGCGGCGTGCTGCTGCCTTTCCCTTCACGGCTTGAGCCGGTATTGTCGCAGCCTGCGACAGCAAGCCTCGCCGCTAGCCAGCCAAGGCTGGACCGTTTGGGTGGCCTGCTGATGATGTTCGTTACTTTCGAGATCAAGGAATCGCGTCCCATGCGTGTCGCCATACTGGATGACGAACCGGCCGAGCTGCGCCGGGTGGAGCAGACATTGCAACAGATCCCCGGCCGGGGTGAGCAAGCCTGGACCCTGCACAGTTTCGAGCGCGGCGAAGACCTGCTGCGGCAACTGCGTCGGGAAACCTTCGACCTGTTGATACTCGACTGGCAGTTGCCCGGTATCAGTGGCCTGTCGCTGCTGCGCTGGACACGCGAACACATGGACTCGCCTCCGGCCGCCATCATGCTCACCAGCCGCGACGGCGAGCAGGATATCGTCCAGGCCCTCAATGCCGGCGCCGACGATTACGTGAGCAAACCCTTCCGACCCAACGAGCTCAAGGCCAGGGTCAGCGCCGTGCTACGCCGGCACAACCTGCAACGTGCTCCGGCCAGCGATGTACGAGTCTTCAATGACCTGGCGTTCGACGATGCCGAACTGACGGTCACCCGCGCCGGCGTGCCCATCAACCTGACCGAGCGGGAATACCGACTGGCCCGCTGCCTGTTCGCCAATCTGGGGCGTCCATTGTCCCGGGAATATTTCTACGAACGTTTCTGGACCCACGAGGAAATGACCTCGTCCCGCCCCCTCGACACCCACATCTATCGCCTGCGCAACAAGCTTGGCCTGACGGCTGATCGAGGTTGGCAGTTATTGACTATCTATGGGTATGGGTATCGCCTGGAAAGCGTATCGGCGGACAGCGAAACGTCGGTAGCGAGTTGAGCCAGGCAAGCTCCGCGTCCCGAAAGCGAACGCGGAGCTTGTGTTGAAGCGTCCCACGCGTGGCGTGGGAAGCATGACTAGTTGGCCATCTGCAGTGCTTTGCCAGCCTTCCCGACCCGACGACGCTGCACCAGCAACCCGGACGCGACCACCAGCAGGCTGAGCAGCCCCGTGGCGAGGATCTCCACCCGGTGGGCTTCCTGGAACAGCATGATCGTCAGGGCACCGATGATGAATACGATCACCAGGTACGTTAGGCCCGGGAACAGCCACATGCTGAAGGCAATCTTTTCCCCACGAGCCATGCGCTGCTTACGCATGCGCAGCTGCGAGAATGCGATCACCAGGTAAACCAGCAGTGCGATGGCGCCGGAGCTGGCGAGCAGGAATTCGAACACGGCAGCCGGGGCCACGTAGTTGGCGAACACCGCCAGGAAAGCGGCTGCGGTGGACAGCATCACAGCCCAGTAAGGGGTGCCGCTCTTGTTGGTACGCTGGGAAACCGCCGGCGCATCGCCACGCTTGCCCAATGAGAACATCATGCGCGAGGCGGTGTAGAGCGCGGAGTTGAGGCAGCTTGTCACCGCGACCAGCACGACGATATCGACAATCAGCTTGGCATTGGGGATACCCATGCGCTCCAGCACGGTCTGGTAGGAACCCACGCTGGCCAGCAGCGGATCGTTCCATGGCACCAGGGCCACGACGATAAAGATGGAAACCAGGTAGAACAGGCCGATCCGCCAGATCACCGAGTTGGTCGCCTTGGAGATCTGTTGGCCTGGGTTCTTCGACTCAGCGGCCGCGATGGTCACGATCTCGGTGCCCATGAACGAAAACATGGTGGTCAGGATCGCTCCCAGTACCGCGCCCATGCCGTTGGGCAAAAAACCCTGAGTGTCGAATAGATGGGAAACACCGCTGACCTGGCTGCTGGGCAGCCAACCGGAAATTGCCAGGATCCCAAGGACGATGAAACCGATGATCGCCACCACCTTGACCAGGGCAAACCAGAACTCGAATTCACCATAGTTCTTCACACTGAACAGATTGGTGGCCGTCAGCAGCAGGGTGATGACCAGGGTGAAGGCCCAGATCGCCACGTCCGGGAACCAGGCGTGCAATATGGTCGCTGCAGCGTTGGCCTCCAACGGGATCACCAGCACCCAGAACCACCAGTAGAGCCAACCGATCGTGAAGCCAGCCCAGCGCCCGATCGCCCGATCAGCGTAGGTGGAAAAGGAACCGGTGTCCGGAGACGCGACCGCCATTTCGCCCAGCATACGCATCACCAACACCACCAGCGCGCCGGCGGCGGCGTAGGCCAACAGCACGGCCGGGCCTGCCGCTGCGATAGCGTGGCCGGAGCCAACGAAAAGGCCGGCGCCGATCACACCAGCGATAGAGAGCATCGTCACATGTCGTGGCTTGAGCCCTTGTTCCAGGTTGTTGGAAGTTTGCGTACCGCTCATTGAGACTACCCTTGGTATTTAGATTTATTCATTCCATCTCGGACTGTCGCTTCTTTTGTAAAAATAAAAAAACGACATGTAATTTATTTAACACGCAAGATCTGCGCCAGGCTTCCTGTGGTCCCCGTATTCCGGGGGCCAAGCAGATATTCCAAGTCCTTGAGATTAAAAGCTTTTGCCTGAGGTGTTACTGGGTTACACGCTTTCTGACCCATAGGTCTGGTAGGAAACAGGCTGAACTGGGGGTGTAAAAAAAGGCCAACGCTTGCGCGTTGGCCTTTTTTTTGGAGGGGTGTTCTGCTTGGTATCAGAAGTCCAGGTTGGACACCGCCAGGGCGTTGCTCTCGATGAAGTCACGACGAGGTTCAACCGCATCACCCATCAGGGTGTTGAAGATCTGATCCGCACCAATGGCGTCTTCGATAGTGACCTTCAGCATCCGACGCGAGCCCGGGTCCATGGTGGTTTCCCACAGCTGATCCGGGTTCATTTCCCCCAGCCCCTTGTATCGCTGGATGGTGTGGCGTTTGGTGCTTTCTGCCATTAACCACTCAAGGGCTTCCTTGAACTCGGTCACGGACTTCTTGCGCTCGCCGCGCTGGATATAGGCACCTTCATCCAGCAGCGTGCTCAACTGTGCACCGAGAGAGACCACAGTCTTGTAGTCGTTGCTGCTGAAGAAGTCGCGGTTGAAGGTGACGTAGTTCGACAGGCCATGGGAAATCAACTCGACTTCCGGCAGCCAGACGTTACGTTCACGGTCTTCGCGCAGGCTGGCCTTGTAGACCAGGCCAGACTTCTCGACAGTGCGCAGGCGGACTTCGTACTGGGCCAGCCAATCCTGCATCGCTGCGTGGTCGGACAGTTGCTCCATGCTGACGGCCGGCAGGTAGATGAAGTGCTCGGTCAACTCCTGTGGGTAAAGTCGCGACAGGCGCTTGAGCGTCTTCATCACCAGGCGGAAGTCGTTGACCAGGCGCTCGAGAGCTTCCCCGGAAATGCCTGGGGCGTCTTCGTTCAGGTGCAGGCTGGCATCTTCCAGGGCCGACTGCGTCATGTATTCTTCCATGGCGTCGTCGTCCTTGATGTACTGCTCCTGCTTGCCTTTCTTGACCTTGTACAGCGGCGGCTGGGCGATGTAGATGTAGCCGCGCTCGATCAGCTCGGGCAACTGACGGAAGAAGAACGTCAGCAGCAGGGTACGGATGTGCGAACCGTCGACGTCAGCATCGGTCATGATGATGATGTTGTGATACCGCAGCTTGTCGATGTTGTACTCTTCACGACCGATGCCGCAGCCCAGGGCGGTGATGAGGGTGCCGACTTCCTGGGACGAGATCATCTTGTCGAAACGTGCCTTCTCGACGTTCAGGATCTTGCCCTTGAGCGGCAGGATGGCCTGGGTCCGGCGGTTACGGCCTTGCTTGGCAGAACCACCGGCGGAGTCACCTTCCACGAGGTACAGCTCGGACAGGGCAGGGTCCTTTTCCTGGCAGTCAGCCAGCTTGCCTGGCAGGCCAGCGATGTCCAGCGCGCCTTTGCGGCGTGTCATCTCGCGGGCCTTGCGCGCGGCCTCACGGGCACGGGCGGCGTCGATCATCTTGCCGACCACCAGCTTGGCTTCGTTCGGGTTCTCCAACAGGAAGTCGGAAAAATACTTGCCCATCTCCTGTTCGACCGCGGTCTTCACTTCGGAAGACACCAGCTTGTCTTTGGTCTGGGAGCTGAACTTCGGATCAGGCACCTTCACCGAAATGATCGCCGTAAGGCCTTCGCGGGCATCGTCACCCGTGGTGGCGACCTTGTGCTTCTTCGCCAGGCCTTCCTGCTCGATGTAGTTGTTCAGGTTACGGGTCAGCGCCGAACGGAAGCCCACCAGGTGAGTACCGCCGTCGCGTTGCGGAATGTTGTTGGTGAAGCACAACAGGTTCTCGTTGAAGCTGTCGTTCCACTGCAGGGCGATTTCCACGCCGATGCCATCTTCACGCTGGACATTGAAGTGGAACACCTGGTTGACCGCGGTCTTGTTGGTGTTCAGGTATTCAACGAACGCACGCAGGCCACCTTCGTACTTGAACAGCTCTTCCTTGCCGCTGCGCTCGTCCTTGAGGACGATGCCGACACCGGAGTTGAGGAAAGACAGTTCACGAATCCGCTTGGCCAGGATGTCCCAGCTGAAATGGATGTTCTTGAAGGTTTCGGCCGATGGCTTGAAATGGATCTGGGTACCGGTGGTTTCGCTGTCGCCAACGATTTTCATCGGCTCCTGCGGAACGCCGTGGACATAGGTCTGTTCCCAGATCTTGCCGCTACGGCGAACGGTCAGTACCAGCTCTTCGGACAGCGCGTTCACGACCGAAACACCTACCCCGTGCAGACCGCCGGAGACCTTGTAGGAGTTGTCGTCGAACTTACCGCCGGCGTGCAGCACGGTCATGATGACTTCGGCAGCGGAAACGCCTTCTTCCTTGTGCACATCGACCGGGATGCCACGGCCGTTGTCGCGTACGGTGATCGACTCGTCCGGATGGATGATGACGCTGATGTCGTCACAATGGCCGGCCAGCGCTTCGTCGATGGAGTTGTCGACCACCTCGAACACCATATGGTGCAGACCGCTGCCATCGTCGGTGTCACCAATGTACATACCGGGACGTTTGCGTACGGCATCCAGGCCTTTCAGCACTTTAATGCTCGTTGAGTCGTACGTATTTTCTTCGCTCAATGCCTTCACTCCCGATGGTCGTGGGTCTGGGTGATACGGCCCTGTTCCACGTGGAACAGGGCGACTGGCGTTTCCGTCTGCCAGCCTTCCCTCAATAATTCGTGGTCTACACAGGTGATGAAAACCTGGCAGCGTAAGTCTTCCAGCAAACGGCAAAGCGCTCGACGGTGGGCCTCGTCCAGTTCGGACGGCAAGTCATCCACCAGATAAATACACTGACCGCGACGGGCCTGGCTTACCAGGTGCCCCTGGGCGATACGCAAGGCACACACCACCAACTTCTGCTGCCCCCGGGACAAGATATCCGCGGCGTTATGCGCGCCCAAGCGAAGGCGCAAGTCAGCGCGTTGAGGGCCAGCCTGGGTGTGTCCCATTTGCTGGTCCCGTTGCAGCGAGCCGGCCAGTACGGCGCTCAGTTCCCGGTCCTTGTCCCAGCCTCGGTAATAGCTGAGCGTCAGGCCCTCAAGCTCAACCAGTTCGCTCAAGGTCTGCTCGAAGACCGGTTTCAGGGCTTTAATGTAAGCGCGGCGGTATTCATCGATTTCAGCGCTGGCCTGGCACAGTTCCCTGTCCCAAACCGCTTGCGAAACGGCGTCAAGTGTACCATGTCGCAGCCAAGAGTTTCGCTGGCGCAGCGCCTTCTGCAAGCGCTGCCAGGTTGCCATGAAACGAGGCTCGACATGGAACACCCCCCAGTCGAGGAATTGCCGGCGAATCTTGGGTGCCCCTTCCAGCAGACGGAAGCTGTCGGGGTTGATCAATTGCAACGGCAGGATTTCAGCCAGTTGCGCGGCACTGCGGGCGTTCTGTCCGTCGATGCGAATCTGGAACTCGCCTTGACGGTCCCTTGAAATGCCCAGCGCGCTATGCCCCCCTTCCGCCAGCTCCACCTGCCCGAACACGGTGCAGGCCAACTGATCGTATTGGATAACGGGTGACAGGCGGGTGCTGCGAAACGACCGGGCAAGCCCCAGCAGGTGGACAGCCTCCAGGACACTGGTCTTGCCGCTGCCGTTGGCGCCGTAAAGGATATTGATACGGGGGGAGGGGGCGAAGGTCACCGGGTGCAGATTGCGCACCGCGGTGACCGAGACGCGACTTAAGGACATCCAGTGGCCTGTACGGTTAATTGAGTACTCGAATTAGCCACAGGCCACTAATTACAGACGCATCGGCATGACAACGTAGGCCGAATCGTCGTTGTCGGACTCCTGCAGCAAGGCACTGCTGTTGGAGTCAGACAGGATCAGGCGAACCTGTTCGGTGGTCATTACACCCAGCACGTCGAGCAGATAGCTGACGTTGAAGCCGATTTCCAGGGAACCGCCGTTGTATTCAACGCCGACTTCTTCTTCCGCCTCTTCCTGTTCCGGGTTGTTCGCCTGGATCTTCAGTTGACCGTTGGCCAGTTGCAGACGGATACCACGGTACTTTTCGTTGGAGAGAATGGCAGTACGGCTGAACGCTTCACGCAGCGCCTGACGGTCGCCCAGGACCAGCTTGTCGCCCCCCTTGGGCAGTACGCGCTCATAGTCTGGGAATTTGCCGTCTACCAGTTTCGACGTGAAGGTGAACTCGCCGGTAGTGGCACGGATGTGGTGCTGGCCCAGGACGATGCTGACGTTGCCATCCGGCTCGGTCAGCAGACGCGCCAGTTCCAGGATACCCTTGCGCGGCACGATCACCTGGTGGCGATCCGGCTGACCGATATCGGCCTGCATCGAACACATGGCCAGGCGATGCCCGTCGGTGGCAACGGCGCGGATAATGCCGGCAGAGACTTCGAGCAGCATGCCGTTGAGGTAATAACGCACGTCCTGCTGAGCCATCGCGAAGCTGGTGCGCTCGATCAAACGGCGCAGACGGCTCTGCTCGAGACTGCAGGTCAGCGAGCCTGGGCCTTCTTCCACGGTCGGGAAGTCGTTGGCCGGAAGGGTCGAGAGAGTGAAGCGGCTGCGACCGGCCTTGACCACGAGTTTCTGGTCGTCGACCTTGATGTCGATCAGCGCATCGTTGGGCAGGCTCTTGCAGATATCCATCAGCTTGCGCGCCGGCACCGTGATGGAGCCCGGATCGGCCGGCTCTTCAAGTTGCACACGACCCACCAGCTCGACTTCCAGGTCGGTACCGGTCAGCGACAGTTGCTGGCCTTCGACAACCAGCAGCACGTTGGAAAGTACCGGCAAGGTCTGGCGGCGTTCGACGACGCCTGCGACCAGTTGCAGGGGTTTCAACAGGGCTTCGCGTTGAATGGTGAAATGCATGGTCTAGTCCCTTGCCTTAATAAGCTGCGCTGGTGGTCATCAAGTGGTCAATGTACGCAGCAGGTTCTTGTAGTCCTCGCGGATGTCCGCGTCGGATTCCTTCAGTTCGTTGATCTTGCGGCAGGCGTGCAAAACGGTCGTGTGGTCGCGCCCGCCAAACACATCGCCGATTTCCGGCAGGCTGTGGTTGGTCAGTTCCTTGGACAAGGCCATGGCCACTTGCCGTGGCCGGGCTACCGAACGCGAACGGCGTTTGGAGAGCAGGTCGGAAATCTTGATCTTGTAATACTCAGCAACGGTTCGCTGAATGTTATCCACAGAGACCAGCTTGTCCTGGAGTGCCAACAGATCCTTCAAGGACTCGCGAATCAATTCGATGGTGATATCGCGCCCCATGAAGTGAGAGTGAGCGATAACACGCTTGAGCGCACCCTCGAGCTCACGCACGTTTGAGCGAATACGCTGGGCGATGAAGAACGCCGCATCGTGAGGCAGCTCGACCTTGGCCTGATCGGCCTTTTTCATCAGGATCGCAACCCGGGTTTCCAGCTCAGGCGGCTCGACAGCCACCGTCAGGCCCCAGCCGAAACGCGACTTCAGGCGTTCTTCCAGGCCTTCGATTTCCTTCGGATATCGGTCGCTGGTGAGAATTACCTGTTGCCCGCCTTCGAGCAGGGCATTGAAGGTGTGGAAAAACTCCTCCTGGGAGCGTTCCTTGCGTGCGAAGAACTGAATGTCGTCGATCAGCAAGGCGTCCACCGAACGGTAGAAGCGCTTGAACTCGTTGATTGCATTCAGTTGCAGGGCCTTGACCATGTCCGCCACGAAACGCTCGGAATGCAGGTACACGACCTTTGCATTCGGATTCTTCTTCAACAGATGGTTGCCCACCGCATGCATCAAGTGGGTTTTACCCAGGCCCACGCCACCATAAAGGAACAAGGGGTTGTAGCCATGCTTGGGATTGTCGGCAACCTGCCAGGCCGCGGCACGAGCCAGTTGGTTGGACTTACCCTCGACGAAGTTCTCGAAGGTGAAGGTGCGGTTCAGGTAGCTGGTGTGCTTGAGCGCGCCTTCGACCTGGACGGTGCGCTGCTCTGCGCGTACCGGTGCCTGTTGTGAGCTGGCGCCGGCCATTGGATCGAAGCTGTCTCGGGAAGGCTCTTCGCTGGTTTCGGCGACTTTCTGTGCGCTTCGCTTGCTCGGAGCCGGCGTTGAAGCCGCAGGGGCAGCGTGGACCGGCGCCGGAGCAGCCTGGACCTGGGAAGCCGCGGCAGCCGCCAACGGGGCGTTCGGCGCGGCGCGGGGTGCAGAACTGCGTTTGCTACCTATTAATAAGGACAGCGCTGGTGCCATGCCATTGCCATGCTCGTCGAGCAGTTCCAGGACCCGGCCCAGGTACTTTTCGTTGACCCAGTCGAGGACGAAACGGTTCGGTGCATAGACACGCAACTCGTCGCCTTCGGCTTCGACCTGTAGTGGACGGATCCAAGTGTTGAATTGTTGGGCAGGCAGCTCATCGCGCAAAAGCTCCACGCACTGCTGCCAAAGTTCCACTGACACGGATATCCCCTAAGTTGAAAGCCGGTGAGGCAAAAACAAGCGGCCATTGTAGCGAGCAGACGTTCACTTATCCACACGCAGGTTGATCATCGACCATGATTTATCAAAGCCTTAAGCACAAAAAAGGTGACAGGCGGTCGGTGGATAAGCTCTGTGGATAACCACCGTTGAGAGCATGGGACAAGTGCTACCGAAACCCAGTGGATAACCCGCCTGTGGATAACCCGCCATTCCGCGCACAGCTTATCCGATAGCGCAGCACAGCCTTACCACCGCTTTCCCGCCTAGTTGTCCTTCTCTGTACATATTGATTCATAAGGGCTCAGGCCAGTTATCCACAGATGGCTGCCAGCGTTGCTTTTATAAGCTCTACAGAAAAGCTTTAAATAATTCCCTTCTTTTTATATCTATGAACGGGCGCTTGGCGAACCGATTCGTCGACGCGTATCTATTTAAAGGAAACGCTGGTTGGAAATTGACCTAGGGTCTTGCTTTCTCTAGAATCCCCGGTCTCTTAAAACAGGGGCCATTCCGGCCCGTTGTGGACGAACCAGGTAACACGACATGAAACGTACTTTCCAACCAAGCACTATCAAACGCGCTCGTACCCACGGTTTCCGTGCTCGCATGGCTACCAAGAACGGTCGTGCCGTCCTGTCGCGTCGTCGCGCCAAAGGTCGTGCACGTCTGGCAGTTTGATAATCCGGCACTGGAGGTGAGTCAGGACTTCAGTCGGGAAAAGCGTCTGCTTACACCCCGGCATTTCAAGGCAGTCTTTGACTCCCCTACCGGCAAGGTTCCGGGGAAAAATCTCCTGCTCCTTGCGCGCAGCAACGATCTCGATCACCCCCGTTTAGGGCTGGTTATCGGGAAAAAGAGCGTCAAGCTCTCCGTGCAGCGCAATCGCCTCAAACGTCTGATGCGCGAATCGTTTCGCCTGAACCAGGATTCTCTGGTCGGCTGGGACATCGTTATCGTCGCGCGCAAAGGTTTGGGTGACGTAGAAAACCCCGAATTGATTCAGCATTTCGGCAAGCTCTGGAAACGCCTGGCGCGCAACAAGCCAGCTCCGGCGGTCAACACCGAAACTGTAGGGGTAGACAGTCCCGATGCGTAAACTGGCACTCGTTCCGATCCAGTTTTATCGCTACGCCATTAGTCCCCTGATGGCCAGTCACTGTCGTTTCTACCCCAGTTGTTCCTGCTACGCGTACGAAGCCATAGAAAAACATGGCCTTTTGCGCGGTGGCTGGCTGACCTTTCGTCGTTTAGGTCGCTGTCATCCGTGGAATCCCGGTGGCTATGACCCGGTTCCGCCTATCCCTACCTCCCGTTCTTCTTCGATGGCCGAGTAATCATGGATATCAAACGCACGATCCTGATCGTCGCCCTGGCAATCGTGTCTTACGTCATGGTTCTTAAATGGAACCAGGACTATGGCCAGGCTGCCCTGCCGACTCAGAATGTTGCAGCCAGCAATACCGCACCGAGCCTGCCAGACACCGCTTCTGGCAACAACGCTGCCAGCAGTGATGACATTCCGCGCGCGACAAACGATACCAGTGCTCCTGCTGAAGCCCCTGTGGCTGCAAGCAAGGATCTCATCCAGATCAAGACCGACGTGCTGGAACTGGCAATCGATCCACAGGGCGGTGACGTTGCCCAATTGAAGCTGCCGCTCTATCCACGCCGCCAGGATCATCCGGATATCCCGTTCCAGCTGTTCGACAACGGCAACGAGCGGACCTACCTGGCCCAGAGCGGGCTGATTGGTAGCAATGGCCCCGATGCCAACCCGGCGGGTCGCCCGGTCTACTCGGCCGAGAAGAAGACTTACCAACTGGCCGATGGGCAGGATCAACTGGTCGTCGACCTGAAGTTCAGCAAGGACGGCGTCAACTACATCAAGCGCTTCACACTCAAACGTGGCCTGTATGACGTGGTCGTGTCCTATGTGATCGATAACCAGAGCGCGCAGCCCTGGTCCGGCGCTATGTTCGCCCAGCTGAAACGCGACGCCAGTGACGATCCTTCCTCCAGCACGGCCACCGGCACCGCGACTTATCTGGGCGCCGCCCTGTGGACAAGTTCCGAGCCCTACAAGAAAGTGTCCATGAAAGACATGGACAAGGCTCAGCTCAAGGAAACCGTTCAAGGTGGCTGGGTGGCCTGGCTGCAGCACTACTTCGTGACGGCCTGGATTCCGCAGAAGGGCGAAACCAATGTCGTCCAGACTCGTAAGGACAGCAAAGGCAACTACATCGTCGGCTACACCGGCCCGGCGTTGACCGTGGCCCCAGGCGCCAAGGCCGAGACCAGCGCCATTCTGTATGCCGGCCCGAAAAGCCAGGCTGTGTTGAAAGAGTTGTCCCCAGGTCTGGAACTCACTGTCGACTACGGTTTCCTGTGGTTCATTGCGCAACCGATCTTCTGGCTGCTGCAACATATCCACAGCATTGTTGGTAACTGGGGTTGGTCGATCATTTTCCTGACCATGCTGATCAAGGGCATCTTCTTCCCATTGTCGGCAGCCAGCTACAAATCCATGGCCCGCATGCGCGCCGTGGCACCGAAGCTCGCTGCCTTGAAAGAACAACATGGCGATGACCGGCAGAAAATGTCCCAGGCCATGATGGAGTTGTACAAGAAAGAGAAGATCAACCCCCTGGGTGGTTGCTTGCCGATTCTCGTACAAATGCCCGTATTCCTGGCGCTCTACTGGGTTCTGCTGGAAAGCGTGGAGATGCGTCAGGCACCGTTCATGCTGTGGATAACCGACCTGTCGATCAAGGATCCGTTCTTCATCCTGCCGATCATCATGGGCGCGACCATGTTCATCCAGCAGCAGTTGAACCCGACGCCTCCGGATCCAATGCAGGCGAAGGTCATGAAAATGATGCCGATCATCTTCACCTTCTTCTTCTTGTGGTTCCCGGCCGGTCTGGTGCTGTACTGGGTTGTGAACAACGTGCTGTCCATTACTCAGCAGTGGTACATCACGCGTAAGATCGAAGCGGCTACGAAAAAAGCCGAGGCGTAACTTGCACTGTGGATAACCACACAAAACGCCCCCTAGTGGGGCGTTTTGCTATCTGCCACTTTTGTCTGGATATCGGTTATGAGCGCACCTCGTGAAACCATCGCCGCCGTTGCCACTGCCCAGGGGCGAGGCGGCGTCGGCATCGTCCGAATCTCCGGTCCCCTGGCCAGCGTCGTGGCCAAGGCCATCAGTGGGCGCGAGCTCAAGCCACGGTTCGCTCACTATGGCCCATTTTTCAGCGATGACCGGCAAGTGCTCGATGAAGGACTCGCGCTCTATTTTCCAGGGCCTAACTCTTTCACTGGGGAAGACGTGCTGGAACTGCAGGGCCATGGCGGCCCAGTAGTGCTGGATATGTTGCTCCACAGATGCCTTGAGTTGGGCTGCCGCCTGGCGCGGCCGGGTGAATTCAGCGAGCGAGCGTTCCTCAACGACAAACTCGACCTGGCCCAGGCTGAGGCGATCGCCGACCTGATCGAAGCCAGTTCAGCACAGGCTGCGCGCAACGCACTGCGTTCTCTGCAGGGCGCTTTTTCCCAGCGTGTGCATAACCTCACCGAACAGTTGATTGGCCTGAGGATCTATGTCGAAGCGGCGATCGATTTTCCCGAGGAAGAAATCGACTTCCTTGCCGATGGCCATGTGCTGAGCATGCTCGACAAAGTACGCGATGAATTATCCACAGTCCTGCGGGAAGCCGGACAAGGTGCCTTATTGCGAGACGGCATGACCGTGGTGATCGCAGGACGGCCCAATGCCGGCAAATCGAGCTTGCTCAATGCCCTGGCCGGTCGTGAGGCGGCGATTGTCACCGAGATCGCCGGTACTACCCGGGATATCCTGCGCGAACATATCCACATCGACGGCATGCCTCTGCACGTTGTGGACACCGCAGGTTTGCGCGATACCGACGACCAGGTGGAGAAAATTGGCGTCGAACGGGCGTTGAAAGCCATTGGTGAAGCTGATCGAGTACTGCTGGTAGTCGACGCGACCGCCCCGGAAGCAGGCGATCCTTTTGCCTTGTGGCCTGAATTTCTCGAAGTGCGCCCGGATCCGGCGAAGGTTACGCTGATCCGCAATAAAGCCGACCTTACGGGAGAAGCGATAGCACTCGAGGTCAGCGACGACGGCCACGTGACTATCAGCCTGAGCGCGAAAGCAGCAGGAGAGGGCCTGGAGTTGCTGCGTGAACACCTCAAGGCTTGCATGGGCTATGAGCAAACCTCGGAGAGCAGCTTCAGCGCCCGACGCCGGCACCTCGAGGCGTTGCGCCATGCCAGCGCGGCGTTGGAACACGGTCGTGCTCAGCTGACATTGGCTGGCGCCGGTGAGCTGTTGGCCGAGGATCTTCGTCAGGCCCAGCACTCATTGGGTGAGATCACGGGCGCCTTCAGCTCCGATGACCTCCTGGGAAGGATCTTTTCCAGCTTCTGCATCGGCAAATAGCACCAGGGCTGTGGGCAGTCTATCCACAGTCCTGGTTTGAATAATTGCCCGTAGGAATCCCACCGGCCTGCTCGCTGGCCGTCATAGCGCCCTGGATCGTTATCCCAATCTTCTCTAGCCGGTCCTGGCAACCCGGGCGGCACTCCCTCGCCCATCTTTCTTGGTGGGTGTGGTTACGCAGCACATCGATCCTTCGATGCTGTTACCCGCCAAATAGTCTGCATTCCCTCTCCCAGGCCTGTTCGATGACAGGATCAAGCCCTGTGAATAACCGCGCCTGAGATCCGTTGATAACCCCCCCGAAAAGCCGAGGATAATCGCCTCTGTGGATAAGCTATCTACTAATCCACAGGCTTACGGCAGTTATCCAACCCCCTCCCAGCTACATGACCACAGGCTTTTGAAACTCTGTACACCTTGAAAATCGTAGCCTACAGAGATTTATCCACAGGCGGGTGGTTGCATAAGAATAAACATAAAAACAAAGGTTTTATAAATTTCTCTCTTTTTTAATTTTTTAACCGCGAGTTCTCCACAGCTGGTTAAATTTTGTGCAAAGGGTTCTTTAGGAAGGGCGAAGTCCCTATACTTGCCGACCTGGTTCAGAAAACACCCAGGCCAGACTCATAACCTTTTCCGAATTACCTGAATTAAGCAGGCACGAGGTGCGTGGTGGATTTCCCTTCCCGTTTTGAAGTGATCGTCATCGGCGGCGGTCATGCCGGTACCGAGGCAGCACTCGCCTCAGCACGCATGGGCGTCAAAACCCTGCTGTTGACGCATAACGTGGAAACCCTTGGGGCCATGAGCTGCAACCCGGCCATTGGTGGCATAGGCAAGAGCCATCTGGTCAAGGAAATCGATGCCCTTGGCGGCGCGATGGCCATGGCCACCGATAAAGGCGGCATTCAGTTCCGCGTATTGAACAGCCGCAAGGGCCCGGCGGTACGGGCGACTCGCGCCCAGGCCGATCGGGTCCTGTACAAGGCGGCTGTCCGTGAAATCCTGGAAAACCAGCCGAACCTGTGGATATTTCAACAAGCGGCAGACGACCTGATCGTTGAACAGGATCAGGTCCGAGGTGTCGTGACCCAGATGGGTCTGCGTTTCTTCGCCGAATCCGTGGTATTGACCACAGGGACTTTCCTTGGCGGACTTATCCACATTGGCTTGCAGAATTATTCTGGTGGTCGCGCGGGTGATCCGCCGTCCATCGCACTGGCCCAGCGTCTGCGGGAGTTGCCATTGCGTGTCGGACGCCTGAAGACAGGCACCCCGCCGCGTATCGATGGGCGGTCTGTGGATTTCTCGGTCATGACCGAACAGCCGGGCGATACCCCAATACCGGTCATGTCGTTCATGGGTTCGAAGGAGCAGCACCCGAAACAGGTGAGCTGCTGGATCACCCATACCAATGCCCGTACCCATGAAATCATTGCTGCCAACCTGGATCGCTCGCCGATGTATTCCGGTGTGATCGAGGGGGTGGGCCCCCGTTACTGCCCGTCCATCGAAGACAAGATCCATCGTTTTGCAGACAAGGAAAGCCATCAGGTCTTCATCGAGCCGGAAGGCCTGACTACCCATGAGCTTTACCCGAACGGGATTTCCACTTCCCTGCCGTTCGATGTGCAGCTGCAGATCGTGCAATCGATCCGGGGCATGGAAAACGCCCACATCGTTCGCCCAGGTTATGCCATCGAGTATGACTATTTCGATCCACGTGACCTGAAGTACAGCCTGGAAACCAAGGTCATTGGTGGTCTGTTCTTCGCTGGGCAGATCAACGGCACCACCGGCTACGAAGAAGCCGGGGCCCAAGGCCTGCTGGCCGGGACCAACGCCGCACTGCGGGCCCGCGGCCAGGACAGCTGGTGCCCACGACGCGATGAAGCGTACATCGGTGTTTTGGTGGACGACCTGATTACCCTGGGTACCCAGGAACCGTATCGGATGTTCACTTCCCGTGCGGAATATCGCCTGATCCTGCGTGAAGACAACGCCGACTTGCGCCTGACCGAGAAGGGACGCGAATTGGGGTTGGTAGACGATGTACGTTGGGCGGCGTTCTGCAAGAAACGCGAAAGTATCGCGCTGGAAGAGCAGCGCCTGAAAAGTACCTGGGTTCGTCCCGGTACCGAACAGGGTGATGCCATCGCGGCCAGGTTCGGTACGCCGCTGACCCATGAATACAACTTGCTCAACCTCTTGAGCCGCCCGGAAATCGATTACGCCGGGTTGGTGGAGGTCACGGGCGAGGGCGCCCAGGACCCACAGGTTGCCGAGCAGGTCGAGATCAAGACCAAATACGCCGGCTACATTGACCGCCAGCAGGACGAGATTGCTCGTCTGCGCGCCAGTGAGGACACGAAATTGCCTGTGGATATCGATTACACGGTCATATCCGGGCTGTCGAAGGAAATCCAGAGCAAGCTCGGTGCGACTCGTCCGGAGACGTTGGGCCAGGCTTCGCGTATCCCTGGGGTGACTCCGGCAGCGATTTCCCTGTTGATGATTCATTTGAAAAAACGCGGCGCGGGCCGTCAGTTGGAGCAAAGCGCTTGAGTTCGTTGGTCACCTCGCAACACGCCGAAGAGTTATCCACAGGTGCTCGCCAACTTGGGGTATGCCTGAGTGAAACCCAGCATGCGCAACTACTGGATTATCTGGCGCTGTTGATCAAATGGAACAAGGCTTACAACCTGACTGCCGTACGCGATCCGGATGAAATGGTGTCTCGGCATCTGCTCGATAGTCTCAGTGTGATGTCTTTCATCGAAAATGGCCGGTGGCTTGATGTCGGCAGCGGTGGAGGCATGCCCGGGATCCCCTTGGCGATCCTGTTTCCAGAGGCGCAAGTGACGTGCCTGGACAGTAACGGCAAGAAAACGCGCTTCCTCACGCAGGTCAAACTCGAGCTCAAGTTGGATAACCTCCAAGTTATCCACAGTCGCGTGGAAGCGTTCCAGCCTGCACTGCCGTTCGACGGGATCATTTCCCGGGCATTCAGCAGCATGGAAAACTTCACCAACTGGACTCGCCACCTCGGCGGTGGGAATACGCGCTGGCTGGCAATGAAGGGCGTTCATCCGGCCGATGAGCTGGTAGCATTGCCGGCAGACTTCCACCTCGATAGCGAACACGCCTTGGCCGTACCTGGTTGCCAAGGCCAACGCCATCTGCTGATACTGCGCCGCACGGCATGATTGGGAACACAAGCAAGAATGGCTAAGGTATTCGCGATAGCGAACCAGAAAGGTGGTGTGGGCAAGACCACCACCTGCATCAACCTCGCAGCATCCCTGGTCGCGACCAAGCGCCGGGTGTTGCTGATCGATCTCGATCCACAGGGCAACGCCACCATGGGCAGCGGTGTGGATAAACATGGCCTGGAAAATTCCATCTACGATGTTCTGATCGGTGAATGCGATCTGGGCCAGGCCATGCATTTCTCCGAACACGGCGGTTATCAACTGCTCCCGGCGAACCGTGACCTGACGGCGGCCGAGGTGGTGCTGTTGGAAATGCAGATGAAGGAAAGCCGCCTGCGCAGCGCCCTGGCGCCCATCCGGGAAAACTACGACTACATCCTGATCGACTGCCCACCATCGTTGTCGATGCTGACACTGAACGCCCTGGTGGCCGCCGATGGGGTCATTATCCCGATGCAGTGCGAATATTTTGCATTGGAAGGGTTGAGCGACCTTGTGGATAACATCAAGCGCATCTCCGAATTGCTGAACCCGGAGCTGAAAGTCGAAGGCTTGCTGCGGACCATGTACGACCCGCGCCTGAGCCTGATGAACGATGTTTCTGTCCAGCTCAAGGAACATTTCGGCGAGCAGCTCTACGATACGGTCATTCCGCGTAACATCCGCCTGGCCGAAGCGCCGAGCTACGGGATGCCGGCCCTGGCCTATGACAAACAATCCCGTGGTGCGCTGGCTTACCTGGCCCTGGCGGGCGAAATGGTTCGCCGTCAGCGCCGTAATCCACGCACCGCCGCCGCCCAGCCAACTTAAGGAAACCCCATGGCCATCAAGAAACGTGGGCTCGGACGTGGACTGGATGCGCTGCTCAGCGGTCCCACCGTCAGTACGCTGGAAGAACAGGCCGTGCAGGCCGACCAGCGCGAATTGCAGCACCTGCCGCTGGACCTGATCCAGCGTGGCAAATACCAGCCGCGCCGGGACATGGACCCGCAGGCGCTGGAGGAACTGGCTCAATCGATCAAGAGCCAGGGCGTGATGCAACCCATCGTGGTGCGCCCGATAGACGGCGGCCGGTATGAGATCATCGCAGGCGAACGCCGCTGGCGTGCGAGCCAGCAGGCTGGTCAGGAAACCATTCCGGCGATGGTACGCGACGTACCGGATGAAACCGCCATTGCCATGGCGTTGATCGAAAACATCCAGCGTGAAGACCTCAATCCGATCGAAGAGGCAGTTGCCCTGCAACGTTTGCAACAGGAGTTCCAGCTGACCCAGCAACAGGTGGCCGAAGCGGTGGGCAAGTCCCGCGTGACCGTGGCCAACCTGTTGCGGCTGATCGCCTTGCCGGAGGTTATCAAGACCATGCTGTCCCATGGCGACCTGGAAATGGGTCATGCACGGGCTCTGCTCGGTTTGCCGGAAAATCAACAGGTTGAAGGGGCGCGACATGTTGTCGCACGAGGCCTCACCGTGCGCCAAACCGAGGCACTGGTTCGCCAGTGGCTCAGTGGTAAACCGGCCCCTGTCGAAGCCCCCAAACCCGACCCGGATATCGCTCGCCTGGAACAGCGCCTGGCCGAGCGCCTGGGCTCTGCGGTGCAGATTCGCCACGGCAAGAAGGGAAAAGGCCAATTGGTGATTGGCTATAACTCCCTGGACGAGTTGCAGGGCGTTCTTGCGCACATCCGCTGAAACAATTGCTCTTGTAGCGCCCAGTCGGAAATCACTACCCGGCAGTTGAATAGGGGCAGAACCGCCCCTATACTCTGCGCGCATTTTGTCGGCACAAATTATGCCAAGTTATTGATTTCAGGCAGCCGACCACTGGAGAGCAAAAGCGATGGAAACCCGCACGCCAAACCGCTTGCCGTTCCATCGTCTGGCAGTTTTTCCGGTCTTGATGACACAGCTCGCCGTTGTACTGATCGCCACGTTGGCGCTCTGGCAATGGAAAGGAGTCGTCGCCGGATACTCGGGTCTTTGCGGAGGCCTGATAGCCTTGCTTCCCAATATTTACTTCGCTCACAGGGCATTTCGGTTTTCCGGCGCCCGAGCAGCCCAGGCTATCGTCCGGTCTTTTTATGCCGGCGAGGCGGGGAAACTGATTTTGACGGCAATGCTGTTTGCATTGACGTTCGCAGGTGTGAAGCCATTGGCGCCGCTGGCTGTATTCGGCGTCTTCGTGCTGACCCAACTGGTCAGCTGGTTCGCTCCCCTGCTGATGAGAACAAGACTTTCGAGACCTTAGGGCGTTTGAGGCACACATGGCAGAGACAACCGCTTCGGGCTATATCCAGCACCACTTGCAGAACCTGACCTTCGGTCAGCTACCCAACGGCGGCTGGGGCTTTGCCCACACCGCAGCAGAAGCCAAGGAAATGGGCTTCTGGGCTTTCCACGTCGATACCCTCGGCTGGTCGGTCGCGCTGGGTCTGATCTTCGTCTTCCTCTTCCGCATGGCAGCGAAGAAGGCCACTTCGGGTCAGCCAGGTGCGTTGCAGAACTTCGTCGAAGTCCTGGTCGAGTTCGTCGATGGCAGCGTGAAAGACAGCTTCCATGGCCGTAGCCCGGTCATCGCGCCATTGGCATTGACCATCTTCGTCTGGGTGTTTCTGATGAACGCCATCGACCTCATCCCGGTCGACTGGATTCCTCAACTGGCCATCCTGATTTCCGGTGATTCGCATATCCCGTTCCGCGCCGTGTCGACCACCGACCCGAACGCGACCCTGGGCATGGCGTTCTCGGTCTTCGCACTGATCATTTTCTATAGCATCAAGGTCAAGGGTATCGGCGGCTTCATCGGCGAACTGACCCTGCATCCGTTCGGCAGCAAGAACATCCTCGTTCAAGCCCTGCTGATCCCGGTGAACTTCCTGCTGGAATTCGTGACCCTGATCGCCAAGCCGATCTCTCTGGCTCTGCGTCTGTTCGGCAACATGTATGCCGGCGAGCTGGTGTTCATCCTGATCGCCGTGATGTTCGGCAGCGGCCTGCTCTGGCTCAGCGGCCTGGGCGTTGCACTGCAGTGGGCGTGGGCTGTGTTCCACATCCTGATCATCACCCTGCAGGCGTTCATCTTCATGATGCTGACCATCGTCTACCTGTCGATGGCGCACGAAGAAAACCATTAAGGCCAGTCTCGACTAGTCTGATGTCCTTCCCGGTCAAACGGGAGGGGGCCGGAACAGGCCACGATGAAACGATTTGTTTTACCGCTTTAAATTAAAAAAACCTAAACCATACGACGTAAAAGTCGGGAGGAAAGATGGAAACTGTAGTTGGTCTAACCGCTATCGCTGTTGCACTGTTGATCGGCCTGGGCGCACTGGGTACCGCAATTGGTTTCGGCCTGTTGGGCGGCAAGTTCCTGGAAGGCGCTGCTCGTCAGCCAGAAATGGTTCCAATGCTGCAAGTCAAGATGTTCATCGTTGCCGGTCTGCTCGACGCCGTAACCATGATCGGTGTTGGTATCGCTCTGTTCTTCACCTTTGCGAACCCGTTCGTTGGTCAGATCGCTGGCTGATTACTCGGATTCTCCGAGTAGATTGGTGTGATGGACAACGTAACTGCGAGGTGTTGGCGTGAACATTAATGCGACCCTGATTGGCCAGTCCGTTGCGTTCCTGATTTTTGTATTGTTCTGCATGAAGTTCGTATGGCCTCCGGTCATCGCGGCTCTGCACGAACGTCAAAAGAAGATCGCAGATGGTCTGGACGCTGCCAGCCGTGCAGCTCGCGACCTGGAGTTGGCCCAAGAGAAAGTGGGTCAGCAACTGCGCGAAGCGAAAGCCCAGGCAGCTGAAATCATCGAGCAAGCCAAGAAACGCGGTACTCAGATTGTCGACGAAGCCCGTGAACAGGCTCGCGTCGAAGCTGAACGTGTGAAGGCCCAGGCTCAAGCCGAGATCGAACAGGAACTCAACAGTGTCAAAGACGCGCTGCGTGCCCAAGTGGGTAGCCTGGCCGTTGGCGGTGCTTCGAAGATCCTGGGTGCCACAATCGATCAAAACGCGCACGCAGAGCTGGTAAACAAACTGGCTGCTGAAATCTAAGCGAGGGCGATCATGGCAGAACTGACCACGTTGGCCCGACCTTACGCTAAGGCGGCCTTCGAGCACGCTCAGGCCCACCAGCAACTGGCCAATTGGTCAGCCATGCTCGGCCTGGCGGCAGCGGTGTCGAAAGATGACACCATGCAGCGCGTGCTCAAGGCCCCGCGACTGACGAGCGCAGAAAAGGCCGCCACGTTCATTGACGTGTGCGGCGACAAGTTCGATGCCAAGGCACAGAATTTCATTCACGTCGTTGCCGAAAACGACCGTCTCCCGCTTCTGCCGGAGATCGCCGCCCTGTTCGACCTGTACAAGGCCGAGCAGGAGAAGTCGGTAGACGTGGAAGTGACCAGTGCTTTTGCATTGAACCAAGAACAGCAAGACAAACTCGCCAAGGTTCTCAGTGCACGACTCAACCGGGAAGTGCGTCTGGACGTTACGGAAGACCCTGCCTTGATTGGTGGTGTCGTTATCCGCGCCGGTGACCTGGTTATCGATGGCTCGATTCGCGGCAAACTCGCGAAACTTGCCGAAGCATTGAAATCTTGAGTTTGAAGGGGCAGCAGAGCAATGCAGCAACTCAATCCTTCCGAAATAAGTGAAATTATCAAGGGCCGCATCGAAAAGCTCGATGTGACCTCCCAAGCCCGTAACGAAGGCACTGTCGTCAGCGTATCTGACGGCATCGTGCGGATTCACGGTCTGGCCGACGTCATGTACGGCGAGATGATCGAGTTTCCGGGCGGCGTCTACGGTATGGCCCTCAACCTGGAGCAAGACTCCGTAGGTGCCGTTGTACTGGGTGCCTACACGACTCTGGCTGAAGGCATGAGCGCCAAGTGCACCGGCCGCATCCTTGAAGTTCCGGTAGGTAAGGAACTGCTGGGTCGCGTCGTCGATGCGCTGGGTAACCCTGTTGACGGCAAAGGTCCGCTGAACAACACCGAGACCGATGCGGTCGAGAAAGTTGCTCCAGGCGTGATCTGGCGTAAGTCGGTAGACCAGCCTGTACAGACTGGCTACAAGGCAGTCGATGCCATGATCCCTGTCGGCCGTGGCCAGCGTGAGCTGATCATCGGTGACCGTCAGATCGGTAAGACCGCTCTGGCGATCGACGCGATCATCAACCAGAAGAACAGCGGTATCTATTGCGTATACGTGGCAATCGGTCAGAAGCAATCGACCATCGCCAACGTGGTTCGCAAGCTGGAAGAGAACGGTGCACTGGCTAACACCATCATCGTTGCCGCCAGCGCCTCCGAATCGGCCGCACTGCAATTCCTGGCACCATACTCCGGCTGCACCATGGGCGAGTTCTTCCGCGATCGCGGTGAAGACGCGCTGATCGTCTATGACGATCTGTCTAAGCAAGCAGTGGCCTACCGCCAGATTTCCCTGCTGCTGCGCCGTCCGCCAGGACGTGAAGCCTACCCAGGTGACGTGTTCTATCTCCACTCCCGTCTGCTGGAGCGCGCATCCCGCGTTTCGGAAGAGTACGTAGAGAAGTTCACCAATGGCGCCGTCACCGGCAAGACCGGCTCCCTGACCGCCTTGCCGATCATCGAAACCCAGGCTGGCGACGTTTCCGCGTTCGTTCCGACCAACGTGATCTCCATCACCGACGGTCAGATCTTCCTGGAATCGGCCATGTTCAACTCGGGCATCCGTCCTGCTGTGAACGCCGGTGTTTCGGTATCCCGTGTGGGTGGTGCCGCTCAGACCAAGATCATCAAGAAGCTGTCCGGTGGTATCCGTACCGCCCTGGCCCAGTACCGTGAACTGGCGGCATTCGCCCAGTTCGCTTCTGACCTGGACGAAGCGACCCGTAAGCAACTTGAGCATGGTCAGCGCGTTACCGAGCTGATGAAGCAGAAGCAATACGCACCTATGTCGATCGCTGACATGGCGCTGTCGCTGTATGCCGCTGAGCGTGGGTTCCTGACTGACATTGAAATCGCCAAGATCGGCAGCTTCGAACAAGCGCTGATTGCTTTCTTCAACCGCGATCACGCCGATTTGATGGCCAAGATCAACGTGAAGGGTGACTTCAATGACGAAATCGACGCTGGCCTCAAAGCCGGTATCGAGAAGTTCAAGGCCACCCAAACCTGGTAAGCCGCAGCGGGAGCCGCAAGGCTCCCGCTTGCTAACCTGATAGGTGTTACATGGCAGGCGCAAAAGAGATTCGCAGTAAGATTGCGAGCATCAAAAGCACGCAAAAAATTACCAGCGCCATGGAAAAAGTGGCGGTCAGCAAAATGCGCAAGGCACAAATGCGCATGGCTGCTAGCCGTCCTTATGCGGAGCGCATCCGCCAGGTGATTGGTCATCTGGCCAACGCCAACCCGGAATATCGCCACCCGTTCATGATCGAGCGCGCCATCAAGCGCGTTGGTTACGTTGTGGTGAGCAGTGACCGTGGTCTGTGCGGTGGCTTGAACACCAACCTGTTCAAGGCCCTGGTCAAGGACATGGCGGTAAACCGCGAACAAGGCGTCGAGATCGATCTGTGCGTGGTCGGTAGCAAGGGTGCGGCTTTCTTCCGCAACTTCGGCGGTAACGTCGTCGCCGCTATCAGCCACCTGGGTGAAGAGCCGTCGATCAATGACTTGATCGGCAGCGTCAAGGTGATGCTGGATGCTTATCTGGAAGGCCGGATCGACCGCCTGTCCGTGGTATCCAACAAGTTCATCAACACCATGACGCAACAGCCAACCGTGGAGCAGTTGATTCCACTGGTGGCGACCCCGGAACAGGAACTCAAGCACCACTGGGACTATCTCTACGAACCCGATGCCAAGGAGCTGCTTGACGGCTTGATGGTCCGCTACGTGGAGTCGCAGGTGTACCAGGCGGTGGTCGAGAACAACGCAGCCGAACAGGCCGCGCGGATGATCGCGATGAAGAACGCTACTGACAACGCCGGTGATCTGATCAGCGATTTGCAGCTGATCTACAACAAGGCGCGTCAGGCTGCGATCACCCAAGAGATCTCGGAAATCGTCGGCGGCGCTGCCGCGGTTTAACGGTTCAAATATTCAGAGGATCCAGCTATGAGTAGCGGACGTATCGTTCAAATCATCGGCGCCGTTATCGACGTGGAATTTCCACGCGACAGCGTACCGAGCATCTACGACGCCTTGAAGGTTCAAGGCGCCGAAACCACCCTGGAAGTTCAGCAGCAGCTGGGCGACGGCGTGGTTCGTACCATTGCGATGGGCTCCACCGAGGGCTTGAAGCGCGGTCTGGACGTCAACAACACTGGCGCAGCCATCTCCGTACCGGTCGGTAAAGCGACCCTGGGCCGGATCATGGACGTACTGGGCAACCCGATCGACGAAGCTGGTCCGATCGGCGAAGAAGAGCGTTGGGGCATTCACCGTCCTGCGCCGTCCTTCGCTGAACAGGCTGGCGGCAACGACCTCCTGGAAACCGGCATCAAGGTTATCGACCTGGTCTGCCCGTTCGCCAAGGGCGGTAAAGTCGGTCTGTTCGGTGGTGCCGGTGTAGGCAAGACCGTGAACATGATGGAACTGATCCGTAACATCGCCATCGAGCACAGCGGTTATTCCGTGTTCGCCGGTGTGGGTGAGCGTACTCGTGAGGGTAACGACTTCTACCACGAGATGAAGGATTCCAACGTTCTGGACAAAGTGGCACTGGTCTACGGCCAGATGAACGAGCCGCCGGGAAACCGTCTGCGCGTAGCCCTGACCGGCCTGACCATGGCCGAGAAGTTCCGTGACGAAGGTAACGACGTTCTGCTGTTCGTCGACAACATCTACCGTTACACCCTGGCCGGTACCGAAGTATCCGCACTGCTGGGCCGTATGCCTTCGGCAGTAGGCTACCAGCCGACCCTGGCTGAAGAGATGGGCGTGCTGCAAGAGCGCATCACTTCGACCAAGCAAGGTTCGATTACTTCGATCCAGGCCGTATACGTTCCTGCGGACGACTTGACCGACCCGTCGCCGGCGACCACCTTCGCCCACCTCGACGCCACCGTCGTACTGTCTCGTGACATCGCTTCCCTGGGTATCTACCCAGCGGTAGACCCACTGGACTCGACTTCGCGTCAGCTGGACCCGAACGTGATCGGCAACGAGCACTACGAAACCGCTCGCGGCGTTCAATACGTACTGCAGCGCTACAAAGAGCTGAAGGACATCATTGCGATCCTGGGTATGGACGAGCTGTCGGAAACCGACAAGCAGTTGGTTGCCCGTGCTCGTAAGATCCAGCGCTTCTTGTCGCAGCCGTTCTTCGTGGCTGAAGTCTTCACCGGTGCTTCGGGTAAATACGTTTCCCTGAAAGACACCATTGCTGGCTTCAAAGGCATCCTCAACGGTGACTACGACCACCTGCCAGAACAAGCGTTCTACATGGTCGGCGGCATCGAAGAAGCGATCGAGAAAGCCAAGAAACTGTAATCCCGGCGCCCGGCAACGGGCGCTAATTTAGGTTGAGGCAATCAGATGGCTATGACAGTCCATTGCGATATCGTCAGTGCGGAAGGAGAAATTTTCTCCGGTCTGGTCGAGATGGTGGTTGCGCATGGTGAGCTGGGGGATCTTGGTATCGCCCTGGGTCACGCACCGCTGATCACGAATCTGAAACCAGGTCCGATCCGCTTGATCAAGCAGGGCGGGGAAGTCGAGGTGTATTACATCTCCGGTGGTTTCCTCGAGGTTCAGCCGAACATGGTCAAGGTCCTTGCCGACACCGTGCAACGTGCTGCCGACCTGGACGAAGCCTCCGCTCAGGAAGCCGTCAAGGCTGCCGAAAAGGCGCTGAGCGAAAAAGGCGCAGACTTCGACTACGGTTCTGCTGCTGCACGTCTGGCCGAGGCTGCAGCCCAGCTGCGCACCGTCCAGCAGATCCGCAAGAAGTTCGGCGGTTAAGCCGTCAGCTTTCTGTGCGATTGATTAAAAAGGGTAGCCTCGGCTACCCTTTTTTCTTTTCTGACACTCATTATCTGGTCGCAGCCGCTGACCACCCAGGATTGGTAGCCAGTCATGTCTCTCGAAATCGTTATCCTCGCGGCCGGTCAAGGCACTCGCATGCGTTCGGCGCTGCCCAAGGTCCTGCACCCGGTTGCCGGTAATTCCATGCTTGGCCACGTTATCCACAGCGCCCGCCAACTCGATCCACAGCGAATCCATGTGGTGATCGGCCACGGTGCCGATGCGGTTCGCGAACGCCTGGCGGCTGATGACCTGAATTTTGTCCTGCAGGACAGGCAACTGGGTACCGGCCACGCGGTGGCCCAGGCCGTGCCGTTCATCAGCGCCGATACCGTACTGATTCTCTACGGCGACGTGCCGTTGATCGAAGTCGATACCTTGCAGCGCCTGCTCGAGCATGTCACCCCGGACCAACTGGGTCTGCTGACCGTCGAGCTGGACGACCCGACCGGTTATGGCCGCATCGTGCGCAATGCCGCTGGCCAGGTTACGGCTATCGTCGAACAGAAAGACGCCAATGAAGCCCAGCGGGCTATCACCGAGGGCAACACCGGGATCCTGGCCGTACCGGCCAAGCGCCTGGATGGCTGGCTGAGTCGCCTGTCGAACGATAACGCACAAGGTGAGTACTACCTGACCGATGTGATTGCCATGGCTGTCGCTGACGGCCTGGTGGTGGCCACCGAACAACCCCTGGACGCCATGGAAGTGCAGGGGGCCAACGATCGCCGGCAGTTGGCCGAGCTGGAGCGCCACTACCAATTGCGCGCGGCCCGTCGCCTGATGGCCCAAGGCGTGACCCTGCGTGATCCCGCCCGTTTCGATGTACGTGGAGAGGTCAGCGTGGGCCGCGATGTGGTCATCGACATCAATGTCATCCTCGAAGGCAAGGTTGTCATCGAAGACGACGTGGTCATCGGCCCGAACTGTGTCATCAAGGACAGTACCTTGCGCAAAGGCGCGGTGATCAAGGCCAACAGCCACCTTGAAGGCGCGGTGATGGGAGAAGGCAGCGACGCCGGCCCGTTTGCCCGCCTGCGCCCTGGCAGCGTGCTGGAAGCCCGCGCCCATGTGGGTAACTTCGTCGAGCTGAAGAATGCTCATCTGGGGGAAGGCGCCAAGGCCGGGCACCTGACCTATCTGGGAGACGCGGAGGTTGGCGCTCGCACCAACATTGGGGCCGGCACCATCACCTGCAACTACGACGGGGCCAACAAATGGAAAACCGTGTTGGGCGAGGATGTGTTCATTGGCTCGAACAATTCCTTGGTAGCGCCTGTGGATATCTCCAGTGGTGCGACCACCGCAGCCGGTTCCACCATCACCCAGAATGTGGATAACGCCCAATTGGCGGTGGGACGGGCTCGTCAACGTAACATCGATGGCTGGAGACGACCGGAAAAGATCAGGAAGCCCTGAAAGTTATCCACAGTCCCATTTGAAAGCGGGCTTGCCTGCGAAATGGTGTGTCATTTCACTGCTCCAGTGTCTGACATGCCCCTTCGCGAGCGAGCCCGTTTCTGCATCGAATTTCTGAATTTTTCTTCCTCCGCCTTGACGGAAACTCCGCAATGGGTTTTGATTAGTTACGTTATCTTTCAAATCGAAACTTAGGCCGTCATGTCCAAGCGCAACACACCACAACGTCGCCACAACATCCTGGCGCTGCTTCAAGAGCAGGGCGAGGTGAGTGTGGATGAGTTGGCCAAACGCTTCGAAACCTCAGAAGTTACGATTCGCAAGGATCTGGCCGCCCTGGAGACCAATGGCCTGCTGCTGCGCCGTTACGGTGGTGCTGTACCAATGCCGCAGGAGCTGGTGGCGGAAAACGGTCAAACCGTTTCCAAATACAAACAGGCCATTGCCCGGGCCGCCGTGAAGCGGATCCGCGAACACGCGCGGATCATCATCGACAGTGGCAGCACCACCGCCGCCATGATCCCTGAACTCGGCTTGCAGCCTGGGTTGGTGGTGATGACCAATTCCCTGCACGTCGCCAATGCCTTGAGCGAACTGGAACACGAACCGGTGCTACTGATGACCGGTGGCACCTGGGACCCTCATTCCGAATCGTTCCAGGGCCAGGTTGCCGAGCAAGTTTTGCGTTCCTATGACTTCGACCAGCTGTTCATCGGTGCCGACGGCATCGATCTGGTTCGCGGTACGACCACCTTCAACGAACTGCTGGGCCTGAGCCGCGTGATGGCTGAGGTCGCTCGCGAAGTGATCGTGATGGTGGAGGCCGACAAGATCGGTCGAAAGATCCCCAACCTGGAACTGCCGTGGAGCAGCGTCCATACCCTCATTACCGATGATCGCCTGCCCGTGGAGGCACGCGATCAGATTCAGGCCCGCGGCATCCATGTGATCTGCGCGTCTGTCAGCCAGGAGAAATAACATGTGTGGAATCGTCGGTGCCGTCGCTGAACGCAACATCACGGCCATCCTGCTCGAAGGCCTCAAGCGCCTGGAATACCGCGGCTATGACAGCGCCGGCGTGGCGGTTTTCACCAACGATGAACAATTGATGCGCATGCGTCGTCCGGGCAAGGTCAGCGAGCTGGAGCAAGCGCTGGACGCCGAGCCACTGATCGGTCGCCTGGGCATCGCCCACACCCGCTGGGCCACTCACGGAGCGCCTTGCGAGCGTAATGCCCACCCGCATTTCTCCGGTGATCTGGCGGTGGTGCACAACGGCATCATCGAAAACCACGAAGCCCTGCGCGAACAGCTCAAGGCCCAGGGCTATGTCTTCACGTCGGACACCGATACCGAAGTCATCGCTCACCTGCTCAACCACAAGCTCAAGGAACTGGCTGACCTGACCGTGGCGCTCAAGGCGACTGTCAAGGAACTGCACGGTGCCTATGGCCTGGCGGTGATCAGCGCCAGTCAGCCAGATCGCGTGGTGGCGGCCCGCAGCGGCAGCCCGCTGGTGATCGGCCTGGGCCTGGGGGAAAACTTCCTGGCGTCCGATCAGTTGGCGCTGCGTCAGGTCACCGACCGTTTCATGTACCTGGAAGAGGGTGACATCGCCGACATCCGCCGGGACAGCGTGCAGATCTGGGACCTCGATGGCAAAGCCGTCGAGCGCGAGACCGTCCAGTACCGTGACGGCGCCGAGGCCGCCGACAAGGGCGAGTTCCGCCATTTCATGCTCAAGGAAATCCACGAGCAACCGGCCGTGGTGCAACGCACACTCGAAGGCCGCATGAGCCAGAACCAGGTGCTGGTCCAGGCGTTCGGTCCACAAGCGGCCGAGTTGTTCGCCAGGGTTCGCAATGTGCAGATCGTCGCCTGCGGCACCAGTTATCACGCCGGCATGGTTGCCCGTTACTGGCTGGAAGAGCTGGCGGGTATTCCGTGCCAGGTCGAAGTGGCCAGCGAATTCCGCTATCGCAAGGTGGTGGTACAGCCGGACACCTTGTTCGTCACCATTTCCCAGTCCGGCGAAACCGCCGATACCCTGGCGGCGCTGCGCAACGCCAAGGAACTGGGTTTCCTCGCCAGCCTGGCGATCTGCAACGTCGGCATCAGTTCACTGGTGCGTGAGTCCGACCTGACCCTGCTGACCCAGGCCGGCCGGGAAATCGGCGTGGCGTCCACCAAGGCGTTCACCACCCAACTGGTGGGCTTGCTGTTGCTGACCCTGTCCCTGGGCCAGGTACGTGGCACGCTGGCGGCGGGCGTCGAGGCAAGGCTGGTGCAAGAGTTGCGTCGTCTTCCGGCTCGCCTGGGCGAGGCGCTGGCGATGGACAGCACCGTGGAAAAAATCGCCGAGCTGTTCGCCGAGAAGAACCACACCCTGTTCCTCGGGCGTGGTGCGCAGTTTCCTGTGGCGATGGAAGGAGCGCTCAAGCTCAAGGAGATTTCCTATATCCACGCCGAGGCCTATCCGGCCGGCGAGCTCAAGCATGGTCCGCTGGCGCTGGTGGACAACGACATGCCGGTGGTCACCGTGGCACCGAACAATGAACTGCTGGAAAAGCTCAAGTCAAACCTGCAGGAAGTGCGTGCCCGTGGGGGCCAGTTGATCGTCTTCGCCGACGAAAAGGCCGGGATGAGCAATGGCGAAGGCACCCACGTGGTGCATATGCCGCACATCCACGACATCCTGTCGCCGATCCTCTACACCATCCCGCTGCAGTTGCTGTCGTACTACGTCGCGGTGCTCAAGGGCACCGACGTGGACCAGCCGCGCAACCTGGCGAAGTCTGTGACGGTGGAGTGAGTGGGTTGCGCCGGGTGGCTGTACACACACGCTTAAGCCGCCCTGCCGTTAACGTGCTTACGCAAACGGATCTATCCGGCGCACCTCATCCCCGAGGGCCTGAAACAGGAGGCCCTTTCAGCTCCACCTTGTTGCCATCCGGATCATGGCAATAGATGGACGGACCGTTGCCTTCAGCCCCGTAACGCGTGGCGGCTTTCTCCGCCGGTACGCCTACCGACGCCAGGTACTGAAGGATATCTTCCTCGACGAACGGTTCGATGCGCAGGCAGACGTGGTCCACGTTCGAATGCTGATGATCGGCGAATCCGCCGCCTTCCCGGCCGAGGGGACCGTTCAGGTCCACCAGGTCGATCAGCGAAGAACCTGCGGCGAGGTGAATCATGCCCAGGTCATCGCGACGCTTCTGGATGGGGCATCCGAGTTTTTCCGTATAGAACTCCAGGCTGCGGTCCATGTCGAGAATACGCAGTACGACATGGTCGATATGACTGACTTTGAAGGGAGTCATTTTCCTATCTCCAGGGGGCGGGGTCTTCTCCAGTTGCCTGGGCCGGTGAGGCATGGACAAGACTATCAGGAAGTCGTCCGGCACGATTTGTTGTCTGTTCAAGTCGACAGGCTGGCAGGTGCGCTATCGTGCCTTTGGTTTTTCATCCTGATGGAGCGGCTCAATGACACAGGCAAGCAATACCCGGGATCGTGTCCGTATCAAGCAGGTCGAGGTCCTCTCGGACAATTGGTATGTGCTGCGCAAGACTACCTATGACTACCTCGGCCGCAATGGCCAGTGGCGCGAGCTGACGCGCGAGACGTATGACCGCGGCAATGGCGCCACTATCCTCCTGTATAGCAAGGCCAAGCAGACCGTGGTGCTGACCCGGCAGTTTCGCTTCCCCGCTTTCGTCAACGGGCACGATGGCCTGTTGATCGAGACCTGCGCCGGCCTGCTGGACAATGACGATCCGCACACCTGCATCCGCAAGGAAACCCAGGAGGAAACCGGTTACGTCGTCCAGCATGTGCGCAAGGTGTTCGACGCATTCATGAGCCCGGGGTCGGTGACCGAACGGGTGCATTTTTTCGTCGGCGAATATTTCGACGAAGACAAGCAACACGAGGGCGGTGGGCTTGAGGCCGAGGGCGAGGAGATCGAAGTGCTGGAACTCCCGCTCGATCAGGCCCTCGGCATGATCGAGACCGGAGAAATCTGCGACGGCAAGACCATCATGCTGCTGCAGTACGCCAAATTGCATCGGCTGTTGGATTAGATCCGGCAGAGCGCCTGTATGGCTTCAATAGTTGGCCACCCAGGCCGCCTGAGTGCTGACCTCGCCGCCGCCGAACCTTTCCCGATAGGCCGACGGCGGCAAACCGACAGCGTTCCTGAACGCCGCCCGGAAACTTTCCACCGACCGATAGCCACAGGCCTGGGCGATACCGGCTGTGCTCTGGTCGGTGGTTTCCAGCAGTTCCCTGGCACGGTTGAGTCGTTCCTGTTGCAGCCAGGCCTTGGGTGAAAGGCCCGTGGTTTCAATGAAGCGACGCAGGAAGGTGCGCTCGCTCATGGCAACGCGGGCCGCCATCTCGCACACGCTCAGGGGCTTATCCAGGTTTTCGCGGATCCACTGCAGCACGCGACTCAGCTCGTTGCGAGGCGACTTGCATACGGGCGCGACGATGAATTGCGACTGGCCCCCCGTTCTCTGCGGGGCCATGACCAGGCGGCGAGCCACGGAGTTGGCGATATGGGTGCCGAAATCCCGGGCGATCAGGTGCAGGCAGGCATCGATGCCCGCTGCGCTGCCGGCGGAGGTGATGATTTGCCCGGAGTCGACATACAGCACGTTCGGGTCCACCTTGATGAGCGGGAAGCGTTCGGCCAGTTCGCGGGAAAATTGCCAATGGGTCGTCACCGTCTCGCCGTCGAGCAATCCGGTAGCGGCAAGCACGAACACCCCCGAGCAGATCGACAGCAGGCGGGCGCCCCGGGCATGGGCCCTCCTGATGGCTTGCAGCAAGGCTTCTGGGGGCGGATCACGACGATTGCGCCAGCCGGGGACGACGATGGTCTGTGCCGTTTCAAGCTCTTCCAGCCCCGCATCGACGGAGATCTGCAGGCCGCCCAAGGCATGCATCGGCCCCGGATCGACTGCGACGATCCGATGGCTGTACCAGGGGACATCCAGCTCTGGACGAGGCAGGCCGAATATTTCCAGGGCGATACCGAATTCGAAGACGCACAGGCCTTCATAAACAAGGATGGCCACGGTTCCGGGTTGAGCGTGCATTTGGCGTAAAATCACCGTTTATTGTCGTCTGCTGCACTGTAGCGGACTGGCCCATGTCCCTACAATCGCTGACAGGCAATCAGGAAAAAACAAGACGGTTGCACCTTACAAAGGTGACAGTCGCATGACCGGTGTCCACCCCAACACACCGGTAGGGATTGTCACCTTCCAGAATTATTCCTGCTTTATACAAAAAATCGATTGAACGAATGGTTGATGCGCGCGCGCCCCATTGAGGTTTCTCAAGGATGTTGTCTGGCTGGCGATGGCGTTGCGGAAGTTTGACGGTTGTATCCGGATTAACCTGGACGTTGTGAAGGAATGGACTATGTTGCTGATCCAGATACTGTTTGTGATGTTGTCGGCAAAGCTTCTGGGCGCGGTATTCAATCGCTTGGGGCAACCTCAAGTGGTTGGGGAGATGATTGCCGGTTTCGTATTGGGGCCCGTCGTACTGGGGCAGTTGTTTCCGGTATTCCATCAACAACTATTCGATAGTCAGGCCATTACCCAACTGAAGGTACTGAGTGAACTGGGCATTCTATTGTTCATGTTCGTCATCGGTGCCGAGTTCCGTTTCCCATTGACCCAGAGCCGGACTGGTTTAAAGGCGATCATCATCGGTTGCTTCAGCATTGTCATTCCCTTCTCCCTGGGCGCCGCGATTGCCCCCTGGCTATTCGAGCATTTCGCCACGCCCCAGGTCTCCAGGCTGAGCTTCGTCCTTTTCATCGGCACGGTGTTCTCGGTCACTGCCTTTCCGGTGCTGGCGCGGATCCTCAAGGAGCGCGGGATGCTCGGCACGCAAACCGGAGCGATTGCCTTGTTGGCCGCCGCCATGAGCGATGTGGTGGCCTGGATGCTGATTGCCGCCGTGGCGATGGTGAACGGCCAGGACAGTAACTGGATGGCGCTGGCAGCCCGTGGCGCCTGTCTGTTGCTGCTGGTGGCGTTCTCTTTCCTGGTGCTCAAGCCACTGCTGGCCCGCTGGCTCGCCGCCGAAGGACGTCTCGCACAGCCCATGGTGCTGGTGGCGTTGCTGGCCGGTGTGCTGATCTACGGCAGCCTGACCCATGCACTTCAGGTGCACGCGGTGTTCGGCGCCTTCCTGTTCGGGCTATGCCTGCCACGGGAGCAGCGGTTGCTGGACATGATCATCGAACGTCTGGAGCACGTCTCGCTGATCATCCTGATGCCTTGTTTCTTCACGCTCGCGGGATTGAGCACCACCGCTTCGGCGTTCTCCGGCCTGGGCCTCCTGGGATTGCTGGTAATCCTCCTGGTGGCAGTGGTCGGCAAGGTCGCCGGCAGTGGGCTGGGCGCTCGGCTGGTGGGGTGCTCCTGGTCGACATCGTTGACCGTCGGCGCCCTGATGAACACCCGCGGGCTGATGGAACTGGTGGTGCTCAAGATCGGACTGGACATGGGCATCATCGGGAACGGGCTGTTCACGGCCCTGGTGATCATGACCATCATCACGACGCTGATGACCGGTCCGCTGATGAGTCTGCAAAACAGGAAAGTGTTTTCTTCGTGGGCCCTGAGCAAACCGTGATGCACGGTGCCCACATGGATTTGTACAACCGACCGATAACAATGGAATGGAGCGATAAATGAGCGAACAAAAATCCAGCCTGGTAGTCGAGGTAATGGAGCAGCAACTTTCCAAACACTTCCAGGCCCTCTTGCAAGACGAAAACCGCATGAAGCAGATTCGTAATGAATTTCGCCGCGATGGGTATTTCAACTTCAAGAATTTCTCGTTTCTCCCCAAGGATCTTCTGCAGAACGTTCACACTGAAGTTCATGCGCTGTTGGATGAGTACTCGGTCCGTCGCGATGTCACCGTTCCCTCGACCGGTAATACCTATCGCAAGATGTATAACGTCAACCAACCGGAAATCGCCGAGGGTGGCCAATACATTCCGGCGCTCTACAAATCTGAATCGCTGCGCAATTTCCTGGGCAACATCGCCGGCGACGACCTGGCCTCCTGCTGGGAGCAGGAGCAGTACCTGATCACCAAGCTGAGCCATCCAGGCGATACCCACGGCTGGCACTGGGGCGACTACCCCTACACCATGATCTGGATCATCGAGGCCCCCGAGGACCCGGCGATCGGTGGCGTCCTGCAATGCGTGCCGCACAGCGAATGGGACAAACAGAACCCACGGATCTGGGAATACATCCTGAACAATCCGATCAAGTCCTATCACCACCTCAAGGGCGACGTGTACTTCCTCAAGTCCGATACCACCCTGCACCACGTCGTGCCGATCCAGCAGGAAACCACCCGCATCATTCTCAACACCTGCTGGGCCAGCGCCCACGACCGCCGCACCGACGTGGCCCATGAAAGTATCGAAGTGATCTGGGATACCAAGGCCAGGACCGCCGAAGAGGCCTGACCAGTGAACGACCGGGCGGACGGGTGTCCGTCCGGTTTTCTATTCGAATCAACGTTGCCCCCGGGGCTCAAGGAAGCAGGCCATGTCCATTACTCAAGAAACCTTTCAATCCGAAACCGCCTACGTCGTGCGCAACGAAGGTGTCGACCTGGAGCTCAAGCTGTTCATGGATGAGCAGATCGACTACATCCTCAAGCACCGGGCCACCGAACACCCGTTCCTCAATACTTACGCGCAGCACGGCCTGCCGCCGGAGCAGAGCAAGGTGCTGTACCTGGAGACCTTGCACTACTTCAAGTACCTGCCGTTCTACGTGTGTGGCATTTCCACCATCACCCGCGACGAAGCGGTATTGCGCACCATCGCGTTCAACGCCCGTGACGAACTGGGCGAAACCCAGTCCCACTCGGACCTGTATCGCAAGTTCCTGCTCGACAAGGGCATCAGCGAAGAGCAGATCGACTCCTACAAGTGCCTCCCCAGCACCCAGGCCCTGAACGACGGTATCTGCGCGCTCTACAGCAAGCCACCGCTGCAGAAGGCGCTGGGCGGCCTGTTCGCCGACGAAGCGATGTCGGCGTCGATGGTTTCCAAGTACAACGACGGCTTGATCAAGGAAGGCGTGAGCGAGCGCGGCCGTTTCTTCTGGACCTTGCACATGGAAGTCGAAGTCGGCCACTCCAATGCCGTGTTCAACGTCATGGAGAAGCACCTGCAGACCCCGGAGGAGCGTCGTCTTTTCGCCGAGGGCATCGAACAGTACCTGCACCTGATGGAAGTGTACTGGGACGGCATCGAGCGCAAACTCAACAGTGAGGTACGTCAATGACCGTCAAGAACGAATCCGGGCAAGGCGTGGCCTTCGGGCTGGGCGCCACACTGCTCTGGGGATCCTACCCACTCTGGTACAAGCCCCTGGCCGGTCTCGACGCCTACCACCTGCTGTCGTGGCGGGTGGTGTTCGCCGAGCTGTTTCTCGTGGCCCTGGTACTGGTGACCGCACGGGTCGCAACCTTGCGTTCCACCCTCAAGACGGTTCGCCCGACCAACGTGCTCACCGTATCCGCCGTGCTGGGGCTGTGGTGGCTGATGTACATCTACGGAATCATGACCGGGCGGGTGCTGGAGGTGGCTTTCGGCTATTTCCTCAGCCCGATCATGAGCATGGTGGTGTCGCGGTTGATCTTCAAGGAGCGCCTCACGACCTTGCAGACCTGGGCCATTTTCCTGGCCGTCACGGGCGTGACCCTCATGGCGTTCGAGCTGCTGAACCTGCATTCCTTCCCTTGGATCGCATTGGTCATCGGCTTCTGCTATTCCTTCTACGGCATCTTCAAGAAGAAGGTTCCCGGCGATCCGGTGGTCATCCAGACCCTCGAAATCGCGGTACTGTTGCCGTTCGCGGCAGTGTTCCTGCTCTGGGCACAGGCCCAGGGGATGGGGCATCAGTTCCTGCAGTCGGGTACCCGGGATCTGCTGCTGGTTGCGACGGGGCTGATCACAGTATTGCCTTTGTGGTGGTACAGTCTGGCTGCCAAGCAACTGTCGATGATCACGCTGGGCTTCTTGCAATTTGTCCCGCCAATCTGCAACTTCCTGTTGGCGGCGTTCGTTTATGGTGAACCGGTCTCGTCGTTGAAACTGGCGGCTTTCTCGTTCATCTGGCTGGCGCTTGCGCTGTTTACCTGGAACTCCATCCGGGTCCAGCGCGCAGCGGCAGCCGCCAGGTTGTCCGTGCAGATGCGCACGGCATGACGTACCTGCCCGTGCCGCCGCCTGGCGGCGCGGGTTTGTCGGATAAGGTTTTGGATAAGGGAATCGAGTCGAAATGAAGAAAGTGGCCGTAGTGGGTTGTACCGGTGCAGTGGGCATGACCATGCTGCAATTGCTTGAGAACACCGATTACGAAGTGGTCTGCATGGCCTCTGAGCGTTCGGCGGGCAAGCGTTTGAAAGCGGGCAATACCGAGCACCTGATCGAACCCTTTTCGGTCGAAGGCTGTGCCTCGTGCGATATCGTTTTCCTGTGTGTTTCCGGCTCCTTCGCCCTGGAATATGGCGAGCGTCTGGCCGAAAACTCCTATGTCATCGACAACTCGTCGGCTTTCCGTTACCACAAGGACATTCCGCTGCTGGTGCCGCCGATCAACGGCCAGCGCTACAAGGGTGAGAAACTCATCGCCAACCCCAACTGCTCCTCGGCCATCGCGCTGATGGTACTGGGACCGCTGCATGACACCTATGGGCTGGAAAGCGCCATCATCTCCACCTACCAGGCCGCCAGCGGTGCGGGTCAGCCGGCCATGCTGGAACTGCGGGAGAAGGCCAAGGCCTTCAGCGATTATGGCGATCAGGACGGCAGCGAGAACTTCGCCCATAACCTGGCGTTCAACGTGATTCCCCAGGTCGATTCGTTCGAAGACAACGGCTACACCCGTGAAGAAATGAAAGTGGTCTGGGAGCTGCGCAAGGTCCTGGACGAGCCGGAACTGGCCATCAGCACCACCGCCGTCCGGGTGCCAACCCTGCGCTCCCACGCCGAGAGCCTGAGCCTGCGCTTCAGCAAGCCGATCAAGTCACTGGAGCAGGTGCGCGAATTGTTGCGCGCCGCGCCGGGGGTCGAGGTGGTGGATGAGCCTGCGAAGAGCATCTACCCGATGCCGATGACATCTACCTACAAGCACGCCGTGGAAGTCGGGCGGATCCGCTACAACCTGATCTATGGCGAGCACGGGCTGGACCTGTTCATCAGCGGCGACCAACTGCTGCGTGGTGCGGCGCTGAACGCGTTCGAGATCATGCAGTTGGTCAATGACTGATCGATCAACGCCCTGAACAGAAAACGCGCAGCCACATCCAGTGACTGCGCGTTTTTTGTTCAACTGGATTGCGCTTCGCTGTCGTCCTGCATGTCGTCCAGGTATTCCGGCTGGTCCGTCTGCTCCGGCAGTTCGGTGACGACGCTGAAGTCACTGATTTCGATGGCACCCTCCCCATGGCCCAGCAAGTGGAAGGAAAACGCCTTGCGCGCTTGAGGGTTATCGAAACTGATGTCCATCACCAGCGGCTGATCGGAGGTTACCGCCACGTCTGTCGGCAGGTCCATCGGCACATCCCGTTCGAACTCCTTGGCCTTGAGGGAAATGTAGGCCGCATGGTTCGCGTCCACGGCGCGGATATTCAGGCTGACACGGGTCTGGGAACCCTTGGGCATTTCCAGGTACTGGGCGCCGATCAGGTTATCGGTCCAGTCGTTGGAAACCTGGGCTGGAAGCGGGATCCTCTCGGAGCTGCCGAACTGATAGCGCTGGTTCAGGGGCGTGGGCAGCAGGGTCTGGTCCAGTGCCACGGCCCGGGCCTTGATCAACCTGGCGCGCCGGCCGCTGTATTGCCCGGCATAGGTGGCCTGGTCGGCGATGAAGCCTTCGCTGGCGTAATAACGGCACCGTTGCAGGAAGTCGCATTCGGTGAACGTGCCCTTGCCGTCGTGATAACGCAGCTTGCCGTTGGTGAACGACATGATTTCCCGACCCGTCGCGTAGTCCCTGAACAGCGAGCGGCCGGACAGTGACGTAGGCACCGCAAAACCGAAGTAATCGAGGACCGAGGCGGTCAGGTCCACATGGCCGTGCACACCGGGCTTGATCCTGGGCAACGGTTCCGGCGCCAGCGTCAGGTTGAACCCCCAGGACGATGCCAGGCGTATGTCGTCCAGCCCGTGGGACTCGTCCGAGGTAATGACCACCAGCGTATTTTCCAGGATGCCCTGACGTTCCAGGCCCGCCAGGAAACTGTCCAGGGCATCGTCCAGGTAACCCACGGCGGCCTGCTTGGCAGTGTCGTAGCGCAGCAAATAGTCTTCCGGCGCGGAATAGGGCTGGTGCGTACCGACCGTCAGCAGGGTGAGCATCCAGGGCTTGTCCGTTTGTTGCAGCTGCCCGACGTAGTTCAGCGCGCCTTCGAAGAATGTCCTGTCGTCCTTGCCCCAGGGGAAATCCAGGTAGGCCGGCTTGGTGAACCACTCCATGCCCAGGGTCGTGTCGAAACCGATATGCGGCATGATCCGGTCCTTGGCCATGAACCGCAGGCCAGCCCCTTGCAGGAAGTGAGTGGAAAACCCGTGCTGGCGCAGCTGCGCCGGCAGGCAGGCCCGGTTGCGCTGGGTCTGGTTCAGCATCTCGACACCCTTGGGTGTGCCGTCGTCGAGCTTGTCGTAGTCGCCACATAGCATTGCATAGAGGCCACGAATGGTCTGGTGGCTATGCAGGACATAATCGGGGGTGTTCATGCCGCGTTCGGCCCAGGCACTGAGGCGCGGCATCAGGTCTTCCTGGTAGCTGCTTTTCAACGCCTGGCGGTTGGCGCTTATGTAGGCGCCGGGGATGCCTTCCAGGGCAATGATCAGGACGTTGCGCGCCTGCCCCGGCGCTGCCAGCAGTCTTTGTCCATCGAGGTCCAGCCGGGTAAGGCCTTCCATTGGTGGAGTGAGGACGTCTTCACCGCCGTCGAGCCATAGCTGGGCCCGTTCCTGCCCGGCGGCAATGCCTGCGGTCACGAGCTGATGGGGCAGGTTGAACAGGTTCCACTGGTCTGCCTCGCTGGGGCGCCAGGATTGCACCGCGCCGTGGGCCAGCAACAGCAGCGTGGGCAATGCCCAGGCGTGGCGTGGCAAGCGTGGCGCCAGGGGCGGTGGGCTAGTCTTCTGGACCGCCAGCCAGAGCACCAGCGCCGTCAGCTGGAGGGCTGCCAGCCAGGGATGGGCGAAGCCACCGCTGGTGGAGTTCTCGACGAATTGCGGGTCGAGCAGGTAATGCAGGTCCGAAGGGTTGGGCATTCGACCGACCGCGCTGATCAGTTCGATATTGGCCAATGTCAGTGCACTCCAGGCCAGCAGTACGGGCAGTACCAACCATCCGGGACGACGGTGGAGCAGCGCGATCAGCAAGCCGCCGCTGCCCAGGTCCGACAGGTAACCCAGGGGCTCGGACCAGCCCAACGCCAGGCGCATGACCAGAGGAACGAGCAATACGCATCCGGCCAGGGCGACAAGGGAGGCGAGGGGATGGGTCAAAGCACGGTAAGTCTTGTTCATGAAACAGGCCTTTGAAGGGAGTCAGCCGCACACCAACCCTGGGAAGCAGGCTTGTCCACAGGGTTTTGACTTGTCATTGAAAAGGGAATGGTAACAAGCGAAGCCGTCTATGGCCGATTGTCCTGGCGCGTTGCGCTGTGGTTCGCTTGCCCGAGCCTCTACAATGGCCGTGCGGTGCGGCTTCGGGCGCGCACAAAACTTGTATCAGGATTTCTCGTCGGGGGATGGATGGACAGGTTCCAGGAAATGCAGGTGTTTGTCGCCGTGGCCCAGGAGTCGGGTTTTTCCGCGGCTGCGCGGCGTCTCGGATTGTCGGCAGCCAGTGTCACCCGTGCGGTGGCCGCGTTGGAACAACGCATTGGCACGCCTTTATTGGTACGCACCACTCGTAATGTGTATATGAGCGAAGCAGGCCAACGCTTCCTCGAGGACTGTCGGCGGATCCTGACCGACCTGCAGGAGGCAGAAGACTCGGCGGCCGGCAGTCACGCCCAGCCCCGCGGACAGCTGACGATTACCGCCCCCGTGCTGTTCGGCCAATCATTCGTTACCCCGGTGCTGGTGGATTACCTGCAGCAGTACCCCGAGGTCAGCGTCAATGCCTTGCTGCTGGATCGAGTTGTCAGCATGGTGGAAGAGGGCATGGACGTTGCCTTGCGGATCGGCGAGTTGCCGGACAGCAACCAGCATGCGGTGCGTGTCGGCGAAGTACGACGGGTCGTTTGCGCATCCCCGGATTTCTTTACTCGCCATGGCCGGCCCCGGCATCCGGAGGATCTGGAGCGCATGCCGGTGGTGGCATCTTCGGCCATTGGCCAGATCAGGCATTGGACCTTCCTCGACGCCGGGCAACCGTTGACGGTCCGGCCAGTGCCCCGCCTGGTGGTGACGGCCAACCAGGCCGCCATCACGGCGGCCTGTCGAGGCCTGGGGATGACGCGGGTCCTGTCTTACCAGGTGGCGGGTGAGGTCCAGAGCGGTGCGTTGGAAATCGTGCTGGCCGACTTTGAACTGCCGCCCCTGCCGATTCACGTGGTGTACCAGGGAGGGCGCAATGCGCCGGCGCGGGTTCGCAGTTTTGTCGATTTCACGGTTAACGCTCTGCGCAGACACCCGGCCTTGAAAGGCTGAGGCATTATTTCTCTTGGTGAAATGATGGATTGCGTTTCCGGGTGATTCTCCGATGTCCGGTGGAAGGGGAAGATGACCCCATCGACGCCGTTCTGCTGATGGCGTCACTTCCAGCGGAGTCGCCCCATGAAACCCATCAAGCTCTATCATTTCCCCCTTTCCGGCCATGCGCATCGTGTCCAGCTGATGCTTTCGCTGCTCGATCTGCCTGTCGAAGTGATCTTCGTCGACCTGGCCAAAGGCGCGCACAAGCAACCGGATTTCCTGGCCATCAACGCGTTCGGGCAGGTGCCGGTGATTGACGATGACGGAGTGATACTGGCCGATTCCAACGCCATCCTGGTGTACCTGGCACAGAAATATGGCGAAGGTCGCTGGCTGCCCACCGATCCGGTCGGTGCTGCCCAGGTGCAGCGCTGGTTGTCGGCGGCGGCCGGGCCGATTCATTCGGGGCCAGCCACCGCACGCCTGATCACGGTGTTCGGCGCGTCTTACAACGCCGAAGATGTGATTGCCCGCTCCCACGCATTGCTCAAGGTGGTCGACCAGCATCTGGGTGGTAGCGCTTATCTGGCGGGTGATGCCGTGACGATTGCCGACATCGCTGGCTACACCTACATTGCCCATGCTCCGGAAGGCAATGTATCCCTCGAGCAATACCCTCATGTGCGTGCCTGGCTGGCGCGCATCGAAGCCTTGCCAGGGTTCGTGGGCATGCCGCGTACCGCCGTCGGCCTGCAAGCACATGCCTGAAGAAGTGGTCATCATCTGGGGTGGGGGGACGGTTCCTCTCACCCCTTTGGCTTGTTTCCCCTTCGCAGAAAGACCTTTTCAGGCATAGCTGAGCGCTTTTTCCTGCAGCAGCCCTTCATACAACTCCACCCATTTGCGGCCCATTTCTTCAGCGGTGAACAACTGCTTGTAGCGGGCTTCTGCCTTGATACCCATTTCCTGGGCCCTGGTGGGGTTTTCCCACAAGGTGCGCATCGCCTCACGCAATGCCTCGGGCTGACTGGGGGGGACGACAAGGCCGGTTTCGTTATGGATATTGATGTAGCTGGTGCCCGTACCGATCTCGCTGGAGATCATCGGCTTGCCGTACATCGCGCCTTCGAGCAGGGAGATCCCGAAGGCTTCGGAGCGCAGGTGCGAAGGAAACACGATGGCGTAGCTCAGTTCCAGCAGGGCCACTTTGTCCTCGTCCCCCTGGTAGCCGAGAAAGTGCACATTGCGCAGCCCCAGCGCCGCCGTCTGGGCGTGCAATGCCTTTTCCAGTGGGCCTGCTCCCACGATGACGACCGGGTAGTCCACCCCCTTGAGGGCGTCGAGCAGGATATGCAGGCCCTTGTAGTAACGCATCACACCGACGAACAGGAAGAAGCGTTCACCCAGTTTCGCTTTCCACCGGGCCATGCGCTCGGCGTCGGGCTGTGGGTAACTGGCCTTGTTCAGGCCATAGGTGATGACCCGGGTCTTGTCGCGGTACGCCTTCAGTACCTCGCTGGTCTCCACATAGTTGGGAGACGCTGCGACGATGCGATCGGCGCCGTTGAGAAAGCGCCGCATCAAGGGACGATACAACTTGAGCAGGTGCCGCTGGCGAACGATGTCCGAATGGTAGGTCACGACGTAGGGCTTTTTTATGGAACTGCAGAAGTGCACCAGGTCCATCATTGGCCAGGGGAAGTGGTAATTGATCACGTCGGCTTCGGCCGCCAGCTCGCGAAACTTCCTGAATACGCTGTAGGAGAAACCTGTTGAAGCCAGCTGGAAATCCATTCGGGTCTGATGGACGTCATGCTGTCGGATCCTGATCGGTCCTGAGGCGGGATGCTCGCTCAAGGCCAGGACGGTGTTATCGATACCCAACCGGTGACTGCTTTCGCACAGTTGGAAAATGACTTGCACGATGCCACCCATGGAGTCAGGCAAATAGGTTTTGTAAAAGTGCAGGACTCGCATTCAACCTCCCAGAACCTGGCGATACGCGTGGGCGGTGACCTTCGCACAGCGTTCCCAGGTAAAAAGTGCCGCTTGTTGCAATCCCGCTTCCCGGCACACCTGCCAGTGCGAGTGGTCCTCTATCAATCGGCACATGGCGTCGCGCATGCCTTGCGGATCGTCGGGCTGGCAATAATTGCCTGCTTCCCCGGCCACTTCCGGCATCGCCGAGCAACGGGTCGTGATGATCGGTATGCCGCTGGCCATGGCTTCCAGCAACGGAAGGCCGAAGCCTTCATACAGCGATGGGAAGATCAATGCCCTGGCCCCCGCCAGTAAATGGGCGACCTGTTCATCGGGCAGGTAACCTGCCAGGCAAACATGACCGCTGGCCATGGCCTTTTTCAACTCGTCGTTGAGTTGTGCGTGTTGCCATCCGCTCATTCCTACTATGAACAAAGGAAAAGCCTGACGGATGGATTCAGGTAACCTGGCGTGCGCCCGTAGGGCTAGCGACAGGTTCTTTCGCGGTTCCAGGGTGCCGACACATAGGAAGTAGCGGCCTGCTTCCAGGCCATGGGCCTTGAGCACGGAGTCGACCGCCTCTGGGCTGCGCGGGTGGAAGCGCGCCGCAACCCCCAGCGGGGCAACCCTGAGGCGCTCGGCCGGCAGGCCGAAATGCCGCTGGGCTTCATCGGCGATGAACTGCGAGTCGGTCAGGATCAACTGCGCCTGTTGCACCGCATGGTCCAGCCGCCGCTCGATTTCCCTGAGCCGCGCCGGCGGCTGCGTCTCGGGGTAGCGCAGGTGAGTCAGGTCATGCAGGGTCATGACCGTAGGCCCTTCGAAAGCCAGCGGCCACAGGCTTGGCTCGTGGTACAGGTCGATGGTCTCGCAGCGACGTTGATCGAAGCGCCGCTGCTCCATCCAGCGTCGCGCCCGATACGCGCCTGGAACCTGTCGAAGCAGGGGAGCAAGGCGCGAATAACCCGGCAGGGTCGCTTGCGGCAACTCCGAGCTCCAGCCCCAGCCATGGAACAAGGACAGCTGCACGTCCGGTTCCCGGGCCAGGGCCGTGGCCAGCTCCGCCACATAGTGGCCGATGCCGGTGCGAGGTCCCCTGAGGATTCGTGCATTGAGGGCTATCCGCATACCGGTTCCCTGTCGACGACCCCGTTGCCGCTGTGTCGCTCGATGCGTTCCACCAGTTGCTCACTGGCCTGGCGCCAGCTCAACCATTGCCATTGATCCAAGGGGCGGGCGGCCGGAAATACGCCGCTGTGCTCCATGCCGGTGACCAGGTCCGCCAGGCTTTGAGGATCGTCGAGATCGAAATAGGCCATGAATTCACCCCCGATTTCGCGAAACACCTCGATGTCGCTGCCCATCGCCGGAAGCCCGCGCTGCATGGCTTCGACCAGCGGCAGGCCAAAGCCTTCCACATAGGATGGAAACACCAATGCGGTGGCTTGCAGGTAAGCGTGTTCCAGGCTCTGGTCCGAGGCATCGTTGAACACGAACAGGCGTCGATGCAGTTGTGGATGGCGACGGATGCGTTCGATCAGGGCTTCGCATTTCCAGCCGATCTTCCCGATGATGCACAGCCGTGCCAGCGAGCCGGCAGCCCAGGCCCGTTCGAATGCATCGAGCAGGTATGCGTGGTTCTTGCGTGGTTCGATGGTGCTGACCATCAGGAACACCGGTTCGGGCTGCTCGAAGAGGCGCTGTAGCTCCCGGTCAATGGCGCTATCGGCGTCCGCCAGGTCCAGTTCGCTGCCCAGGTGGAAATAGTCGAACCAGCGCTCCTCCACGCGCTGTTCGCCGATACGGCGCACCATTTCCTGGCGTACCTGGTCCCGGATGGTGGCGGAAATGGCGACATAGCCGTCAGCCGTGCGGGCGATCCAGTCGAACCAGCGGTTGAACACCTTGACCAGTCCTTCGTCGCAGAATTGCGGATGGGTCAGGGGGATCAGGTCGTAGATCACCGAAACGATCCGGACGCCATCGCGCTTGAGCTGCTCGGCCAGAGGAAAGAAGTCCGCGTGCCAGGAGGAGTCCAGCATTACCAGGGTGTCGCCGGCCCGATGTTGCAGGGGCACGATGCGCGCCGGGGCCGGTTTATGTCTCAGGAGGCGGTCGATCAGGCGAATCGGAATGCTCAGGCAGCCAAAGGCAAACAGCCGGCAGCCTGCGTAGAGCAAGCGTCGGGCCCACAGCGACTGGTTGAAGGGCCGCCGCGATTCGAGGGTTCGCTGCGCGAGCCAGAAGAGATTGGCGGCTCGTTCCAGGCGCCCGCGCAGGCTGACCAGGTCCAGTCCCCTGTCTGGCAGCGGCGCGAGGCTTTTCACTTCGTAGATCTCGCCCCGGAACATCACCACGGGCAAGCATTCGCGCCCCTGGCCCTTCGTCGGCAGTTCACGGATGACGTTACGTACCACCCGCTGGATGCCGGAGTTCGCCTTGGGATGTTCATAGACATAGGTGCACTCCACCAACAGGCGCGTCATGGCAGCTCCTCTTGCGGTAATGCCTGGGCGGTGGACAGGCCTTGCCTCTGGATGCTGGTACGGGCCTGGAGCCAGGAGCAGCCGACGAAGTCTTCCTGACGGTTGTTGATGACGTGGAACACCAACCCGTAGTCGCGCCACTCGAAATTGCGATCCAGGTGTGAATCCAGGCGCGACAGGCTCAACGCCACGGAATAGTTGCCCTTGCCCAGGCGCATGTCGAAACTGAAACGGAAAGTGACGTGTTCGCCGGCCACCAGGTCGGTCACGGCCTGGTCCTGGCGATGGGTATTGATGCCGTACATGGGTTGTCCCAGGCGGTCCTTGATCAAAAATCCCAGCACCAGCCGCTCGATGTCCTGGCGCACTTCGACCCGGACCTGCAACACCACGGGCTGGCCGACTTCAGCCACTTCCACTGGTTGTCCCTGGCTGTTGAGCAATTGAACGTCGAGGATGCCGGCTTCGCCGGTACCGGAGATGGTACGCACCTGGCCATTGGCGAGCATCTCCTGGCGCACGACCTGGCCTTCGCGCTGGGCCAGCATGGCGTTGTAGTAATCCATCACTTCTTCCGGCTTGCCGCGCATGGCCATGCGCCCGTTTTCCAGCAGGATGGCGGTGTCGCAGATCGATTGGATCGCCGAGCGGTCGTGGGACACGATCAACAGCGTGGTCCCGGCCTTGCGGAAGCTGCGGATGCGCTCGAAGCTCTTGTGCTGGAAGTAGGCATCGCCGACCGACAGGGCCTCGTCGACAATCAGGATGTCCGGGCGTCGGGCGGTGGCGACGCTGAACGCCAGGCGCATCTGCATGCCGCTGGAATAGGTTCGTACCGGCTGGTCGATGGCGTCGCCGATCTCGGCAAACCCTTCGATCTGCGGCATCAGCGTTTCGATCTCCTCGACCTGCATGCCCAGCAACTGACCGGCCATGAGGGCGTTCTGGCGGCCAGTGAAGTCCGGGTGAAACCCCATTCCCAGTTCCAGCAGCGCGGCGACACGCCCCTGCAGCCGGATGTGGCCGCAGGTGGGTTGGGTCGTGCCGGTGATCATCTTGAGCAACGTGCTCTTGCCCGCGCCGTTGACGCCGACGATCCCCACGGCTTCACCGGGCTGGATCTCGAAATCCACCCCCTGCAGGACCCAGTGCAACTGATGGCGCTGGCGGGAAAAGGGGATCAGCCATTCGAACAGCCGGCTCCAGCGGTTCGGATACTGCTTGTAGGCCTTGCCCAGGCCACTGACGTGCAAATATCCCATCAGAGTTCATCCACCATTTCACCGCCGCGCAGGCGAAACATCCGCAAGCCCAGCACGCACAGCAGCAACCCGGCGACCAGCAACGGCAGCAGGGACTGCCAGGCCGGCCACTGGTTGTAAAGAAACAGGTTCTGGTAGCCCTGCATCAGTGCGGTCATGGGATTGAGGGCCAGCAATCGCTGGATCGGCTCTGGCAGGATGGTGATCGGATAAACGATCGGTGTGAGCCAGAACCAGAACTGCAGGCAGATGCCGAACAACTGCCCCACATCGCGGAAAAAGACGTTGAGGATCCCCAGCAGCAGGCCCAGCCCTGCGGCGAATATCATCTGCACCGCCAGCAACGGCAGCAATGCCAGCAACGCCATGCCAGGCCAGCGGCCGGTCAACAGGAGAAAGCCGAGGAACAGCCCGAGGATGATCGCGAAATTGATCCCCGCGTTGAGCAGCACGATCAGTGGCAGGCAGATCCTGGGGAAACTGATCTTCTTCAGCAGATTGGCATTCTCCAGAAACATGCCCTGGCTGCGGGTAGTGATTTCCGCGAAGAAACCCCAGGTGAGCAAGCCGGCGCAGAGGTAGACGCTGTAGGCCATGCCGTCTTCCACCCCCGGCAGGCGCGCACGCATGATGTGGGAAAAGATCACGGTGTAGACCAGGATCATCGACAGCGGGTTGAGCACCGTCCACAGCGCGCCGAAGAGCGAGTTGCGGTACCGGGCCTGGAATTCGCGCTTGACGCTGCCCAGGATGAAGCCGCGATAGCCCCACAGGGCGCGATGCAGGGTCAGCAGCATCAGACGGCCCTGCCGTAGTGGTCTTCGAAGCGGACGATGTCATCTTCGCCCAGGTATTCGCCGCTCTGCACCTCGATGATCACCAGGTCGATCACCCCCGGGTTTTCCAGGCGGTGGCGATGTCCGGCGGGGATGAACGTGGATTCGTTCTTGGCCACCAGGTGTGGGTCGGAGCCGTTATTGGTGACCTTGGCCATGCCTTCGACCACCACCCAATGCTCGTTGCGGTGATGGTGCATCTGCAGTGACAGTGCCGCGCCGGGCTTGACCACGATGCGCTTGATCTTGAAGCGCGGGCCCTGTTCCAGCACGGTGTAGCTGCCCCAGGGGCGGCTGACGGTGCGATGCAGGCGGTAGGATTCGTGCTCCTTGTCCTTGAGCTGGCGTACCACGCAGCGTACGTCCTGGGCGCGGTCGGCGTGGGCGACCAGGATGGCGTCGGCGGTGTCGACGATGATCAGGTTTTCCACACCCAGTGTGGCCACCAGCCGGCCTTCGCCCTGGACGTAATTGTTCCGGCTGTCGATAAACAGCGCCTCGCCGCTGACGCGGTTGTTCTGGGCATCGGCGGGCACCAGCCCGGCGACGGCGCTCCAGGAACCTATGTCGCTCCAGTCGAAGGCCGCCGGGATCACCACGACATTGCCGGAGCGTTCCATCAGGGCATAGTCGATGGAGATATCCGGCATCTCGGCGAAATGGGTGGCGGACAGCTCCTGCTGCACGCAGCCCGAGGTTTCCACGGCAGTGCTGACCGCCACGCAGGCCCGGGCCTGTTCGAGCAGTTCGGGGGCGTGGATCTGCAACTCGGCGAGCAGGGTCTTGACGGAAAAACAGAACATGCCCGAATTCCACAGGAACCGACCGCTCTCCAGATACTGAGTGGCGGTCTGCAGATCGGGTTTCTCGACGAAGCGCACGACCTTGGCCGCACCTTTGGTATCCAGGGGCTTGCCCCGTTCGATATAGCCGAAACCGGTTTCCGGCGTGGCAGGCAGTACGCCGAAGGTCACCAGGTGGCCGCCTTTGGCCAGTTCCATGGCGTGCTCCACCGAGGCCTTGAAAGCGGCTTCGTCGCGGATCAGATGATCGGCAGGCATCACCATCAGGATGGCATCGTCCCCATGCATGGCCTGCACCGCGAGCGTCGCCGTGGCGATGGCCGGCGCGGTGTTGCGACCTGTGGGTTCGAGCACGAAATGACCGCGATGGCGGGTCAGATTGGCGCTTTGATAGTGGTCGCGGCTCTGGAAGTAGTACTCGCGATTGGTCACGGTGACAATGTCGCCCCGGCCATCGAACAGGCTGGCGGCGCGACGGTAGGTCTTGCCCAGCAGGGACTGGCCATCGGGCAGGCGCATGAACGGCTTGGGTTGGCCCTCGCGGGATACCGGCCACAGCCGCGTCCCGGCACCGCCGGAGAGAATCACGGGAATCAGCATGGCCTACTCCTTGGCGACGCGTTTCATGTCCGCATCCATCATCATGCGGATCAGGGTGTCGAGATCGGTCCTGGGCTTCCACCCCAGGACTCTTTTCGCCTTGGCCGGGTTGCCGAGCAGCACCTCGACCTCGGCCGGGCGGAAAAACGCCGGGTCGATCTTCACGAAGTCGCGGTAATCCAGGCCCACATGTTCGAAGGCGATCCTGCACATTTCCCGCACGGTCGTGGTGACGCCGGTAGCGACCACGTAGTCGTCGGGTTTGTCCTGCTGCAGCATCAGCCACATGGCTTCGACATAATCCCCAGCAAAGCCCCAGTCGCGCTTGGCGTCGATGTTGCCCAGTCGCAATTCCTGCTGCTTGCCCTGCTTGATGCGGGCCGCCGCGTCGGTGACCTTGCGGGTCACGAACTCGATGCCGCGCAGGGGCGATTCATGGTTGAACAGGATGCCGCTGCTGGCATGCAGGCCGAAGCTTTCGCGATAGTTGACGGTGATCCAGTGTCCGTACAGCTTCGCGACGCCATAAGGGCTGCGTGGGTAGAACGGCGTATGTTCATCCTGTTGCTCGGCCTGGATCAGGCCGAACATTTCACTGGTGGACGCCTGGTAGAAGCGGGTGCCCGGACTGAACTGGCGAACGGCTTCGAGCAGGTGGGTCACCCCCAGCCCGTCGACGATGCCCGTGGTGACCGGTTGGTCCCACGAGGCCGCGACAAAGCTCTGGGCCGCCAGGTTGTACACCTCGTCCGGTGCGGCCTTGATGACCGCCCGTTGCACCGAACAGGCGTCGGCCATATCGCCATCCAGGTAAACGATCGCGTCTTCGATACCCATCTCTCGCAGACGCCAGCGTGAATCGCTGCTGCGTCGCGCCACCAGACCATGGACCTTATACCCCTTGTCGAGCAACAACTTGGCCAGATACGCGCCATCCTGGCCGGTTATCCCTGTGATCAATGCACTTTTCATTCTTTTTGTACCCGTATCTCCCAGTCGGACAGGATCGCCCGCAAGGATTGTTGTGTTGTTGTTTCAGGTGTCCATCCAGTGGCTTGTCGGAGCTTGGCAGGGCTGCCACACACGCGTCGTTGTTCCGCGCGGCGAAGACGCGCGGGGTCCTGGATCAGTTGCACATCGACCTGGGCAAGATCGCCCAGGTATTCGATCAGGCTGCGAATGCTCTGCTCGCGACCCGAGCAGATGTTGTAGATCTGTCCTGGCGTACCTTGGTCCAGCAGCGCCAGGTAGGCCGAGATCACGTCGTCTACATCGAGAAAATCGCGGGTGACGTCAATGTCCCCCACTTGCAGGCGGGGTGGTTGCAGGCCCTGCTTGATACGGCTGATCTGCCGGGCGGCGCTGGCAATGACAAAACTGTCCTTTTGCCCGGTGCCGATGTGATTGAACGGGCGCGCCACGATCACAGGCCAACCTTCGCTCATGCCCCATTGCAGGCTCAGCAGCTCGGCGGAAAGCTTGCTCACGGCATAAGGGTTGCGTGGTGCGGGAGTGTGCAATTCGGTAATCGGCAACTGGTGGTCGCCGACCTGGCCGTAGACATCGCCGGAGCTGACATACAGGAACGTGCCAGTGAATCCCCGGGCCTTGAGGGCCTGAAGCAGATTCAGGGTGCCAAGCAGATTGATCTGCAGAGTGCGCGCCGGATCGCGAAAGGCTTCGGGAACGAATGTCTGGCCGGCGAGGTGTATCACCGCATCAGGCACGTGCGACCAGAGATTTTCCAGGGTCTTGCCATCAGTGAGGTCGTAGCGAGCGGACACGGGCATCACTTGCCACGTGCAAGCGCAGGTATCCAGGCGCGATTTGATATGACGTCCCACGAAACCGCCGAGGCCCGTAACGAACAGACGTTTTTTCAAGCATCAGCCCTCTTGAGGCAAAACTTCGTCTGTCGCTGGATAAGTAGGAAATATCCGTAAGTTCGGAGAAATTATTCCCAAAAACAGCCCAGATGAAGGGTTTTGTAATTATTTGCTTATCAATCTGTGCCAATTTTGCGGCAATTTCAACACTGCAAGTCGTGACCGGTCAGTTCTCATATTTATAGTCGTTTTATTCTCGCCGAGCGGTTCACGAACCTTGGGAGGATGTGTTTAGAATGCCCCTCGTCAATATGGCTGCCCCGGTTCGATTTCGATTCGAACGACAGGGTGCAGGCCGCTAATAACAAGAACGAGACGGGCTGGTGGACACTCGACAAGCGCGGTGCGGTCCACCACCGTCATGAAAGGAAGTTGCCGGGATTGCGGCTTCCTGATGGGATGCCATGAACTTCATCATTTACTCGGACGTAAACGATCACTCCATCAGCCAGAGCCTTGGCCGCCCTGAGTACAGCTATTACTTCGTACTCAAGGCTTATCGCCCCGTGCTCGAAAGCTTGGGGCGGGTACATGTGGTGGCATCGGTCGCCGAAGTCGATCCGCTGTATCAGACCTTGCAGCAGTCCGGAGAGGATTGCCTGTTTCTCTCGTTTTCACCGCCCCACAAGACCCCCACCGACCTGCTTTGCCCGATGGTCTGCGTGGTGGCCTGGGAGTTCGATTCGATTCCGGCCGAGCACTGGGACAACGATTTGCGCCATGACTGGAGCCGTACGCTGGCCCGCCATGGCCGCGTCATTACCTTGTCCAGTCATACGGCCGAAGCAATCCGCAGGTCGCTGGGCGAGGATTTCCCGGTGCTGGTCCTGCCGACACCGCTGTGGGAGCGTTTCGCGGCGATTCGTGAACAGTACCCGAGTACGCCCATCAATCCGGGCACGGTCCTGGAGATCAAGGGATGCATCATCGACAGCCGACCCCTTGGCCTGTCGGCGGACGGTTTGATCGCGCCCCTTCTCGAAGACGCGCCGCCGGCGGATCCTGTCGTACCTCAGGCTCCTCCTGAGGACGTCGTCCAACCGCTCATCGAGACGCCAGCCCCGACCTGGCGACGTCGTGCATTTCTCAGCCGTCATTACTTGCGCGAAATCCTCCGCGCCTTCAGGGACGACAGCGAGCAAGGACCGTTGTGGCTGGTCAGGCACAACCTGCTGTGCTGGTACCGCGAAGCGGTGCGTGACCTGGTGCCGGTGCCCGTGCGCATTGCCGTGAGCCGGCTTCTGAGGGGGCCGGCCGCGCCCGTGCTGGACGTTGCGTTGCACATCGCCGAGCCGACACCGCCCGAACATCCCCAGGCAATCCTGCCGGATACCAGTCAGAGGGTGGAAACCGAAGTCAGCGGAGTGGTGTATGTCAGCGTGTTCAACCCCGATGACGGTCGAAAGAACTGGCATCACCTCATCACGGCCTTCTGCTGGGGCCTGCGGGACGTCGAGGACGCCACGCTGGTGTTGAAAATGACCCAGAACGACCTGTCGACCTATTACGTCGAGCTGCTCACCTTGTTGTCCCAGTTGTCGCCGTTCAGTTGCCGAGTCGTGGTGATGCATGGATTCCTGGAGGACGAGCAGTTCGCCCGGCTGTATGGCGCGGCGAGTTTCTATGTCAATGCCTCCCGTTGCGAAGGGCTGTGCCTGCCGCTGATGGAGTTCATGTCCTGCGCCCGGCCGGCGATCGCCCCGGACCACACGGCGATGCGTGACTACATCGATCCCCAGGTGGCCTTTATCGTCAAGTCCAGCCGCGAGCCGACCATCTGGCCGGAAGATTCGCGCATCCTTTACCGCACCTTGCGCCATCGGCCCGACTGGGGTTCGTTGAAACTTGCCTACCAGCAGAGCTACGCCCTGGCCCGGCATCAGCCCCAGGCCTACCAGGCCATGGCCTTGGCGGCGAGCGAGCGCATGCGCGGCTATTGCGGTTTTGACCCGGTGCGCCAACGCCTGGCGGATTTCCTGGCGGCGCCCGGTTGCGACGATCCATTGCCGGACGTGATCGAGGCGGGGGCCGCCTCATGCTGATCATCATTTATTCGGAAACCAACCAGAGCAATATCCTGGAAAACCTAGGCAAGCCCGAATACAGCTATTACTTCGTGCTCAAGGAGTTTCGCCCGGTGCTGGAACGGCTGGGGCGGGTGATCGAAGTGACCCGGCCGGACGACGAAGTGGATCAGCTTTATGCCGACTGCCTGGAGCGCGGCGAGGCGTGTGTGTTCCTGTCGTTTTCCCCGCCCCACCGCACCGCGGTCCACTATGCCTGTCCGACGGTTCCGGTATTTGCCTGGGAGTTCAGCACGATTCCCACTGAAAGCTGGCTGGGCGAACCTCGGCACGACTGGCGCACGGTGCTCGGCGCGACAGGCAGGGCGATCACCCATTCCAGTTTCACCGTCGACACTGTCCGCGCGGCGATGGGTGCCGACTTTCCCATCGTCGCCATTGCCGCGCCGGTCTGGGATCGCTTTGCGGCCCGTGGTGCGCTGCTGGCGCAAAGACCGACGGTGGAGCACATGCGTCTGCAACTGCGCGGCCTGTTGATCGACAGCCGCACCACCGACCTGCGGCCCTATGGCCCGCCAGTGCACCGGGCCGGCACCCCGGTGGTGCTCGATGGTCCGGCACAGGATCACGAGTTGCTGCTGGACGGCGTGATCTACACCTCGGTGTTCAACCCGTACGACGGGCGCAAGAACTGGAAGGACATGATCAGCGCGTTCTGCACCACGTTTCGCGACGTGGCCGATGCGACCCTGGTGCTCAAGCTGACTCACCACGATGTCGCCGAAGCGCTGGAGGACATGCTGCACCACGTCTACAAGAACCAGACGTACCGCTGCCGCATCGTGCTGATCCACGGGTACCTGGCCGATGCGGACTACGAACGGCTGGTGGAGGCCACTCGCTATGTGGTCAACAGTTCCTACGGCGAAGGGCAGTGCCTGCCGCTGATGGAGTTCATGTCCTGTGGCCGGCCGGCGATTGCGCCGTTGAACACGGCGATGGCCGACTACATCGACCACGACAATGCCTTCGTGGTGGATTCCACCGAAGAGCTGACCGCCTGGCCTCACGACCCTCGCGCGGCATTTCGAACCTTGCGCTATGTCACGGATTGGGACTCGTTGTGTTCGGCCTATCGTGCCAGCTATGACGTGGCGAAAAACGACCCCGAGCGCTATCGCCGCATGTCGGCCCAGGCCGTGCGCAGCCTGGAGAAATTCTGCAGCCAGGCCAACGCCGAGCAGCGCTTGCGGGACTTTCTCGAGCAGTTGTCCGGGCGGCAGTGGAACGCCGGGCAATCATGATCCGGCGGCTCATGGCCTGGCTCAGGCCTCCCGTGGAGCCCACGCCGCCTGCGCCGGCTGCTGTTTCGCCCCGGGACATCGGCCTTGTCGATGCGACGCTCGACGGCTGGTTCAACAACGCCACCGGCGAATTGCTCAAGGGCTTCGCCATCGGCGCCAACGACACGTTGCTGGATGTGGGTTGCGGTGAGGGCGTGGCCACGTTGTTCGGGATGCGCCAGGGTGCATCGGTGATCTTCACCGACAGCGAATACGACAAGGTGCGCGACCTGGCCCGCCAGGTCGGGCGCCACGCCAGGTCGACCGCAACGCCATTCCTGGGGCTGGTAAGCAATAGCCTGCCGCTGCCCCTGGCCGATGGCTGCGCGGACAAGATCGTGTGCATGGAAGTCCTCGAACATGTCGACCAGCCAGCGCCGTTCATGGCTGAACTGGTGCGCATGGGTCGCCCGGGGGCGCAGTATCTGCTCAGCGTGCCAGCGCCGGTGGGCGAGCGCTTGCAGCAAGGCATCGCGCCGCCGGCCTATTTCCAGGCCCCCAATCATGTGCAGGTATTCGACGCCGAGCAGTTCGCCGCGCTGGTGGAGGACGCCGGCCTGGTGATCGAACATCGCCAGGCCAGCGGGTTCTTCTGGGTCATGGGCATGATCTTCTTCTGGGCCAGCGAAAGGGCGGCCGGACGCATCCTCGAAGGTGCCGTTCGTGACCGGATCCAGGCCCCATACCCGCCGCTGATGCAATCGTGGGCGAGTGCGTGGCAGGCCTTGCTGTCGCAACCCGACGGCCTGGCGATCAAGCAGGTGCTCGATGGGTTCATGCCCAAGAGCCAGGTCATCATCGCTCGTAAACCCGATCCTTGCGCCGAGGCCCCGTCGTGACCAGCAAACGAATCATGGACATCGAATTGCTGCGCGCCGTTGCCGTGATCGGCGTGCTGTTCCATCACATACAAGGCATGCCGTTCCCGGGTGGATGGCCAGGCCTGGCGGCGCTGTCCGGTAGCTTCCAATTGTGGTGGGGCGTGGACCTGTTCTTCGCCATATCCGGTTTTGTCATCGGTCGTAGCCTGATCCCGCAACTGCGCGGTTGCGCAAGCCTCCGGCAATTCTGGGTCGCCACGCGTGCGTTCTGGATCCGCCGGGCGTTCCGTCTGTTGCCGTCGGCCTGGCTCTGGTTGCTGCTGGTGCTGCTTGCAGCGTTTTTCTTCAACCGTTCCGGTGCGTTCGGCAGTGTGCAGGCCAACGTGCAGGCCACCTTGGCCGGGGTCCTGCAGTTCGCCAACCTACGCTTTGCCGATGCGTTCATGCGCTATGAATACGGTGCCAGTTTCGTGTACTGGACGCTGTCGCTGGAGGAGCAGTTCTATCTGATCCTGCCGCTGCTGGTGTTCGTTTCGCGGCGGTACCTGGTCTGGGTGCTGCTGGCCATAGTGCTGGTGCAATTCTTCACCTGGCGTGCGGTGTGGCTGTCGGTCGTGCGTACCGATGCCCTGGCCCTCGGGGTATTGTTGTCGATCTGGAGCCTGCGTCCCGGCTACTGGCGGTTCGAGCCCAGGTGGTTGCGCTGGCCGGGTCTTGGCGTAGCGTTGCTGGCAGGTCTTGGCGGCGTCATGGCCTGGCTCGCCACCGAACAGTTCAATCTGTCCTTCTACCGCCTCGGCGTCATCGCGGTTCTCAGCGCCGTGCTGGTGTGGGTCGCGTCCTATGACCGGGATTACCTGCTGCCCCGTAGCCCGCTGAAAGCCGCGCTGACCTGGGTCGGCAGCCGTTCCTACGGGATCTATCTGATCCACGTCCCGGTGTTTTTCCTGCTGCGCGAGCTGTGGTTCCGTCTTGCCCCGTTGGGGTCGCCGGACCTGGCCAGCCATCCCTGGCTGGCCCTGGCTTGCGGCTTGTCGCTGATCGGACTGTTGAGCGAACTCAACTACCGGCTGGTGGAAATGCCCATGCGCAATCGTGGTGCTCGACTGGTCGAACGCCTTCGAGCCGCACCTTGCGTCCTTCCTGTCTCTGGAGCCCCTTCATGCTGAGCCTTTTGAAGAAACTCACCACGGGCACGCCCGCGCCCGCGACGCCAGCGGCTGACAAGGTCGATCCGTATATGCTCGGGCTGCACGATGCGATGCTCAGCGGCTGGTTCAATCAGCGCACGGGCGAACTGTTCACCGGCTTCCCGGTTACTCCCCAGGACACCTTGCTGGACGTGGGCTGCGGCGACGGCGGCAACGTGCATTTCTGCGGCATGCGAGGCGCGAAGATCATCATCGCCGATATCGATGCCGCCAAGGTCGAGGCCACGCGCCAGCGCCTGGGCGATACGCCGGCGCGAGACATCGAATGCCACGTGACCGATTGCAACCCGCTGCCCATCGCCGACGGCACGGCCACGCGGGTGGTGTCCACGGAGGTGATCGAGCATGTCGACGACCCGGCGCAGTTCCTCGCCGAACTGGTGCGTGTCGGTCGACCCGGTGCGCTGTACCTGTTGAGCGTGCCGCACCCCAGCTCCGAAGAACTGCAGAAGGACATTGCCGCCCCGGAATATTTCCAGAAGCCCAATCACATCCGCATCATCGGTGAAGAACAGTTCAAGGCGATGGTCAGCGAGGCCGGGCTTGAGGTGTTGAGTCACAGCCAGTACGGCTTCTACTGGTCAATGTGGATGCTGCTGTTCTGGGAGGCCAAGGTCGATTTCAGCAATGCCGATCATCCATTGCTCAACCACTGGGCCGACACCTGGCAGGCGGTGCTCAATTCGCCTCGGGGCGCGCAGATCAAGCAGGCCCTGGACGGGGTCGTGGCCAAGAGTCAGGTGATCATCGCGCGCAAGCCTTGATCGATACCTGATTGCTCATAGAATGCCCGGGGCGCTGGACGCCCCCCAGTGTCGATGTGACGCGCAATGCGGTGAAACCCATGACTTCTTTATTCCGGCCAGCGCTGGCGCTCGCCGTTTTGCTTTTATCTGGCTGCGAACGACCCCCGGCTCGTCCTCTCGATCAACAGCTGTACATCTGGCAACGCCAATGGGTTCCGGCCCATGACGCGGCGCTGCGCCAGAGTCATCAGGATTTCTCCGGGTTGCGGGTGCTGGCGTTGCAGGCGTTCCCACAGGCTGGCTGGAGTCGGGCGCGGATCGATGCGGCGTTGCTCAAGGCTGACGGTCGGCCGCTGATTGCCGTGATTCGCCTGGACGGCCAGCTCAAGACGCTGGACCAGGACGAGATCGTCGCGCAGATCCAGCAGGTGCTCAAGCACTGGCAAGCCCAAGGCCTGGCGCCGACAGGGGTCGAGATCGACCATGACGCCGGTAGCGCCCGGCTGCCGGGCTACAGGACCTTCCTGGCCCGGTTGCGGCAAAGCTTGCCGGCCGATCTGAAACTGAGCATTACCGCGCTGCCGGCCTGGCTCGACAGCCCTGAATTGCCCGGCTTGCTGGAAACCGTGGACAGCAGTGTGCTGCAGGTCCATGCGGTGAGCGATCCGCGGCAGGGGTTGTTCGATCCGAAGCAGGCCCTGCGCTGGGCCGAACGTTGGGACCGCGTCACTATGCGGCCTTTTTACCTGGCGCTGCCGGCCTATGGGGTGGCACTGCTGAGCCAGGAAAGTGGCGCGCCGGTGGTGGAGAGTGAGGTGCCCATCGACCTGGGCGGCGAGCGCAAGGAGTTGTTGGCCGACCCGCAGCAAGTGGCCGGGCTGGCCGCCGGCCTGCGGGCCGATCCGCCGGAACATCTGGCGGGGTTGATCTGGTTTCGCCTGCCCTTGAGCGGCGACCGGCGCGTCTGGAGCCTGACTACCCTTGGCGCGGTGGCTCGGGGGGACAAGCTCGACAGCCGGCTGGCCCTGGAGCTGGAAGAAAAGGGTGGCTTGTACGATATCCGCCTGGTTAACCGGGGCAACCTCGACAGCCCCTGGCCCCAGCGCCTGACGCTGGCGGTAGGTGGATGTGATGGGGTCGATGCCCTGGCTGGCTACACGTTGCAACAAACGCCCGGACTGCTTACCTTCACCCGCATTCAGGAAGGCCGCCTGGCCGCTGGCGCCCAGCGGGCCGTCGGCTGGGCACGCTGTACAAAAATTGAACAAGGAACTTTCAATGTCTACCCCTAAGTGGTCTCGTCGCCTGCTCTGCCTGAGCCTTAGTCTGCCGCTGGGCCTGCCGTGGGGCGAGGCGCTGGCCTGTGGCCCCGATTTTCCCGCGCGCCTGCTGGACAACCGCGCCCAGACGCTGGCCGAATTGCCTGAAGGCAGCTTTCGTTTCGAGGTCAGCCGCCTTGGCCAGGCCATCGCGGGGCTCAAGTCGGCCAGCGAGGCGACTCGCAACCCGGACTACAACTATGACGACATGCCTGGCTACATCGCCCAACGTGACCAGGCCGAGCGGATCGGTCTGACCCCACCGCAGCAAGCGGTGGTGGAACGGGTGCGGGCTCTGAACGATATTGACCAGGCCCGCGCCGAAGCGGCGAACCTGCCTGCCGAGTTGCGGCTGTATGCCATTGGCGCGGCGGCGTTCAACCTGGGCGATCACCAGCAGGCGGCGCAGGCCTTCCAGGAGTTGCTGGCGCTACCGGCCGATCAGCGCCCGTTGCGCAGTACCTGGGCCGCATATTCCCTGGGGCGGTCGTTGTTCGCCATGAGTACCGAGGCAGGGCGCGGCGAGCCGGCGACGTTGCGCGATCAGGCGCGTGCGGCATTTCGCCAGGCCCGCGAGCTGAGCATCGGTGGTTTCAGCGACCCGCTGGAACTGGGAATCGCCAGCCTCGGCGAAGAGGCCAGGGTGGCCTATACCGCCGATGACTGGGACAGCGCCATCGAGTTGTACGCGAGCCAGTTCCTGCATGGATCCCAGGTCGGCTACAGCTCGTTGCTGTATCTGGCTGCCGACCTGGCTGCGCAGCCGGACGAGCGTCTGGATGCATTGCTCAAGCGTGCGGGTGTGCAGCGGTTGCTGACCGGTTATCTGCTCAGCCGTGTCGGTTGGTGGGACGGCGAGGAGCCGTCCGGGGAGAAGCGCCTTTTCCAGCGCCTGCAGGCCAGCAGCCGTGCAAGCCTGGACAACGCCGACCGGTTGGCGGCGGTCAGTTATCAGCACGGTGACTACGCTGGGGCCAAGGCCTTTGTGGAGAAGGCCGGCGATACCGGGTTGGCGTGGTGGGTTCGGGCCAAGCTGGCCTTGCGCGACGCGGATAAAGCGGCTGCGGCGGCGGCCTACGCCAAGGCGGCCCAGGCTTTTCCCCAAGAGGAAAACTGGGGCGGCCGGCGCAACGCGGATTGGGATTTCGAGGTGGTGCAGCCCAAGTGTCGGGTCGAAGGCGAAAGCGCGATCCTGGCCCTGCAACGGGGCGATTATCTGCAAGCCTTCGATCAGCTTTACCGTGGTCAGAGCAATTACTGGTACGACGCCGCGACTGTCGCCGAACGGGTGCTGACGGTGGATGAATTGAAACAGTACGTCGACCAGCAAGTCCCGGCCCCGCCGGCGTTGAGCCAGGAGGATCGCGACAATTACGTGCCATTGCCGGTCGCCGCGAGCCTGCGCAACCTGCTGGGCCGCCGCTTGCTGCGTGAGGGGCGCTACGACGAGGCGCCGGCCTATTTCGACAATGCCGACCTGCAGGCCAAGGCCCGGGCCTACGCCCAGTTGCTTCAGCAAGCCGAGTCCAAATGGTGGCCAACCCGCCGGGCCGAGGCCTATTTCAACGCTTCCTGGATCGCGCGCCGATGGGGCATGGAACTGCTCGGCTACGAGATGGCTCCGGACTATGCCACTTTCGAGGGCAACTACAGTCTCGAACCTGTCGAACTCAAGGTGGGGCCGCTGATGGCCGAGGGTGAGGTAAAACGCCAGCAAGCCAGCGCCGCCCAGCCAGACCTGCGCTATCACTATCGTTTTGTCGCCACGGCGTTGGCCAGTCGGGCGGCTGACAACCTGCCCCATACCAGCCAGGCGTTCGCGGCGGTGCTGTGCAAGGCAGTGGGGTATAACTCCAGCCTGGAGGAGCAAAGCGCGTTGTATCAGCGTTACGTGAAAGAGGGGCCCTATGTGACCTGGGCGGGTGATTTCGGTCATCAATGCCAGGAGCCGGATTTCCGCAGCGCTGACAAGCGCTACGTCACCCAGGCCCTGGAGTCGCTGCGCTCTGCGCTTCGACCGTATAAGCGCTGGTTGCAGGTTGGCGGCCTGGCGTTGGTGGTCGCGGTCGGGCTTGGGTTGATCAGCCGGCGGCGCAACAAGGCGCGGGTATCGGCCAGCTGAAGAGCCGCTGTCCTGACTGTCCCGCGGGAACCGCTCCCACGGGACCGTCCTTGGAAGCTACATCTGCGTCGCCATGCCCTCCACATCCATCGCCGCCTGGCGTAATGCTTCCGAGCGGGTAGGGTGTGGATGGCAGGTCAGGGCGATATCCTCGGCCGAGGCGCTGAACTCCATGGCGACGCAATATTCGCCAATCATTTCACTGACGCTCGGGCCTACCAGGTGCACGCCGAGGATTTCGTCAGTCTGCTCATCGGCCAGGACCTTGGCGAAACCTTCGGTCTCGTGGTTGATTTTCGCCCGGCTATTGGCCGTGAAAGGAAATTTGCCCACCTTGTAGGCGCGACCTTCCGCCTGGAGCTGTTCCTCTGTCTTGCCGACGCTGGCCAGTTCCGGGCGGGTGTAGATGACGCTGGGAATCAACGCATAGTTGACCTCCCCGGCCTTGCCGACGATCTGTTCGATGCAGGCCATGGCCTCGTCTTCAGCCTTGTGAGCCAGCATCGGCCCGGACGTGACGTCGCCGATCACCCAGACGCCAGGTGCTTCGGTTCGATGTTGCCTGTTGGCGAGCATGCCGCGTTTATCGGTGCTCAGCCCGACGTTCTCGAGTCCCAACCCCTGAGTGTAGGGCCGACGACCGATGGCCACCAGCACATAGTCGGCTTCGAGAAGCTGCATCTCGCCGCCGGTTGCAGGCTCGATCTGCAACTGCACGCCTTCTGCCGACGTGACGGCACGGGTAACCTTGGACCCCAGCTTGAACTGGATGCCCTGTTTGCCCAAGGCCCGCTGCAGGGTTTTCGCTGCCTCGACGTCGGTGCCTGGGCAAATGCGATCCAGGTATTCCACGACTGTCACCTGGGCGCCAAGCCGCCGCCAGACCGAGCCCAGTTCCAGGCCGATGACCCCCGCGCCGATCACCACCAGGTGCTGCGGCACTTCACTCAAGGACAGCGCCCCGGTGGAATCCAGGATGCGCTGGTTATCGATCTCCACCCCGGGCAGTGGCGTGGGTTCTGAGCCGGTGGCGATAACGATGTCTTTGGCGCTCAGTTGCGTCTTGCTGCCGTCGTCGCCAGTGACGGTCACTTTTCCAGGGCCGTCGATATGGCCCCAGCCTTTGATCCAGTCGACCTTGTTCTTGCGAAACAGAAATTCGATACCTTTGGTCAGGCCCGCCACGCTGGCGTCCTTCTGTTTCATCATCTGCGCGAGATCGAGAGTGGGGCTGACCTTGATGCCGAGATTGGCGAACTCCGATCCTGTGGCCGCTTCGTAGAGTTCCGAGGCGTGGAGCAGGGCCTTGGAAGGCATGCAGCCGACGTTCAGGCAGGTGCCGCCCAAAGTGGCCCGACCTTCGACGCAAGCGGCCTTCAAGCCCAGCTGGCCGGCGCGAATCGCCGCGTTATAGCCACCCGGGCCGCCGCCCAGAATGATCACGTCATAATTGCTCATCGCTGCTCTCCCGTTCGGCCAAAAAATTATGATCGTAATATGAGCGTTTTCGAGGATTACGGTCAAGGCTTCCCATGTTGGCTTTTGGCGCAGCTTTCATGAAGCAAACAAAAACAGAAATTTCACAGGAATCGTTATAGGGTAACGTTCTTCAACGAAGTGGCCGTGGTTTCGCCCACAGCCCGATTGTGTTCCCTTGAAGCTGGGGTGGTATGCAAGTCGATCTAGATGGCGAAGGGGTGAGTGCGGTTGGGCTACCGCGTTTCCAACAGGCACCGTTCCAAGGGCGGCGCCTGAAGGGCATGGCCTGGGTGCTGGGCACCCTGGCGGGCCTGGGGTTGGTGCTGGCATTTTTTATCGGGCTGTTTGCACCGCAATCGTTGTGGCCTGCCCTGCTGGTAAGCCAGTGCGCTGCCTTGCTGGTGCTGGTCGCGGGCTTGCAATCGGCCTGGTGGGTGACGCGATGGCGTACCCGGGCGCTGCTGCCGAGCCAGGATATCCCGGCGGCTGACATTGAGCCTGTGGATGAACTCGGTTGGTACGAGCGACTCCTGGACGGTATCAGTACGCGCTGTGGTCGCCTGCTGGGCTATATCGGTGCTCCTACGCTGTGGTTGATCGGTTGGGCAATGGTGGTGCTGTTGAGCCTGGAACAGGCCTGGAACCTGGCGTTGCCACCCGCCACGCTGGGTGTGGCGGCCAGTATTGGCGCGGTATTTTCATTGACGCTGGCGTTCGGTTTACTGGTTTTCGAACGCCAGTTGGGTCAGCAATCCATCCTCGAATGGCCGGAGGCGCCGCCGCTGGCGCAGCTGACGCGGCTGGCGATTATCGTCCTGGTCGTTTGCGCCTTGTGCCTGTTGTTCGCCTCGCAAACGTCCATTTGGCCGGTACGGTTGGCGGTGTGGGCGGGGGTGTTGCCGGGCGTGGTGGCCGTGGAGCTGCTGCTCAGGGCATTGCTGTCTGTGTTCAGCCCACGCCGGGACGCCCTTGAGCCGACGCTGCTGGGGCGTAGTGTCCTTGCCGACCTGCTGCGCTGGCCGCCGCGTCCCTTGCAGGCGTTGCAACATGAATTGCACAACCGTTTCGGCATCGACCTGCGGCAAGTCTGGGCTTTCAGTTACATGCGCCGTGCCTTTTTCCCGGTGCTGATGTTGGTCTCGCTGGTGGGCTGGCTGCTGACGGGGGTGCATGAAGTGCCACTGCAGGGGCGTGGTGTCTACGAACGGTTCGGTGAGCCGGTCCAGGTCTTCGGTCCGGGCCTGCATGTCGGATTGCCTTGGCCATTGGGCCGGGTGCTGGCTGTCGAAAATGGCGTGGTCCATGAGTTGGCCACCAGCGTTGGCGACAACCGCGGGCCTGCGCAAGCCGAACCGGCGGAGGGGCCAGCCCCGGCGATTGCCAACCGGTTGTGGGACGCCAGTCATGTGAACGATAAATCCCAGGTCATTGCCAGCCGCCGGGCCGACCAGCAGGGCTTCCAGATCATCAACATGGATGTGCGCTTCGTCTACCGCATTGGTCTTGACGACAAGGCCGCGCTCGCGGCGACCTACCACAGCGCCGATGTGCCCGCGCTGATCCGCAGTACCGCCAGCCGTATCCTGGTGCATGAATTCGCCTCCCGCACCCTGGACGGTTTGCTGGGAGCGGATCGTGTCAGCCTGGCCGATGAGATCGGCCGAGCGGTGCAGGCCGATTTGCAGGCCCTGGACAGTGGTGTGGAGATCCTGGCCACGGTGGTGGAAGCGATCCATCCACCGGCAGGTGCGGCCAACGCCTATCACGGGGTGCAGGCGGCGCAGATCGGCGCCCAGGCATTGATCGCCAGGGAGCGCGGCGCGGCAGCGGAGCAGACCAGCCAGGCGCAGTTGCAGGCCGCCATTGCCTATGACCAGGCCCAGGCCAGCGCTCGGGAAATCAATGCCACCGCACAGGCCGCCGACCTGCGCTTCGGTGCTGAGCGCAAGGCCTTCGCCGCTGCGGGTCATGCCTTCGTGCTTGAACAGTACCTCAGCCAACTGAGCCAGGGCCTGGGCCAAGCCAGGCTGCTGGTGCTCGACCATCGCCTGGGAGGCAGCGGCAACGCACCGACCATTGACCTGCGGACCTTCACCTTACCGGCGGACCCTGCCGAGCCGCGTAATCTTGCCCAGCCAGGAGCTGTCCATTGAGCCCTTTTCCCCACGATCACCACGACCACATCGGTCACGATCACGGCCACGCCGGACATCATCACCATCATGGTGAACCCCAGGAAGCCGGGCCGTTCCCTTGGCGCCGAATGGGCTGGGCGGCACTGCTGGTGGCGTTCGCGGTGGCGGCTGCGAGTCTGGTACAAGTGCGGTCCGGAGAGGCCACCGTCATTACGCGTTTCGGCAATCCGGCCAGGGTCCTGCTGCAACCAGGCCTGGGCTGGCGATGGCCGGCGCCGTTCGAGGCGGCAATCCCGGTGGATTTGCGGCTGCGCACCACTTCCAGTGGTTTGCAGGATGTGGGGACCCGAGACGGATTGCGGATCATCGTGCAAGCCTACGTGGCGTGGCAGGTACAGGGCGACCCGGACAACGTCCAACGCTTCATGCGAGCGGTGCAGAACCAGCCGGACGAGGCGGCACGGCAGATTCGGACCTTCGTAGGCTCGGCGTTGGAAACAACCGCTGCCAGTTTTGACCTGTCGGACCTGGTCAACACCAACGCCAGCCAAGTGCGCATCGGCGAATTCGAGACCCAATTGCGCCAGCAGATCGATCAGCAACTGCTCGCCACGTATGGGGTGCGGGTGTTGCAAGTGGGCATCGAACGCCTGACCTTGCCTTCGGTGACCTTGACCGCCACAGTGGATCGCATGCGCGCTGAGCGCGAGACCATCGCCACTGAGCGCACCGCCATTGGCAAGCGCGAAGCGGCGCAGATCCGCTCCGCTGCCGAGCGTGATGCGCGGATCATGCAAGCCGATGCCACTGTGAAGGCTGCCGATATCGAGGCGCAGTCTCGAGTCGAAGCCGCTCAGCTTTACGGCAAGGCCTACGCCGGTTCGCCCCAGCTCTATAACCTGCTGCGTTCCCTGGACACCCTCGGCACCATCGTTGGCCCTGGCACGAAACTGGTTCTGCGGACCGACGCGGCCCCGTTTCGAGTGTTGGTGGACGGGCCGCCGGCCGTGGAACCAAAAGGTGGAACACAACCATGAGTGTGGTTCCACGTGGAACAAACGAGTTGTCCAGCCCCTGGATCCAGGCCGGACGCCTGACATTTCTGGCGCTTTACGCGGTTACGGCCCTGGCCGCTGTGGCCTGGGCGTTTTCCAACGTCCGGCAGATCGATCCGCAGGAACGGGCTGTGGTGCTGCATTTCGGCGCACTGGATCGGATCGAAAACGCCGGGCTTCTATTGGCCTGGCCTCGTCCTGTGGAACAGGTGGTTTTACTGCCTGCGGCGGATCGGGTTCTGGAAAGGCGCGTAGAGAGCTTGTTGCGTTCGGACGCCGCCCTGCAGGCGGACCGAGTCGCCAGTTTCGCTACGCCGGTCAGCGACGCACTGGCCGGGTCCGGTTATCTGCTGACCGGCGACGCAGGGGTGGTGCAACTGGATGTGCGCGTGTTCTACAAGGTCACCGAACCCTATGCCTTCGTACTTCAAGGAGAACACGTGCTGCCGGCCCTGGATCGACTGGTGACTCGTAGCGCTGTCGCATTGGCTGCGGCTCGGGACCTGGACACGATTCTGGTGGCTCGGCCAGAGCTGATCGGCAGTGATAACCAGGCCGCCGAACGTCGCGAGCGCCTGCGTGGCGATCTGGTTCAGAGCATCAACCGTCGTCTGGCCGAGCTGGCGACCACGGGACAGGGGTTGGGAATCGAAGTGGCGCGGGTCGATGTGCAATCGAGTCTGCCGGGGCCTGCGGTGAGTGCGTTCAATGCAGTGCTGACGGCCAGCCAGCAGGCCGACAAAGCCGTCGCCAATGCGCGAACCGAAGCCGAAAGATTGACCCAGTCCGCCCGTCAGGAAGCGGACCGGGCCCTGCAGGTCGCCCATGCCCAGGCCAGTGAGCGGCTCGCCAAGGCGTCGGCCGATACCGCTACGGTGCTCGGCCTGACCAAGGCTCAGGGTAGTGATCCGCAGATGCTGCTGCGCCTGTATCGCGAACGCGTGCCAGCCATTCTTCGCCAGGCCGGTTCAGTGACAACGGTCGATCCGAAAGACGATTCCCACCTGATCATCCAGGGAGCAGAACAATGACCGCACCCCCCATTGCCGCTCCGATGTTGTCTCGCGACGAGCAACGTACTGCCGCGCGGCAACTGACCCTGGCCATGTTGGCCCTTGGTCTGCTTGCGTTGGGTCTGGCCTGGCGGGGATGGGCACCGGAGCAGTCAGGCGTCAGCCAGTTGCTGCTGGGGGTCGCCTCGCTGTTGGTGGCTATGCCAGTGATGAGGTCGGCCTGGTACAGCCTGCGCTATCCGAGCCTGCACGGGATCACCGACCAGTTGATCGCCCTGGCCATGCTAGGCGCCTGGGCCACGGGGGATCTGCTGACGGCCGCGCTGTTGCCGATCATCATGATCTTCGGCCATGTGCTGGAGGAGCGAAGCGTGATTGGCTCCCAGGAGGCCATCCATGCCCTGGGCCGATTGACTCGCAGCCAGGGTCGCAAGGTTCTGGCGGACGGTTCGATCGTCGATGTCGACAACGCGACGCTCCGGCCGGGCGATCTGGTGGAGGTCAGGGCAGGGGACCGGGTGCCCGCCGACGGTCGGGTAGTGTCGGGCCAGGCGAGCCTCGACACGGCTCCCATTACCGGCGAGTCGGTACCGTTGGAAGCGGCGGTGGGCACTCAAGTGTTCGGCGGCGCGATCAATCTCGATGGGCTGCTGCGCCTTGAAGTCACGCGAACCGGCAACGAATCGACGTTGGGCAAAGTCATCGCCCTGATGCAGAACGCGGAGCGCTCCAAGCCACCCATCACCCGGTTGCTGGAACGTTATGCCGCAAGTTATCTGGTGCTGGTGTTGCTGCTGGCGGCAGTGACCTGGTTCATCACCAACGATGCCCAGGCAATGCTGGCGGTGCTGGTGGCCGCGTGTCCGTGTGCACTGGTGCTGTCGGCACCGGCGACGGCGATTGCCGGCATCGCGGTGGCGGCGCGTCATGGCATCCTGATCCGCAGCTCGGCTTTCCTTGAAGAGTTGGCGGACCTCACGTCCCTGGTCGTGGACAAGACCGGCACCCTGACCTACGGTGCCCTGCGTCTGCAATCCATCGAGAGCGACTTGGAGGATCGCGCCTTCCTGTTGCCGTTGGCGGCCAGCCTCGGTTCGGCCAGCAGCCATCCGGTCAGCCGCGCATTGGCCGGGTTGGTGGAACAGGACCAGCGCCTGTCCCTGGCACAGATTCAGGAGCGCCAGGGACTGGGCGTGGTCGCGATGACCGAGCAGGGCGAGGCAGCGCTTGGACGGCCGGAGCTGTTCGCCCGGTTAGGGATCGAGACCTCTGCGATCCCCACCCACGACGGCCCGATAGCCGGATTGGCCCTGAATGGACAATTCCTCGCCTGGTTGCTGTTGGCCGACAGCATCAAGCCGGAAGCACAACTGGCCATGACCGAATTGCGTGCGTTGGGCCTGGGACGACAATTGCTGCTGACCGGTGACCGCGAGAGCGTGGCCAAAGCCCTGGCTCGGGACATCGGCATCGGCGATGTACAGGCCCAGGCTCTGCCGGAAGACAAACTCAAACGGGTCATGGCGGAAATCGATCACGGTTTCCGTCCCATGGTGGTGGGCGACGGTATCAATGATTCACTGGCGCTCAAGGCCGGTGTCGTCGGAATCGCGATGGGGGCGGGAGGTGCAGACATTGCCCTGGCGTCGGCGGATGTGGTGTTGATCGGCAGCGACCTGAGGCGGCTCGGTACCTGCGTGCGGCTCAGCCGCCAATGCCGTCGTACGCTGCAGGTCAACGTGATGATTGGCCTGGGCTGGACCCTGGCGATCGTCGCTTTTGCCGCTTTCGGCTGGCTCGGTGCGGCAGGAGCGATGATCGCTGCGCTGCTGCATAACCTGAGCACTCTGCTAGTGTTAGGTAATGCCGGACGGTTGTTGCGCTTCCATGAGCCTTTGTCGAAAGTTTGAAAAGCGGCCCATTGGACAGAACTGCGCGCGATGTGCAATCAAGGGTGGATAGGGTATGCATCAGGGCCGTCCCGGCTCAAGGAGCGACTTCGGGAGGTAATAGAAAAAGGCTATATATTCGATAGGCAGCTATTTTTCTACGATGGTCTACCCTGATTTCAGACGTCTGAAACAAGGGGGGATATCTCATGCTCGCGCAACTTCCACCGGCCTTACAGAATCTGCACCTGCCGCTTCGGCTACGGCTCTGGGACGGCCATGAATTCTCGCTGGGTGCTGACCCCAGCGTCACGATCGTGGTCAAGGACCCACAGATGGTCGCGCAATTCACCCATCCCAGCCTGGATGCCCTGGGCGCGGCGTTCGTAGAAGGCAAGCTCGAGCTTGAAGGCTCGATCAACGAAGTGATCCGGGTCTGCGACGAATTGAGCCAGGCCCTGGTGGACGAAGAGGGCGACAACCCTCCGGTGCGCTCGGTCCACGACAAGGAAACCGACGCCAAGGCCATTTCCTATCATTACGACCTGTCCAACGCCTTCTATCAGCTATGGCTCGATAGCGACATGGTCTATTCCTGCGCCTATTTCGAGACGGGCAGCGAAACCCTCGAACAAGCCCAGCAAGCCAAGTTCCGACATCTGTGTCGCAAGCTGCGGCTGCAGCCGGGTGATTACCTGTTGGATGTAGGGTGTGGATGGGGCGGCCTGGCCCGTTTTGCGGCACGGGAGTTCGGCGCCAAGGTGTTCGGTATTACCTTGAGCAGGGCGCAACTGGCACTGGCCCGTGAGCGGGTCAAGGCCGAAGGCCTGGAAGACCAGGTCGAACTGCAACTGCTCGATTACCGCGACCTTCCCCAGGACGGTCGCTTCGATAAGGTGGTCAGCGTCGGGATGTTCGAACACGTCGGCCATGCGAACCTGGAGCAATACTGCAAGACGTTGTTCGGCGCTGTGCGTGAGGGTGGCCTGGTGATGAATCATGGCATCACGGCCAAGCACACCGACGGGCGTCCGGTCGGTCGCGGCGCGGGTGAGTTCATCGAGAAGTACGTCTTCCCCAACGGCGAGTTGCCGCATCTGGCGATGATTTCCGCTCACATCAGCGAAGCGGGCCTGGAGATCGTTGACGTGGAGGGCCTGCGCCTGCATTACGCGCGTACGCTGGATCACTGGAGCGAACGGCTGGAAGACAACCTGGAAGCAGCGTCGAAGGAAGTCTCTGAGCAGGCCCTGCGCATCTGGCGTCTGTACCTGGCCGGCTGCGCCTATGCGTTTGCCAAGGGTTGGATCAACCTGCATCAGATCCTGGCGGTGAAGGCCCATGCTGACGGCAGTCATGACCTGCCTTGGACCCGAGACGACATCTACCACCCCTGATCGGGCCATTACGAAAAGCCTTGATACTCGTTCATGCAGCGTTGAAACCGCCTCGCCTGACCTTCGTCTCAAGCTTTTTCGTACGGAGCCTAAAGTATCGGGGAAATGAGCCGGGCGACCCGCATGCCGATCTTTTGCAGACGGTGGGTCTCCCGGCTTTCCTGTTTGGCGATTTCGTGGGCCTGGGCGAAATCTGCCTCCAGCATCTGCTCGACCTCTGTGGCGAAGGGGGTATCCACCGTCAGGAGCATCACTTCAAAATTCAACCGGAACGAGCGGTTGTCCAGGTTCGCGCTGCCGATGGCGCTGATTTCCCGATCGATCAACACCACTTTCTGATGCAGGAAACCCGGCTCGTAGCGGAACACCCGTACCCCGGCGCGGACGGCTTCGAAGGCGTAGAGGCTGGAGGCGGCGTAGACGATCCTGTGGTCCGGCCTGGAGGGCAACAGAATGCGCACATCCACCCCCCGCAACACCGCCAGGCGTAGCGCGGCGAATACCGCCTCGTCAGGAATGAAATACGGCGTCGTGATCCATACCCGTTCGCTTGCCGCATGGATCGCTTCGACGAAAAACAGCGAGCACGTCTCGAAGGCATCCGCCGGCCCACTGGCCAATAACTGGCACAGCACGCCGTCCTCCGGATAGGTGTCAGGCAGGATCAGGGGCGGCAATGAGCGGGCAACCCAGAACCAGTCCTCGGCAAATGATTCTTGCATGCTTGCAACCACTGGGCCGCTCACCTGGACATGGGTATCGCGCCACGGCGCCAGGGGCGGCATCTCCCCTAGATATTCATCGCCCACGTTATGGCCGCCGACGAAGCCGAGGACCCCGTCCACGGCGACGATCTTGCGGTGATTACGAAAGTTCACCTGGAACCGGTTTAGCCAGCCACTGCGGGTCGCGAAGGCTTTGACCTGAACGCCTCCGTCGCGCAGGGCCTGGACATAACGGTGGGGCAGGGAGTGACTGCCGATACGGTCATACAGCAGATAAACCGCTACACCTTCGGCAGCTTTCTTCAACAGCAACGCCTGCAGACGTTGACCGAGGCGATCGTCATGGACGATGAAGAACTGAATCAGGACGGCTTCCCTGGCGTTATCGATGGCTTGGAAGATGGCCTCGAAAGTGGCCTGTCCGTCGATGAGCAAGCGTACCTGGTTGTTCGCCAGGCAGGGCGTGCGCCCCAGTTTCGGCATGGCGCGCAGCGAGGCGTACGCCTGGGAAGCGCGTGCGGCCAGCGCCTCTTCCACCCAGGGGCGCCAGTTCAGCTCGGAGACGGCCTTGCGCATTTCATCGTTGGCCTGCCGGCGTGCCTGGATGTAGCCGTCGAAGGTACTGCGGCCGAAGACCAGATAGGGAATCAGCGTCAGGTATGGGATGAACACCAGTGACAGGGCCCATGCGATCGAGCCTTGGGCCGTTCGCACCGTCAGTACCGCATGAACCGCGGCGATGGAACCCAGGGTATGAAGCAGCGCGATGAGGTAACCGAAAACATGCGGGCCGAAATAGTCCATGGAGTCGTCTTGCTCCTGAATTCCAATTGCTTAACAGACCATGTTCCAGGACGAATGTCGCTAATTAATTCACCTGTGCCAAGCCTGAACCGAAGCCCATGGACGACGTCTAACGGCCACCTGTCCTCTGGAGTTCTTGCAATGAATGTTCGTCTGCTGGGTTTGGCCTTGGCGGTTGGCTTATCTGTTCCTATGGCCGCTCAGGCGCAGATGCTTCAGCCAGGCTTGTGGGAATTGACCACTAGCAACATGAAAGTCGATAACCAGAACCTGCCGGACCTGCAGCTGATCCTGGGCCAGTTGCAGAACCAGATGACCCCGGAACAACGGGCCATGCTGGAGAAGCAAGGCATCACCATGGGCGGGAAAGGGATCCGGGTGTGCCTGACGCCCGAGCAGGTCCAGACCAATGACATCCCCTTGCAGGACCCGCAATCGGGATGCAAGCAGCAGATCACCGAGCGCACCGGTAACCAGTGGAAGTTTCGCTTCAGCTGCCCGAAAGCCCAGGGGAGTGGGATCGCGACATTCCAGAGCGATCGTGAATTCACCACCAAGGTCAACGGTACGTTCAATGCCACCGGCATCCAGCAGAACGGCAGCCTGGATACCCGTGCGGTCTGGCTGGGACAGGATTGCGGAACGGTCAAGCCGAGGGCTTGACCGACCGCTTGAGTCAAGGCCGACTCAACGCGTCGTACAAAGTGTTGAGGTTGTATTCGAACAGGCCGATAAAGGTGCTGGCCGATCCACTGGCAGCCAGGGCATCGGAATACAGCGTGCCACCGATATGCGCGCCACTTTCGTCGGCGATCTGTTTGAGCAGGCGCGCATCCTTGATGTTCTCCATGAATACGGCCTTGACCTTCGCCTGGCGGATCTGGGTAATCAGCGCTGCGACTTCAGCGGCCGATGGTTCCCGTTCGGTGGACAGGCCCTGGGGCGCCATGAACTCGATGCCGTAGGCCTGTCCCAGGTAACCGAAGGCATCATGGGACGTCACGATCTTGCGATTGCCGGGTGGCAGTGAACCGAACCGGGTCCTGGCTTCAGCGAGTAGCGCATAGATCTTGTTCAGATACGCTTCGCTGTTGCGCACGTAGTCGGCTTTGTTGGCCGGATCCGCGGCTTCCAGCGCCTTGCTGATGTTGCGTACATACAACTGCGCATTCGCCAGGTTGTGCCAGGCGTGCGGGTCGGGGACTGTCTCGCCGTCTTCGTCCAATGAACGGGGAATCACTCCGCGGCTGGCGCTGATCACCGGCGCAGCGGTTTCGGTACTGGCCACCAGGCGATCCAGCCACGGCTCGAAGCCCAGGCCATTCTTGATGATCAATTTTGCACTGAGCAGCGCCTTGGCATCGTCGGGTGTGGGTTCGTAGGTGTGGGCATCGGCGTCGGGCCCCACCATGTTGGTGATCTGGACATGCTCGCCACCGACCTGTCGGGTCATATCGGCAAGGATGCTGAAACTGGTGACTACCTGGAGCCTTTCGGCGGCGGACAAGGACATGGATAACAGCAGGCTGAACAGTACGAGCAGGGCGCGCATCGGAAACACCTCATGGGGATGTGAGCAAAGGCGGGCGGCGCAGCAAACCATGTACCGGACCGAACACCACGGACAACAGATACAACCCGCCCGCCACCAGTACGATGGCTGGCCCGCTGGGCAGCGAGAAGTAAAACGACAGCAACAGGCCGAACCCTACCGAGAGACAGCCGAGCATTGCCGCAATGAGCATCAGCGTCGGCAGGCGACGGCTCCAGAAACGCGACGCGGCCGCCGGCAGCATCATCAAGCCTACGACCATGAGTGCGCCGATCGCCTGGAAACCGATCACCAGATTCAGGACCACCAGAGTCAGGAACACGCCATGGGCCAACGGTCCGAGCCGGCTGACGGTTTGCAGGAACAGCGGATCCAGGGTGTCGAGCAACAGGGGGCGGTAGATCAGCGCCATGGCCATCAGGCTGATACCCGACACCCAGAGCATGCCGGTGAGTGTCGGTTCGTCCACCGCCAGGGCCGAACCGAACAACAGGTGCAGCAGGTCCAGACGTTTGCCCGCCACCCCCAATATCAGCACACCGGCCGCCAGTGAAATGGGATAGATCGCTGCGAGACTCGCATCTTCTCGCAGCCCGGTGCGGCGGGTGATCCAGGCAGCCAGTCCGGCCATGCCCAGGCCCGCGCCGAGTCCCCCCACTGTCAGGGCGGGCAGGCTCAGGCCGGCGAACCAGAACCCCAGCGCGGCGCCGGGCAGGATGCCGTGCGCCACCGCGTCGCCGATCAGGCTCATGCGGCGCAGGATCAGGAACACACCCAAGGGCGCCGTGCTGCATGCCAAGACCAGGCCGCCAAGCAAGGCCCGTCTCATGAACACAAACTCCTGGAAAGGCTGCCAGAAGTGGATGGCCGCAAGCATCAGGCCACCCTTGTGCAAGGTTGCTGCGCGATCAATTCATGGCTGCGTCCCAAGGTGCAGCCGGAGTGCTTGATCAACAACGTATGGGGAATATGCTCGCGCACCGCAGCCAGGTCGTGGCAAACCACTACGAGCGTGCGCCCCTCGGCGTGCCAGCCATGGATGTGTTTCCACAGCAACGCCTGGCCTTGTTCATCGAGGGCGGCGTGGGGCTCGTCGAGCAACAGAAGTGGCGCTTCGGTCAGGCTCAGGCGAGCGAGCAGGGCCCGTTGCAGTTCGCCTCCCGACAGCGCCATCAGCGGGCGATGTTCCAGGCCACGCAACGCCCAATCTTCCAGAACGGTGTTGAGCCGCTGGCTGCGCAAGGCTGGCGAATCCCTACGACCCCATGCGCCAGCGACCACCAGCTCCTGAAGGCTGATGGGGAACTGACGATCCAGATGTTGTTGCTGCGGCAAAAACGACACGCCACCGCGGTGCCGGACTTTCAGCGTGATCTTGCCGGACAGGGGCTTTTGCAATCCTGCCATCACTTTCAGCAGGCTGCTTTTGCCAGAACCATTGGCGCCGACAATGGCCGTCAGGCTGCCGGCGGGCCGTTCCAGATACAGCGCGGGCGTTAGCGGTCGTCCTGGAGGCCCCCAACGCAAAGCCTGGCAGTCGATCATGACCGCTCCCGGTTCCAACGACTTTCGGCAACTGCATCATGGGCGTGAAGGCTTTCGGCATGAACCACACGGACATCGAATGCGACAACGTCTTTTGAACGGCGCAAGGCCAGACTGAGTCGTCGAGCGGCATCCTCGCAGAACATCAGGTTCTGGCCGTTGGCGAGGGCGAATGCCTGTTCGTCGGCGCGCTTGACTGCGGTTTGCACGGCGGTGCCCAGTGCCGCTTCGGCTTCGTTGATCAGAAATTGCAACGGCAACTCAATCACGGTCGTAGCCAAGCGTATACCCAGGGTCGCTGTGCTGCGCTGGCTATGAGGGGTGGCGACGATGCCTTTGGAGGATCCTAGCCAGGCCAGAATTTCTGCATGCTCAAGGGCCTTATTGGCAAAGTCGTTCACAAACTGTTGCTGAATCAGCTGACGAGCGAGGGCCGCCGAACAAGGGCACGTAGATGAATAGGGAATCTCGATGTTCAGTTCCACGTGGAACATTGCATGTTTCTGATGAGCCTTGATGCTTATCGGATAGCGTTTCCAGCCGCCAAGGGGACTGACCAGCGCCGGGCGTTTGAGTAGCAATTCGGTATGGACGGTCAGGGACGCAGAGCTCGAGAGGCCTTCATGGCTGGCGAGGAATTGCTGCAGGACTCGCTCCAGCAAGGAAGGCGACAGGGGCTCGCTCTCGAGCATTTCCAAGGCAAGATACAGCCGGGACATGTGAATACCCCGGGCATCAGCGTCATCCAGGCTGACTCCAGCGTCTGCCTTTGCACTCAGGCGCTGGCCTTCGATCAATACCGGTATCGCGACGCCGTGCATGCCCACCCAATCGAGAGGACCGGCTTGGCGTGAGGCCTGCGCAGCGACGTCTGGCAGCGTTAACGCGTTCATGGGTTAGATCCATCGTGAGGTCAGATTTAATGTTATAGTGTAACAATTAGCCCGGCCAGATCTTTTTCATGAATAGAGTTTTAATCTGTTCGTTCCACGTGAAACATCAGCGGGAATCCTGACAACCGCTGACGCGTCCGCATACAAATTCTCCTGCGCTACCACCGGAGCTGGAGAAGCGATTGATGGTCGTCCAACCGACGCGGCGGCTGTAGCCAATCCAACTTTCACCGTCGGAAGCCAGTCCTGTGAAAAAGGTCAATTGCCCATAGCGACTGTTGGTCTGCGCCCAGTAGCGGCGCCTTTCTGCGTCAAACCCCCGAAGATAAATCGTATTTCCGGCAGTCATCACGCTGTAGGTATTGCCGCGCTCATCCGCACACGACAGCAAACTCGCGCTACGTGTGCAGTTTGCTAATAAAGCGCTCTGGCCCTGGGGCGATGCAGGTGATGAAAACGATAGAAAAAGCGCGCAGGGCAATAAAAATACGAAAAAAAACGCATGGAGATTTCCGATGATGGACATTGCAGGGTGGCGTAGATTTATTGTTATAGTATAACGTAAATCACAGAACGAGTCGCAGCACGCTGATGCAGCGTCAGCAACGGCCGCCCCGATGAGGATACAACCCATGCCCAATCGCCTTCCTGTTACGGTGCTGTCCGGATTTCTCGGCGCCGGCAAAAGTACTCTGCTCAACCATGTGCTGCGCAATCGCGAAAAACTGCGTGTTGCCGTGATCGTGAACGATATGAGCGAAATCAACATCGATGGCAGCGAGGTTCAGCGCGATGTCACCCTTAGCCGCGCTGAAGAAAAATTGGTGGAGATGAGCAATGGTTGTATCTGCTGCACGCTGCGCGAAGATCTGTTGGCCGAAGTCGGCCAGCTCGCCAGGGAGGGGCGCTTCGACTATCTGCTGATCGAATCCACCGGCATTTCGGAACCCTTGCCCGTGGCGGAGACCTTCACTTTTCGCGATGAAGAGGGGCGTAGCCTGGCCGATGTTGCCCGACTCGACACCATGGTGACGGTGGTCGACGGAGTGAACTTCCTGGCTGATTACCAGGCCGCCGAGAGCCTGGCCGCCCGAGGTGAAACCCTCGGCGAAGAAGATGAGCGCTCCATCACAGACCTGCTGGTAGAACAGATCGAATTCGCCGACGTGATCCTGATCAGCAAGATCGATCTGATCGGTCGTCAGGAACGGGAAGAACTGACCGCGATTCTCCAGCGTCTCAATACCCAGGCACGGATCCTTCCCATGGTCATGGGGCAGGTGCCGTTGGAGGAAATACTCGAGACCCGTCGTTTCGACTTCGAACGCGCAGCACAAGCACCCGGCTGGCTACAGGAATTGCGTGGCGAGCATGTGCCGGAGACCGAAGAGTATGGCATCGCCTCGGCGGCCTATCGGGCACGCCGACCGTTTCATCCCGAGCGTTTCTTCAGCCTGATCGACCGCCCATGGACCAACGGCAGGCTCCTGCGCTCCAAGGGTTTCTTCTGGCTGGCCAGTAAGCCGGAAGAGGCGGGCAGTTGGTCCCAGGCTGGAGGTTTGATGCGTCATGGATTTGCCGGCCGTTGGTGGCGATTCGTGCCCAAGAGCCAGTGGCCACGGGACGAAGAAAGCACTGCCGCCATCCTGAAGAACTGGCTCCCGGGCACGGGAGATTGCCGCCAGGAATTGGTCTTCATTGGCCAGGACATCGATTTCGAATGTCTCACCGCAGCGCTGGACGCCTGTCTGCTTACGAACGAGGAAATGGCCCTGGGAGTCGAAGGTTGGCGCCTGCTGCCGGATCCATTCGGTGCATGGCACGACGAGGTTGCGGCGTGATCTTGGCGGCCGGCCTGAAACGCGGACAGATCCGCCAGGTCCAGGGCGATACCCCTCGGGCCCTGACGCAGATTCTGGACGATGGCGTCAATCTGGCGGTGTGGCAACGCCAACTCCCGCTGCACATCAGCGATTTTGCCGCGATGGTGCTTTCCATGGAACAGTCTCTGGCGCAGTCGTGGGTGCTCGATCTGCCAGAGGAGGACACCCAGCCGGAGCTGAACGGTCTGGCTGCCGGTTTCAGCGATCTGCAAGGCTACGAAGGGTTCAGGGCTGATGTCGCCTGGCTGGTCGGCGCGTTTGCCTGCCTGCTGGGCGCCACGCGTGTCGGCCTGCGCCTGCGAACCCTGGACAAGGCCATGTGTCCGCGTTTCCACGTCGACCATGTGCCGGTGCGGCTCGTTACCACCTATGCCGGCCCCGGCAGCCAGTGGCTCGAGGAAGGCGCCATGGATCGCCGATGGCTCGCCCACCCTGAGGCCGAGCCCAGGGATCCACAGATGATCCAACAGCTTGGCCACGGTGACGTGGCCCTGCTCAAGGGCGAGAAATGGCTGGGCAACGAGGGATTTGGCCTGATCCATCGCTCGCCGGAACCGACCCAGGGGGAGCGCCGACTGATTCTTACGCTGGACTGGCTTGCCTAGGCTCTTGCAGCTCTGTACTCGGCCGCGCCCCGTTTCGCCTGCCTGGCCTTCCTCACGGGACTTCGCATAGCGCCTAGGGTTTGAGCCAGCTTCCCTGGTTTTTCCCTTCACAGAACGGCTTGAGGTAGGCGGCGTCACTGGCCACACCGTAATAGTGAATATCCTGGCGATAGGGCATATTGGCCACCTGGGCGTCGCTGCAGATGCCGAACGCACCGCCAGGACACTGATCGACGTATTGCACCTCGACTTTCTGCCCGGCCAGGCTTGGCTGGCAGAACCCGTCGGCGAACAGCTTTGGTGGAATGCTGCGGTTCTGCTGGCATACTTTCACGTCGAGCCGCTCCGCCTGGCTATGGACCACGCAAGCCTGGGCCAGCACCTCGCTCGAAGCCAGTGCCAGTAATAAGCAGCCAATCACCCGCATTTTTCACCTCCATCGAAAGCCGTCGCCCATGCTGCAGAACATTCCCACCCATGTCATCGCAGGGCCGTTGGGGGCTGGCAAGACCAGCCTGATCAGACAATTGCTCGCCCAGCGCCCGGCCGACGAACGCTGGGCCGTGCTCATCAACGAGTTCGGCCAGATCGGCCTGGATGCTGCGCTACTGACCCAGGCGGCCGATGGTATCGCACTGGGGGAGGTTGCCGGAGGCTGCCTGTGTTGCGTCAACGGTGCGCCGTTTCAGGTTGGCCTCGGTCGATTATTACGCAAGGCCCGGCCGGACCGATTGTTCATCGAACCTTCGGGCCTCGGTCATCCGGCGCAATTGATGCGCCAATTGCGGCAAGCGCCGTGGCTCGGCGTGCTGGCGGTCCAGCCATGCGTGCTGGTGCTGGACGCCCGGGCATTGTCAGACGACAAGCCGTTGGCTGATGCGCAACGACAGACGCTTCCCACCGCCGGACTGCTGGTGCTGAACAAATCCGAAGGTCTCACGGACGCCGATCGTGCCCGCGTGATGGAGCGGCTGCCGGCGATTCCATCGTATTGGACACAGCAGGCGAACTTGCCCATCAGCCGTTTGCCGGGCCTGGCCGCAACGGGAGGCGGGGTTGTGGGTAACTTGAACGTGCCCAAGGACGTGGGTCAGCTCCCGGCTGTCTGGAGCGATCCAACGGTGCCGATCTGCCTGCACCAGCAGCAGGAGGGGGGCTGGAGCATCGGTTGGCGCTGGCATCCGAGCCAGCGTTTCGACACGGCGGCACTGACGCGATGGCTGCAAGGTCAGGTCTGGAAGCGGGCGAAGCTGGTTATCCACAGCACCGAGGATTGGGTTTCAGCCAATGCACTGGAGGGGGCGGCGCTGGATTGGCAAAGCAGCGAGTGGCGGCAGGATTCCCGGCTTGAATTGATTTTCGGCGAGCCGCAAGACGTTCCGACCCTGCAGGTTGGCCTGGCCAATTGCCGACGGTCATGAGTCAGCGGTGGTTCAAGGCTTCCACTTGTTGTGTTCCTGCCGCCATTGGCTCAACTCGATGACCTCGGCCCGAGGCCTGGCCTGGACCGGTTCAGCCAAGGTTTCGGGCGACTCTTCGAACGGCATCGGATACGGCGCCAGCTCGATGTGTGCGCTGTGGGCGCCGAATTGGGTGATAGTGCCCGAATGGCGGGACTCGCCAGTGACTGTGAACTCGAAATTGTAGATCCGCGCCAGGCGCCGTCGGCCACTGGCATCCTTCACAAACCCGATCTTCTTCAGCGCGACGTTGCCATCCAGCAGCTCGATCCTGAGGTTGGCACAATGCTGCATGACCCTCGCCAATGCCCGTTCGCGCAAGCCGTGGTTGTGCCACAACCAGGCGCCACCGGTAGCCAGCAGCATCAGCACGAAGATGTTTCCAAGAGTCAGCATGAACGAAGTGCTCCAACAAGTTGCCGTCAGCTTAACTGTGTCGCCGGTCTGTCGTACAGGCTGTGTTTAGTCGCATACTGCGCGGCTTGAATTTCAATCGTTTTACGGAAACCACCCGCATGAAACGTACGCCTCATCTGCTCGCCATACAGTCTCACGTGGTATTCGGTCATGCTGGCAACAGCGCCGCCGTGTTTCCCATGCAGCGGGTCGGGGTCAACGTCTGGCCGCTCAACACCGTGCAGTTTTCCAATCACACCCAGTATGGCCAATGGGCCGGGGAAGTTCATGCGCCCCAGCAGATACCGGCATTGATCGAAGGTATTGCGGCGATTGGCGAGCTGGGTCATTGCGATGCGGTTCTCTCCGGTTACCTGGGCAGCGCGGCCCAGGGTCGGGCGATCCTGACCGGCGTGGCCCGGATCAAGGCTGCCAATCCCAAGGCGCTGTACTTGTGCGACCCGGTCATGGGGCATCCGGAGAAGGGCTGCATCGTCGCGCCCGAGGTGAGCGAGTTCCTGCTGGAAGAGGCCGCCGCGGTAGCGGATCTGATGTGCCCGAACCAACTGGAACTGGACAGTTTTTCCGGGCGCAAGGCGCAATCGCTGCTCGACTGCCTGGGCATGGCGCGTGCGCTGCTGGCTCGTGGTCCCAAGGCCGTGCTGGTCAAGCACCTGGCGTATCCTGGCAAGGCCGAGGACAGCTTCGAAATGCTGCTGGTAACCGCCGAAGGCAACTGGCACCTGCGGCGACCATTGCTGGCATTCCCGCGTCAGCCGGTGGGGGTAGGCGACCTGACATCCGGATTGTTTCTGGCGCGGATACTGCTGGGTGACAGCCTGGTGGCGGCGCTTGAATTCACTGCCGCCGCGGTGCATGAGGTATTGCTGGAAACCCAGGCGTGCGCCAGTTATGAATTGCAACTGGTGCGCGCCCAGGATCGCATCACCCATCCACGTGTGCGGTTCGAGGCTGTGCCGATCCACTTGTGACCGACACCGCTCCAGCTTCCGTCAAGGCGCGTCCGCCTTGATCTCCTGATAGCGCTTCTCCAGCTCCTGGCGAATCTGCCGGCGTTGCTGGGCTTGCTCGTAGCGGCGCTTGGCTTCGCTGTTCTGTGGCTGCAAGGGCGGTACGGGGGCGGGTTTGCGCTGGTCGTCCACCGCAACCATGGTGAAGAAGCAGCTATTGGTATGGCGAACCGAGCGCTCGCGGATGTTCTCGGTCACCACCTTGATGCCCACCTCCATCGAGGTGTTGCCGGTGTAGTTCACCGACGCCAGGAAGGTCACCAACTCACCGACGTGAATCGGCTCGCGAAAAATCACCTGATCCACCGACAAGGTCACCACGTAGCGGCCAGCGTAGCGGCTGGCGCAGGCATAAGCGACTTCGTCGAGGTATTTGAGCAGGGTGCCGCCGTGGACATTGCCAGAGAAGTTGGCCATATCGGGGGTCATCAACACCGTCATCGACAGTTGGGCGTTTCCGGGTTCCATAACGTTCTCACGGATCAAGGCAGCGATTAGGGAAGTGCACCTCTGCGGGCGCTGGTCAGTGGCCTGCTCGACCTTTTTGCAAAACCACCGATATCGGGACGCTGCGCCTGTGGCTGCCGTCACGCGTCGATGGATCTGTTTCCTTATATTGCACCGTCTTTTTGTCAGAAGTCGCGGTGTTAACCTGCAAAAGCCCATCGCGAGGGCATTTCCTACAAGAGAAACGGACTTATCCAGTCGGCGACAGGGAGCCCTACAGATGCATGCCATCAACTTCATTCAAGACTTGGCGATCATCATGCTGGCAGCCGGGCTGGTGACGGTCTTGTTTCATCGTTTCAAGCAACCGGTGGTGCTGGGCTACATCGTTGCCGGTTTCCTCATCGGTCCCCATACACCGCCGTTTGGCTTCATCCACGACGAAGACACGATCAAGACCCTCGCTGAGCTCGGGGTGATCTTCCTCATGTTCTGCCTGGGCCTGGAATTCAGCCTGCGCAAGCTGTTCAAGGTGGGTGCCACGGCATTCATCGCCGCGTTCCTCGAAATCGTGTTGATGATCTGGATCGGTTATGAAATAGGCCGCTGGTTCGACTGGAGCACCATGGACTCGCTGTTCCTGGGCGCGATCCTGGCGATCTCTTCGACCACGATCATCGTCAAGGCACTTAACGACCTGAAGATGAAGAACGAGCGTTTCGCCCAGTTGATCTTCGGGGTATTGATCGTCGAGGACATCCTTGGCATCGGTATCATCGCCTTGCTGTCGAGCATCGCTGTCAGCGGTACGGTGAGCTCCGGCGAGGTGTTTTCCACGGTCGGCAAGCTTTCGCTGTTCATGATCGTCGCGCTGGTGATTGGCATCTTGCTGGTGCCGAGGCTGCTGGCCTATGTGGCGAAATTCGACAGCAACGAGATGCTGCTGATCACCGTCCTGGGCCTGTGTTTCGGCTTCTGTCTGTTGGTGGTGAAGCTTGAGTACAGCATGGTGCTGGGGGCTTTCCTGATCGGTGCGATCATGGCCGAGTCCCGACAGTTGCTGAAGATCGAGCGCTTGGTGGAACCGGTACGCGATCTGTTCAGTGCGATTTTTTTCGTGGCCATAGGCCTGATGCTCGACCCGGTCATCCTGCTGCAGTATGCCTGGCCGATCGCGGTGATCACGGTCGCGGTGGTACTGGGCAAGATGCTTTCCTGCGGCCTGGGTGCCTTTATCGCTGGTAATGACGGACGCACATCGCTGCGGGTAGGGATGGGGCTTTCACAGATTGGCGAATTTTCCTTCATCATCGCTTCACTGGGGATGACCCTGCAGGTCACCAGCGACTTCCTTTACCCGGTCGCAGTCGCCGTCTCGGTGCTGACCACGCTGCTGACGCCTTACCTGATCCGAGCCGCGGATCCGTTGTCCGTCAAATTGGCGACCGTGGTACCGCAACGGCTGTCGCGGGTATTGGGGATGTATGGCGAGTGGCTGCGCAACATCCAGCCCCACGGTGAGAATGCGTTGATCGCTTCCATGATCAGGCGGATCTTGTTGCAGGTAGGCATCAACCTGGCCCTGGTGATCGCGATCTTTGTCTCGGGCGGCTATTTTGCCGAGCGCATGTCGGTTCATATGCAAGCCTGGATCAGCGACCCAAGCTGGCAGAAAGCATTGATCTGGGGTGGGGCGCTGCTACTGTCGCTGCCGTTCCTGATCGCCGCGTACCGCAAGCTCAAGGCGCTGTCGATGATGCTGGCAGAGATGGGGGTGAAGGCGGAAATGGCCGGCCGCCATACCCAGCGCGTACGTCGGGTGATCGCCGAAGTGATCCCGATCCTTTCGCTGCTGGTGATTTTCCTGCTCCTGGCAGCCTTGTCGGCCAGTATCCTGCCGACCAACAAGTTGCTGGCATTGATTGCAGTGGTGGCAACGGCCGTAGCGGCACTGCTCTGGCGTTGGTTCGTCCGGTTGCACACCAGGATGCAGGTGGCCTTGCTGGAGACCCTGGACAACCACAAGGAGTCGTCCGGGCATTGACCGGCCCAGGGGGTCAGCTCTCCAGCCAGACATCCCGTGCCCAGTGCCAGACGGACTCCCAGGTTTCCTCGGCAAGCAACTCGTCTTCGGCCTGCCACAACACGACGGTGCCGTCTTCTTCGACGCAGTAGTAGTCGTCGCCGTCCTGACAGATCGGGATCAGGCTGCGGTCGACACCGGCATCCCAGGCGTTGGCGGCCACGTCCGGCAGGTAGGTATGGGATTGTGGATCGGTGACGGTCACCGGCTCCAGGCTGCCATAGACGACATCGCTGACGGTCAGCAAAAACTCTCTGAAGACAAACGGGATGTCGATGAACAGCTGTTCTTCGATTTCTACCAGCAGGTCTTCGTCGGGCAACTCCAGTGGAACCGGTACGGGTTCGTTGGCTTCACGCAGTTGTTCGATAATTTCTTCCACGTCCGGGGATCCTCTTTCTCGATGGCGCGGTTTGTATGGAGCGGTTTATACAGTAGCTCGCCATAGATGCAACCGCGAAATAGAAAACCCCGGCCTGAGCCGGGGTTCTCTTATTTCAACCTGCAAAACGCGCAAAGGTTCAACCGTTCTGGCGGATACCTGCCACCAGCCAAGGCTGGTTGTCGCCCTGGGCGCGTTCCATGTTCCAGCTTTCGCTGAACGCTTCGCCCTGGTCGAAGCGAGAGTTCTTCGATACACCGCTGAAGGTCAGGGTAGCGATGGTCTTGTCGGCGCGATCATCGACGCCGTCCAGTTGTACCTGCAGGTTGTCGATGTAGGTGGACTGGAAGCCGTCACCCAGTTCCGCACGCTCGCGCTTGAGGAACTCCAGCAATTGCGGGGTCACGAACTCGGCGATCTTGTCCATTTCGTTCGCGTCCCAGTGTTGCTGCAGGGACTGGAAGTGGGTACGCGCGGCTTCGACGAAACGCTCTTCGTTGAACCAGGCCGGAGCGTTGATCACTGGACGGGCGGCCACCGGAGCGGCCGAGCCACCGAAGATGGAGCCGGCGGAAGGCTGCTGGTTGAATACTTCACGCTGCATCGGTGCATGGCCGGCCGGGGCGAATTGCTCCTGCTGCTTGCGACGACGGGCGGCAATGAAGCGGAAGACCAGGAAGGCGATGACCGCCATGATCAGGATGTCGAAGATCTGCATGCCCTGGAAGCCATCGCCCATGAACATGGAAGCGAGCAGACCGCCGGCCGCGATGCCGGCCAATGGGCCGAGCCAGCGCGAAGCACCGCTGGCCTTGGTGGCGGCGCCAGCGGCACCGGCCGCGCCTGCGGTGGCGGCAGTGGACCCGGCAGCAGAGGACGGCGCCATCTGGCTGGTCTGGTGAGTCGGGGCCGCGCCCGAGCTTTTACCACCGCCAAAACGCTTGGCGGCATTGGCGTCGATGGCCATCGTCAGGCCGATGCACAACGCCATGGCGATGCTAAGAAAACGTTTCATATAAAGGCATTCCCATTTGTGGATAGCACGCGCGCCATGTTGCACAGGTGAACTGTTGCTGGCTAGCGGCAGAGTGTTTCGGGCTTTTGCGTGACAGGTTAGGTTCAGCTTCAATCGCGCAAGAGGGCTTGTTCGCTTTGGGCTGTAGGAAAGAGGAACAAGTTCTATCGGAAATATTTTCCAGAAAACTGTAGGAGCGAGCTTGCTCGCGATAGCGGTGTCTCGGTCAGCATCCATATTGACTGACCGACGGCTATCGCGAGCCAGCTCGCTCCCACAGGGGCCTACACAACTCTCTAGATCGCTTCCAGCTTGGCGTACCCCAGCATCAGCCATTTGCTGCCTTCGCTGAAGTTCACCTGGACCCTGGCCTGGGCGCCGGCGCCTTCGAAATTGAGGATCACGCCGTCGCCGAATACCGAATGGCGCACGGTCTGGCCCAGGCTGAAGCCGGTCTCCGGGATATCGCTGCCGCCGAACAGGCTGCTGGTGCCTTGCGACTGGCTGCCACCGAATGGTCGACTGACACTGTTGGACAACCGGACTTCCTGGATCAGGCCCTTCGGTACTTCGCGTACGAAACGCGACACCTTGTTGTAGGTTTCGCTGCCGTACAGGCGTCGGGTTTCGGCGTAAGTCAGCACCAGGTTCTGCATGGCCCGGGTGATGCCCACGTAGGCCAGGCGCCGCTCTTCTTCCAGGCGCCCCGGTTCTTCCAGGCTCATTTTGTGCGGGAAGAGGCCTTCTTCCATGCCCACCAGAAAGACGTAGGGGAATTCCAGGCCCTTGGCGCTGTGCAAAGTCATCAGTTGGATGCTGTCTTCATGCTCGTCGGCCTGGGTATCGCCCGCCTCCAGGGAAGCATGGCCCAGGAAGGCCGACAACGGCGACAGGTCGGCGTCTTCTTCGGTGTTCTCGAAGTTGCGCGCGGCGCTGACCAGTTCCTCGAGGTTTTCCACCCGGGCCTGGCCTTTCTCGCCTTTTTCCGCCTCGTGGTAGGCAATCAGCCCGGACTGCTCGATAACGGTCTGGGTCATCAGGTGCAGCGGCATCTCTGCGCACTTGGCCGCCAGGTCGTCTATCAGCTCCATGAAGGCCTTCAGGGCGCCGGCGGCGCGGCCGGTCACGCCTTTGTTGGCCACCAGCTGGCGCATGGCTTCCCACATGGATACGTGGCTATGGCGGGCGTGTTCGCGAATCGCCTCGACGGTCTTTTCGCCGATGCCACGGGTCGGCACGTTGATCACCCGCTCCAGGGCGGCATCGTTGCCGCGGCCCTCCAGCAGGCGCAGGTAGGCCATGGCGTTCTTGATTTCGGCTCGTTCGAAGAAGCGTTGGCCGCCATAGATCCGGTAGGGGATCCGTTCGCGCAACAGGGCTTCTTCCAGGACCCGGGATTGGGCGTTGGAGCGATACAGGATGGCGATGTCGCTGCGGGAGAGGCCGGTCTTCAGCGCGCTCTGGATGGTTTCCACCACATAGCGGGCTTCATCGTGTTCGTTGAACGCGGCGTACAGGTTGATCGCTTCGCCTTCATTGCCGTCGGTCCACAGCTCCTTGCCCAGGCGCCCGGTATTGTGGGCGATCAGTGCGTTGGCAGCCTTGAGGATACCGGCGGTCGAGCGATAGTTCTGTTCGAGGCGGATGACCTCGGCGTCGGGGAAGTCCGCTGAATACTGGTGGATATTCTCGATCTTGGCGCCGCGCCAGCCATAGATCGACTGGTCGTCGTCGCCCACCACCATCAGGCTGTCGCCGCCCTTGGCCAGCAGGCGCAACCAGGCGTACTGCACGGCGTTGGTGTCCTGGAATTCGTCCACCAGGACATGCCTGAAGCGCTTCTGGTAATGCTCCAGCAGGCCCGGATGATCGCGCCACAGGTCCAGAGCCCGCAGCAGCAGCTCGGAAAAATCGATGACGCCGGCCCGTTGGCATGCCGCCTCGTAGGCTTCATAGATGCCGCGCATGGTCGCCAGGAACAGGTCGCCACTGGCCTGGATATGCTGTGGTCGCAGGCCTTCGTCTTTCTGACCGTTGATGAACCATTGGGCCTGGCGGGCGGGCCAGCGCTGTTCGTCCAGGCCCAGCTCGCGGATCACCCGCTTGACCAGCCGCTGCTGGTCGTCGCTGTCGAGGATCTGGAAGGTCTGGCTCAGGCCGGCTTCCTGCCAGTGCGCCCGCAGCAAGCGGTGCGCCAGGCCGTGGAACGTGCCGACCCACATGCCGGCCGGGTTGATGCCCATCAACTGCTCGATGCGATGACGCATCTCGGCAGCGGCCTTGTTGGTAAAGGTCACCGACAGGATCGAATGAGGCGAGGCGTTCTCGACCTGGATCAACCAGGCGATACGGTGCACCAGCACTCGGGTCTTGCCGGAGCCGGCACCGGCCAGGACCAACTGACGGCCCACGGAGGCGGCTACGGCCTGGCGTTGGGCGTCGTTGAGGGAGTTCAGCAGAAGGGAGAGATCATCGCGCATCGGGGCATTCTAGGGCGCGGCGTCACCCCGGGCAAACCAAGCTTTGCAGCAACCGATAAAAGACCGGTCGGGGATGACCGGTCAGTCATGGTGCAGGAGCGTTGCCAGGCCTCGTGCGCAGCGTTCGAGGAACGTCGCAATGGCGAATTTTTTGCGTATTTTTATGAGCCTCGGCAGTGTGGGATAAGCCCGGGCTTGTGTATGCTCGGTGCTCTTTCGGGTTCTCCGTGCCCCTGTGATAAGAACAAGAACAGTGCCTATGACCCTCAATTCCGATCTGGCGGGCCCTTGTGTGGAACCGCGGGTCATTCGCAAGCAGTACGCCACGGAGATGGCGGTAGAGCGTACACGGTTGCTGTACCAGGGCTCGCTGCTGCCAACCTTGTTCATGCTGGTCAACGGCCTGGTCTGCGCGGCGCTGTTGTGGGATCCGTCACGCTATGTCCTGGTCAGCGTCTGGCTGGTGTGGCTGTTGTCCCTGGTGGCGCTGAGGGTGATCCAGGTGGCTGCCTTCGATTCGGCGATCCCGGGCCGCCAGGCGCATCCCATCTGGCTGCGGATGTTTTTGCTGGGCTCGGCGATGACCGGCCTGACGCTGGCCATTGCCGGCATCGCCCTGGCCCCGACCGACAACTTCCAGCAACAGGCCTGGGTGTTCGGCCTGATCGGCGCGGCCACCCTGTCGGCCAGTGTCGCCTATGCGGTGAGCCTTCCCGCCTACCTGTCTTTTACCTTGCCCTGCCTGCTGCCGGCGATCGGTTTCCTGTTCTGGGGCGACGACCAGCAGCAGCACGGATGGGGCTGGCTCGGCCTGGCTGTTCTGGTATCGCTGAGCGTGGTGGCCTGGCAGGTCAATCGACTGATGCAGAACGGCATGCTGCGACGTTTCCAGAATCAGGCATTGATCGAACATCTGCAGCAGACACAGATTCGTAGCGCGCAGCTCAACGAGGCGTTGGCCAGGGAAGTCGAACAGCGTCGTCTCGCCGAAGAGCGGTTGCGCGCCGCCCAGGTTGGCCTCGAGGCGCGCGTGGCCCAGCGCAGCCTTGAACTGGAGGTGGCCAGCCAGGCCCTGAGCAAGAGCGAGGCGCGCCTGGCCTTGGCCCTCAAGGCGAGCGAGCTGGGGTTGTGGGACTGGAACCTGCAAACCGACGAAGTCCACCATACCCAGCTCAAGGAGTTGTTCGGGCTGGAGCGCGAATACGTCACGGCGATGCTCAGCCATCTCACGCCCCGCCTGCATCCACAAGATCTGCCAGCGCTCAAGCGAGCCCTGATCGAGCATCTGAAGGGCCGTAGCGAGGACTACCAGATCGAATATCGCATTCGCCACAGCGACGGGCACTGGGTGTGGATCGAAGACCGCGGGCGGGCCGTGGAACGCAGCGCCAGCGGCCGGGTGTTGCGGATGGTCGGCACTCGACGAAACATCAGCGCCAGCAAAGAGCTGGAACAGCAGCGGCAATTGGCTGCTACGGTGTTCGAGGCCGCCAGCGAAGGCATCGTGATTTTCGATCCCAACTACGCACTGCTGGCCGCCAACCAGGCATTCACCCGGGTCACCGGGTTCAATATCGATGACATGCTGGGTTGCAACGTGGTGGATCTTCCGTGCAGTCGGGACGCCCGGCGGCACTATCCGGTCATTCGCCAGGCCCTCAAGGCGCACGGCACCTGGCAGGGCGAACTGGTCGAGGCTCGGGCCAACGGCGAGCTGTACCCGCAATGGCTGCAACTGAACGTCGTGCGCGATGTACGAGGAAATGTCAGTCATATTGTGGGCTTCTTCGCCGATCTTTCGGCGAGGCGCGAATCCGAGGAGCGGATGCGCTACCTCACCCACTATGATGAACTGACGGGGCTGGCGAACCGGTCGCTGTTCCGCGAGCGGTTGCATGAAGCCCACCAGCGTGTGCGACAGGGAGGGCGGCGCAGCCTTGCATTGCTGCATATCGACCTGGATCGCTTCAAGTTGCTCAACGACAGCCTGGGGCATGACATTGCCGACCAGTTGCTACAGAAAATGGCCCGGCGCCTGATCAACGCGTTGCCCGAGGCCGACACCATCGCCCGACTGTCCGGCGATGAGTTCGGGGTGCTGTTCGATGCCTACGGCAATCTTTCCAGCCTGGCCCGGGTGGCGACCCGCCTGTCCGCCAAGTTGCGCCTGCCGCTGACCATCGAAGGCCATGAGCTGGTGGTCAGCGCCTCCATCGGCATCAGCCTGCTACCCGATAACGCGCGTGAAGTCGCCACCCTGGTCAGCCAGGCAAACATGGCCATGCAACATGCCAAACACCTGGGAGGCAACAACTTCCAGTTTTTCACCGACAGCCTCCAAGCCAGTACGCTGGAGCGGCTGCAGCTGGAAAACCAACTGCGCAAGGCCCTGGAAGAACAGCAATTGAAGGTGTTCTACCAACCCAAGCTGTGCCTGGCGACCGGTCGTCTGAACGCCGCCGAAGCCTTGGTGCGCTGGGATCATCCGACCATGGGCCGGGTACCGCCGGGGGAGTTCATCGGCCTGGCCGAAGAGACCGGGTTGATCGGGCCGATTGGCGAGTTCGTGTTGCGCCAGGCCTGCTGGCAGGCGTGCGAATGGCAGCGCCAGGGGCTTTCGCCTATCAGGGTCTCGGTCAATCTGTCGGTGCATCAGTTGCGCCAGGGCAAGTTGGTCAGCCTCGTGCGGCAAGTGCTGGAAGAAACCGGCCTGGCTCCTCATTGCCTGGAATTGGAACTGACCGAGAGCCAGTTGCTCGACAGCGTCGAACACATCATCGCCACCTTCCAGCAACTGCGAGACCTGGGGGTCAAGCTGGCGATCGACGATTTCGGCACCGGCTATTCCTCGCTGAGCTACCTCAAGCGTATTCCGGTGGATTACGTGAAGATCGACCAGGCGTTCATCCGTGGGCTGGAAGAGGGCGGCGAGGATGCTGCGATCACCCGGGCGATCATCGCCATGGCCCATGGCCTGTCGCTCAAGGTGGTGGCCGAGGGTGTCGAGCACCAGGGCCAGCTGGCGTTCCTGAAGGCTGAACAGTGCGATGAAGTGCAGGGCTACCTCATCAGTCGTCCGCTCGAGTCCCAAGGCCTGGCCGCGTTGTTGCGCGACAAGCCGGGCGATTCATGGCTCACCTCTGCTACATGACGCGCATGCGGCATGGAATCGGGCGATCGAGTTACGTATCGGGCGGGCAAAAAGGCAATTCATGTAGTATAACTACAAGCTTGGCTACATCACTGCTGCATCCGGCATCTGCCAATAACGCCGCCAATAACAAGAGTCCAGTCCCTTGAACCTGTTGCAACACATCGCCCAGTCACGCCACCTGCTGCGCAAATCGGAACTGAAAGTCGCCGATCACGTACTGCTCGATCCTGCGGCCGTGATGCACAGCTCCATGGCTGACCTTGCCCACAGCGTCGGCATCAGCGAGCCGACCATCGTGCGGTTCTGCCGCGCCATCGGTTGCTCGGGTTTCCAGGACTTGAAGCTCAAGCTGGCGCAAAGCCTGGCGGCCGGCGCAAGCTTCGGTCAGTTTGCGATCCATGAGGACGACTCGGTTGCCGACTACAGCCTGAAGATCTTCGACACCACCTTGCATACGCTGATGGAGGTTCGCGAGAAGCTCGACCCGGTGGCCTTGCAAAAAGCCGTGACGGCCATGTCCCAGGCCCAGCGCGTCGAATTCTATGGCTTCGGCGCTTCGGGTGCCGTGGCGGCCGATGCCCAACACAAGTTTTTCCGCCTGCTGCTCACTGCGGCAGCCTATTCCGACCCGCACATGCAGGCGATGTCGGCGGTCACGTTGAAACCCACCGATGTGGCGATCTGCATTTCTCAGTCGGGGCGCTCCAAGGACCTGCTGATCACCGCCAACCTGGTGCGCGAAAGCGGCGCCTCGCTGATCACCCTGTGCCCGAGCCAGACGCCATTGGCCGAGCTCTCGACCGTGAACCTGGCCATCGACGTGCACGAAGACACTGAAATCTACACACCGCTGACCTCGCGTATCGCGCACCTGGTGGTCATCGATGTGCTGGCGATGGGGGTTGCCATGGCGCGCGGCCCGAGCCTGGTCAACCACCTCAAGAGCGTCAAGCGCAGCCTTCGCAGCCTGCGGCTGTCGCCCAAGTCGGTCAAGGCACTGGACGACTGAGCCAATCATCAAGGCAAGCGCCGTTGTGGCGAGGGGACAAGTCTCCTCGCCACAGGCTCAACCCTCCCCAAGATCCCATCGCTCGAATTCATCGTTCTGTAACCCACGCGCCGCCAAAACGTCATCCCAAGCCTTCATCTTGAAACTCCCGTATACGTCTTGGGAGTCTCGACATGACCCAGTCCTACGAAGAACGCAGCGCCGTCAAAACCCGTCGCCAGCAGGAAGACCAACGCCGCATGGCGTTCCGTCGTGCGATCGAAGACCGCTTCGAACAGCGCCAGCTCCTGGCCGAAATCAGCGAATTTCCTGACGCGACAGAATTCAACTACTGGCAGGCAACGCCGGTGGCTTCCCGTCGAAACGCTCAACCAGGCCAATGATCTGGGCGCGCTCACCGCGAACGAACGCCAGGAAGGCGTGGGCCACCGGTGACAAACGCTTCGCCCTGGCCTGCACCAGGCACCAGCTTCGGTAGAGCGGCAACTCTTCCACCGGCAGCTCGATGAGTGCGCCGGACGACAATTCCCGGCTCACGGCGTGGCGCGTCAACAACGCCACGCCCAGCCCCGCCACTACGCATTCGCGTTGGGCTTCGGCCGAGGCCACTTCCAGCGTCTGGGTGAAATGCACCCGCTTTTCCTTGAAATATTCCTCGCAGGCCAGCCGCGTTCCCGACCCGGGTTCGCGCAGCAACAGTGTGTAGGGCTCCAGGTCCTGCAGGCGCAATGCCCCCATGTGACACAGTGGGTGATCCGGCGGCGCCACGGCCACAATCGGATTATTGAGAAACGGCAGGAACTCAAGCCCCATGTCCTGGGGCACCATGGACATGATCACCAGGTCATCGCGGTTGTCCGAAAGCCGCCGGATCACTTGTCCGCGATTGACCACAGTAAGGTTCAGGTTGACCTCCGGATGCTGGCGCTTGAACGCGGCGAACAGGTGCGGCACGAAATATTTCGCGCTGGATTCCACCGCCAGTTTCAATTGCCCCTGCAGCGAGCCCTGCATGTCCGAAAGCTGCATATCGAGGTTCTCCAGGCGCCCGAAGATATCCCGGCTGGCGCGTTGGAGGGCTTCGGCGGCTTCGGTCATGTAGAGTTTTTTCCCGACATACTCGAACAACGGCTGGCCAATCAGCTCTTCAAGGGATCGAATCTGTAGGCTAACGGCTGGTTGCGTGAGAGACATTTCCTCGGCAGCACGGCTGTAGGACCTCAGGTCGCACACTTCATTGAAAATTTGCAGTTGACGCAAAGTCATACGCATCAATGACTTACGCATTTTTCACTCACCTTGGTCCGATCCCGACAACGCAACTATAAGTCTTGGCTTATGCGTGACCCAATAAATATTCATTTTTGTTAATCCCCGCCCGGTACTAGTGTGGAGCTGCGACCAATTGTTACATCTGGTCACGCGTCGGCCTGAACGTCCAGGCCGTGGTATCACCGGCTCAAGGGAACCTCCAATTGATAACAAAGATCCTGATCGCCAACCGCGGTGAGATTGCCGTCCGAATCGTGCGCGCCTGCGCCGAGATGGGCATTCGCTCGGTCGCGGTCTACTCCGACGCGGACCGCCATGCCTTGCATGTCAAGCGCGCGGACGAGGCCCACAGCATCGGCGCCGATCCGCTGGCCGGTTATCTCAACCCGCGCAAGCTGGTGAACCTCGCCGTGGAGACCGGCTGCGATGCCTTGCATCCCGGTTATGGCTTCCTTTCGGAAAACGCCGAACTGGCGGATATCTGCGCCGAACGCGGTATCAAGTTCATTGGTCCGGCAGCTGAAGTCATTCGACGCATGGGCGACAAGACCGAAGCGCGTCGCAGCATGATCAAGGCCGGCGTGCCGGTTACCCCAGGCACCGAGGGCAACGTTTCGGGTATCGAGGAGGCGTTGGCCGAGGGCGACCGGATCGGATACCCGGTGATGCTCAAGGCAACGTCCGGCGGCGGTGGCCGCGGTATTCGTCGTTGCAACAGCCGCGAAGAACTCGAACAGGCCTTCCCTCGCGTTATCTCCGAAGCCACCAAGGCGTTCGGTTCGGCGGAAGTGTTCCTGGAAAAATGCATCGTCAACCCCAAGCACATCGAAGCGCAGATCCTGGGGGACAGTTTCGGCAACGTGGTGCATCTGTTCGAGCGGGACTGCTCGATCCAGCGTCGCAACCAGAAGCTGATCGAAATCGCTCCCAGCCCACAGCTGACGCCCGAGCAGCGTGCCTACATCGGCGATCTGTCGGTGCGTGCCGCCAAGGCCGTGGGCTATGAAAACGCTGGCACCGTGGAGTTCCTGCTCGCCGAGGGCGAGGTGTACTTCATGGAAATGAACACCCGGGTTCAGGTGGAGCACACCATCACCGAAGAAATCACCGGGATCGATATTGTCCGCGAGCAGATTCGCATCGCCTCCGGCCTACCGCTGTCGGTCAAGCAGGAAGACATCCAGCACCGTGGATTCGCCCTGCAGTTCCGGATCAACGCCGAGGACCCGAAGAACAATTTCCTGCCCAGCTTCGGCAAGATCACTCGTTATTACGCGCCTGGCGGTCCCGGCGTGCGTACCGACACGGCGATCTACACCGGCTACACCATTCCGCCGTTCTACGATTCGATGTGCCTGAAACTGGTGGTCTGGGCGTTGACCTGGGAAGAAGCCATGGACCGTGGCCTGCGGGCCCTGGACGACATGCGCCTGCAAGGGGTCAAGACCACCGCGGCGTATTACCAGGAAATCCTGCGCAACCCCGAATTCCGTAGCGGTCAGTTCAATACCAGCTTCGTCGAAAGCCATCCTGAATTGACCAACTACTCGATCAAGCGCAAACCCGAAGAGCTGGCCCTGGCCATCGCTGCCGCCATTGCCGCCCACGCAGGCCTGTAAGGAATCATGACAATGCCCAAGAAGATCCACGTAACCGACACTATCCTGCGCGACGCTCACCAATCGCTGCTTGCCACCCGCATGCGCACCGAAGACATGCTGCCTATCTGCGACAAGCTCGACAAAGTCGGCTATTGGTCGCTGGAAGTCTGGGGCGGCGCGACCTTCGATGCCTGCGTGCGTTTCCTGAAGGAAGATCCGTGGGAGCGCCTGCGCCAACTGCGTGCCGCACTGCCCAACACTCGCCTGCAAATGCTGCTGCGCGGCCAGAACCTGCTGGGTTATCGCCATTACAGCGACGACGTGGTCAAGGCGTTCGTGGCCAAGGCCGCCGTCAACGGCATCGACGTATTCCGGATTTTCGACGCGATGAACGACGTGCGTAACCTGCGCGTCGCCATCGAGGCCGTGAAGGCCGCCGGCAAGCATGCCCAGGGCACCATCGCCTACACCACCAGCCCGGTGCATACCATCGAGGCGTTCGTGGCCCAGGCCAAGCAGATGGAAGCCATGGGTTGCGATTCGGTGGCGATCAAGGACATGGCCGGTTTGCTGACCCCGTACGCCACAGGCGAGTTGGTCAAGGCGTTGAAGGCCGAGCAATCGCTGCCGGTATTCATCCACTCCCACGACACCGCCGGCCTGGCCGCGATGTGCCAGCTCAAGGCCGTCGAGAACGGCGCCGATCACATCGACACCGCCATTTCCAGCTTCGCCTGGGGCACCAGCCATCCAGGTACGGAATCGATGGTCGCGGCTCTCAAGGGCAGCGAGTTCGACACCGGCCTGGACCTGGAACTGCTGCAGGAAATCGGTCTGTATTTCTATGCCGTGCGCAAGAAATACCATCAGTTCGAAAGTGAATTCACGGCGGTGGACACCCGTGTCCAGGTCAACCAGGTGCCCGGCGGGATGATTTCCAACCTGGCCAACCAGTTGAAAGAGCAGGGCGCGCTGAACCGCATGAACGAAGTGCTGGCGGAAATCCCGCGAGTACGCGAAGACCTCGGCTTCCCGCCGCTGGTGACTCCGACCTCGCAGATCGTCGGCACCCAGGCGTTCTTCAACGTACTGGCCGGTGAGCGCTACAAGACCATCACCAACGAAGTGAAGCTCTACCTGCAAGGCGGTTACGGCAAGGCGCCGGGCCAGGTGAACGAAAAACTGCGTCGCCAGGCCATTGGCAGCGAAGAGGTGATCGACGTGCGTCCGGCCGATCTGCTCAAGCCGGAAATGACCAAGTTGCGTGGCGAGATCGGCGCGTTGGCCAAGTCCGAAGAGGACGTGCTGACCTACGCCATGTTCCCGGACATCGGTCGCAAGTTCCTCGAAGAGCGCGAAGCCGGCACCCTGACGCCAGAGGTGTTGCTGCCGATCCCTGAGGCGGGCGGCGTGAGCGCGGCGGCGGGTGAGGGTGTGCCAACGGAATTCGTCATTGACGTCCACGGCGAAACCTACCGCGTCGACATCACCGGCGTGGGCGTCAAGGCCGAAGGCAAGCGTCACTTCTACCTGTCCATCGACGGTATGCCGGAAGAGGTCGTGTTCGAGCCCCTCAATGAATTCGTCGGCGGTGGCAGCAGCAAGCGCAAGCAAGCCACTGCGCCGGGCCACGTCAGCACCACCATGCCGGGCAACATCGTCGACGTGCTGGTCAAGGAAGGCGACGTAGTGAAGGCCGGTCAGGCCGTGCTGATCACCGAAGCCATGAAGATGGAGACCGAAGTGCAGGCCGCCATCGCCGGCAAGGTCACGGCCATTCATGTGGCCAAGGGCGACCGGGTCAATCCGGGCGAGATCCTGATCGAGATCGAAGGCTGAGCGAACAGCCTCGATACAACCGTTTAACCTCGGGGGGGCATGTGCTCCCCTTTTTTTTCGAAAGCCAGGTCACCGGGAGGGTGAAGCCAATTCGCCAAGGCGATGGTGCGACCGACATGCGTGCAGGCGGCTCCACCGCTGTTGCGAGCAGGCCTTTCTCACAGGAAGGCACCGAGGCGATCAGAACATCATTCGCCACTGCCCCATCAAGGCGTGACTGCGGTTGTCGTTGCCCGTTTCACCGCTGTAACCCAATCCCAACGTGTGGCGTGGCGAAACAGCCAGGTCCAGCCCGGCTTCCACCAACAGGCTGTCCCGGTCCAGGTCGGATCCTTGCACCGTATAGGTTCTGCCTCCCTTCACCAGGCTCTGGCGGGCGCTGCCTCTGACATCGCCGTAGAGGTGTCTCCAGCCGACATTCAAGCGAGGGGTCAATTGCGTGCCCTGGTCAAAAGCCAAGGCCGTGGCGAGGCGCAGGCCCAGGGTACTGCTGTAATGGTCCTCGGTCTGGCGATCGACCCTCAGCGCCGAGTCGCCGCCCTTTTCCGTGTAGCGGTCGCGTTGATAGCGCTGATAATCCAGCTGGGCATAGGGTTCAAGATCGTAACGGCCGAGGTCGAAGCGATAGCCGAGTTGCCCGAAGACCTGTTGCGTGCTGGCATCGTAGCGGCCCTTGAGATGATCGTTGAAACCATTGAACACCACATGGCGCTTGGTGCTGCCGTCATGATCGCCATGAACGGCGCCCAGGCGCAGTGCCATCGGTCCGTCCTGGCGCCAGGCGTAAGCGCCCAGGTACCAACTGTCGAGGCCTGCGTCGAGTCGGTGACCGTCCAGCTGTGTCCGGGTCTCGCTGCCCATCATGCCCAGGCGCCATTCAGGGCTGATCGCCCAATCGGTCCCCAGCATCAGGCCCTTTGTGGAATGCTTCAGCGCATCGCTCCCCAATTGCCTGCCGATCGTGCCGCCATGGCCGATGGCCTGGATCCAGACCTGACCGTCGACAGGCCGCTGGCCCATGGCGGACAGCATCCCGGCGCTGATTGGCGCGATGCTGTTCAACGTGGCATTGGCCAGGTTAGCGGTAGTCTGGCCGGCCAGTTGCTCGATGGCATCGGCCGCCACGATTCTGTTGCTTCCCAGCAGCGCGTTGACCGCGGCGTTGGGTGTTCTGGCCGGTGGGGTGACTCGTAGCGCAGCGGCGGGTTTGGAAGGCATGGTGGGCGCATTCGGCTTGGTGGCAACCGCTTTGGCGAGGGCGGGTGTCTCCACGGGCTTGGGCTGTGGTGGCTCGACCGGTTGTGGTTCTTCGATGCTGGCCGCCAATTGCTTCCCGTTGTCGGAAGTTGCGGCGGTCTCGAGGGGGGTGTCGTTGCGGACGTAGGTCAGGCCAACCTGAGTGTCGGTGTAATGCGCAGTGGCCGTCATGAATGGGAGGTTGTCGATGACCGTACCAAACTCACCCACGACGTTGCCCGCACGAATGACGGTATGTTCACTGGAGGAAAGGCTGTCGGCCGGTACGGCGACGATTGTCAGGGTCGAATCATTCAGCGTCGCGGTGCCTTCGACCTGGATCGAGGCACTGCCTCCATTGGCGTCGATGCCATAGACCAGCTCGGCGCTTCTCGACAGTTCGAGATTGCCCGTAATCGAGGGGGCGCCGACATCCGGGCCTACCTCCCACCGTCCCGCCATTGTCAGGAAATCCACGGTTCCGTTGCCGCTGAAACTGGCCGCTTCATGTACATGTATTCCGCCATGCGCGGTGCCTGAATGGGTCATGCGCCCCCCTGGCTCGACCATCACGCCATTGGCCACGGCGCCCTTGTTATCGAATGCACCGAGCACCCCGATCCGTCCGTCGATATGTCCGGTATTGACCAGCGTGGCTTGAGGCTCCACCACACCCCAGCCGGCGAAACGAGCGGTGTGTTCCCATTCGCCCTGGGAGACCTGCAAGGCCTCGAAATTACGGGTCTCCCCCAGGACGGGATGCTTGGCCAGGTCCAGTCGCAGCATGTTGGTTCCGCCGCCGCCATCCATGGAACCGGGGAACTTCGCGTTTGCGCTGACAATCACCAGGTCGTTCTTGCCTGTCCATTTCGCGTTGCCTTTGCGGGGGACGTTGGCGTTTTGTTTCCTGGTGTCGGCCGCTTCGGCGAAGGCCTCCAGGCGTTGCTGTTGCTCGGCGGTCGTGGGGATATGAGCCGGTTGCTGAGCCATCGAAACATTGGCGCAACCCAGGGCCAGGGCAATTGCCAGGGCCAGGCGTCGGGGAAGATATGAGTGTTGGATAGGCATCGAGTACGGCCTCTCAAGGGTGGAGGCCACACTTTAAAAATTCCAACCTGGCCGCGATGCCGGGCGGATTCCCCGGCTTTGGCGGGAGAGAGCAGATCGAACATGTAGGCTGGTCGGGTCGTGCTCAGGTTATCCGCCGCGTTGCCTTCCACGGCTTGTGGCGTTGCCCTACAGTTTCCTCGGACCTGTGCGTTAGACCGTCCAAGAGCCTTTAGCTGCGTTTGAGATACGCCTTCCCATAATGCCGCTCCATCCGCGCCTGGATCAGTTCCAACGCAATGGACATCAACCAATAGATAATCGCCGCCGTCGTCAGCATCTCGATATAGCGATAGCTGGAACGACCATAGGACTGTGCCAGGAACATGACTTCCCAGACCCCCATCACCGAGATCAGGGATGAATCCTTGAGCATGGAGATGAACTGGTTGGTGGTGGGCGGGATGATGGTGCGCATGGCCTGGGGCAGGGTGACCCGCCAGAAGATCACGGTTTCGCCCATGCCCAGGGCCAGCGAGGCTTCGCGCTGACCATGAGGAACGCCGAGGATGCCGGCGCGGAAGATTTCGCTCAGGTAGGCGCCGTAGTTCAGCGACAGGGCGATCACCCCGGCGGCGATGGCACCCGGCACCACGCCCAATTGGGGCAGGCCGAGGTAGATCAACAGGATCTGGATCAGCAGGGGGGTGCCGCGGAAGAACGATGCGTAGAAGCTGGCGATGCCGAACGCCACGGCGCTGCTGGACAACCTTGCCAGGGCCGCGGCGAAGCCCAGCAAGGACGAAGCGACGATCGAACACAGGCACAGGAACAGGGTCAGCGCCGCGCCTTGCAGGAAGCCGTTGGGCGCCAGATGCAGGCCGATCAGGTTCGGCAGCTTGTCCAGGATGATGGAGAACTTCAGGTCGAAGGTCAGGAAAAAGCTCGCGAACAGCACCAGCATGGCTGCCCAGGTCAGGTACAGCCGTGTGCGGAAACCGAAGATTTTCTTCAGGCGCGACTCAGCCACCGGTTGCGGTGGCTGAGAAGAGGGCGGGAAAGAGGTCATTGGGTGATGTCGGCGCCAATCCATTTCTGCGAGAGTCTGCTCAAGGTGCCGTCCTGTTTCAACTGCGCGAAAACCTCACGCACCTTGCTGTTCCACTGGGCATCGCCCTTTTCGATGGCCACCGAATTCGGCTCGGAATACAGCGGTGCGCCCGCCAGCTTGAAACGTTTGTCTTCGGTCAGGCGCGGCTGGGCGGTCACCAGGTTGGTCAGCACGGCATCCAGCCGTACCCCGGCGCCCAGGCCCAGGTCTTGGAACGCCACGTTGTCGGTGTCGTACGGGGCGATCTGCACGTCGTCGAAGGGATAGCTCAATTGGGTGTCTTCGGCGCCTTCGATCACCAGGTTCTTGTTCAGGTAACTTTCATAGCTGGAGGCGCTGGTCAGACCGACTTTCTTGCCGCTCAGGTCCTTGGCGCCCTGGATGCTGTCGTCCTTGGCATTGACCACGATAACCGCGGGCGAGGCGTAATACTGCACCGGGAAATCGAACACCTCGGCGCGGGCCTTGCTCGGGGTCATGGAGCAGATGCAGATGTCGTAGCGTCCGCTCCAGTGGCCGGCGGCGATCACGTCCCAGGAAGGCGTTTCCAGGCGCAGCTTCACGCCCAGTTTCTGCGCCACGGCCTTGGCCACGTCCACGTCGAACCCGTCGAGCTGGTTCTGGTCGTTCAGAAACGAGAAGGGCGGGTAGCTTTCCATCAGGACGCCGACCAGTTCTTTCTTCTGTTCGATGCGATCGAGCGTGGCTCCGGCGAGCGCTTGCGACGAAGCGGCCAGCAGAATAAGGCCCAGGGCCAGCAATGGTTGTCGTTTCATGTGGAGTCCCTGGTAGAAAAAAGTTGTGACAAATCGAAGAGTGCGTATTAAATAGTTATAAGAACGACTCCGGTAGTTAGTTATTTTCATAAGCTTATGAGTGAATCGAATATGGGCGCAGCAACCACAGTCATTCTCGACGGCGGCATGGGCCGCGAATTGCAACGTCGTGGCGCACCGTTCCGGCAGCCCGAATGGTCGGCGCTGGCCCTGAGCGAAGCGCCCGAGGCGGTGGAAGCGGTGCACGCGGCCTATATCGCCAGCGGCGCGGACGTCATCACCAGCAACAGCTACGCGGTGGTGCCGTTTCATATTGGCGAGGCGCGTTTCGCCGCCGAGGGCCAGGCACTGGCGGCGCTGGCCGGGGAACTGGCGCGGCGGGCGGTGCAGGCTTCCGGCAAAGCGGTACGGGTGGCCGGTTCATTGCCGCCGCTGTTCGGTTCCTACCGCCCCGACCTGTTCGACGCCTCGCGCGCCACTGAACTGCTCGCGCCTCTGGTGGCCGGCCTGGCCCCGCATGTCGATCTATGGCTGGCTGAAACCCAGAGCTCGACGGTCGAAGCCAAGGCGATCCATGCCGGCCTGCCCCAGGACGGCAAGCCGTTCTGGCTGTCGTTTACCTTGAAGGATGAGGACACCGACGAAGTGCCGCGCCTGCGCTCCGGCGAACCGGTGGCGGACGCGGCGGCGGTCGCGGCCGAGCTGGGCGTCGAGACACTGCTGTTCAACTGCAGCCAGCCGGAAGTGATCGGCGCGGCCATTGATGCGGCGCGAGACACCTTCGAGCGTCTGGGGGTGAAGATCCACATCGGTGCCTACGCCAACGCCTTCCCGCCGCAACCGAAGGAAGCGACGGCCAACGACGGGCTGGATCCGCTGCGCGACGACCTCGATCCGCCCGGTTATCTGCGGTGGGCGGCCGATTGGCAGAAGCGCGGCGCCAGCCACCTGGGCGGTTGCTGCGGCATCGGCCCGGAACACATCGCGGTGTTGGCGCAGAAGCTGGCCTGATCCCTTCAAGCAGATATGGCGGCTTACATTTTCCCGCCGCCGCGATACATATGTATGTCATCGCCGATCGGACGAGGCGATAGGTTCCCGGTTCCTCAACAACAACCGGGACCTATCCTTGAAACCCATCAGCCTGCTACCCAACGGTATTCGATTTCAGCCGCATAAATTCGCCGATCAATGGCTCGGCCAATGGGGCCTGACTGGCGACGCGCAGGTTCAAGTCACTTATCAGGAAGTGGTGACCGTCGATTCGGCCGCCGAACGGAGAACCGCATCGGTTCCGTTGCGGGACGCTGTCACACAAGGCTTTCTGGCCGCCCATCAAAGCAGGCCTTCTTCCTCCGCCTTCTCGCCCCGCGAGGGTTGGGTCTATCCCCATCGCAGTCATATGGCTGTGGATTTCTCCTCGCTGCGGGCCAACGGCAAAGCCCTTTCGCAGGAAGTCCTGCAGCAGTTGCGGGCCGGCATCGCGCCCGGTTACCAAGGCATCGGACAGCCCGTCATTACAGAGGTGGATGCCGAGGGCAATCTGCTCGGCGCCCGTGAAAAGGAGCAACTGCGCCAACTGGGGTTGCTGGATGCCAACCAGGTGCAACTGGCCCGGTTGTTCGCCGCGCTTCCAACGTTCGATACGGTGCTCAAAAGCCTGCTGGTGGGCAGGTTCGAGGCCAGTTTCCCCCAAGGGAAATTCCGTGCTTCGGTGCTCGAGCAGATGGACCCGGATCACTGCTACGTGAATCATTTCGCCGTCGACTCGATGGGCAAGCGTTCATTGACGTCTTCCCAGTGTTTCACCGACGTCATGCTGGAGTGCCTGGCATCGGATACGCCACCCACCTACACCGTCGGCAGCGTGGGATTCTTTACCCGCCCCAATACGCTGGAAGAGACTGACAGCCTGTTCGTCAGCCCGCTGGACCGCAAGACCGCAGCGACCCTGGAGTCGGTTTTCTATATCGCCCAACCTGTTGCCAACGAAAGCCTCAAGCGCCAGTTCCTCGACGAGCTTGTCGCGTTTCGCGTGAACAAAAACGTAGCACGCGCCCTCGATACGCCCAGCCCATCCACGGCGCAAGCGGCGCTGGCGTATTTCCTGGGGCGGCGCTTCCTGTATCTGTTCGATCTGTACAAGGCGGATCGGGACCCGGCCGTTGCACTGACCCAGGATGAGCGGAACCTGCGCAACGACGAAGACCGGCTGTTGGACATCATCACGACCCATCCCCGCATGTCAGACAGGAACCGCCTGTTGCGCTCGCCCATTCCCCATGCCTATGCCGTCATGCTCGACATGGGGGCCGCGACGCCACGCAAATGGCCGGCGGCAATGGTCATCAAACGGGCCGACCAGCCTTTCCTGTTCCTCTATTCGCTGGAAGGGGGGATACGCAAATTCCGCTCCTTCCAGGAACTGGTCCAAAAGACAAACCCTGTCTTAGAAGGGCTGGAACGCAAGATCCGGGATATCTCCACCGAGTTGTCCGGCCACGTGTTCGAAACAGCGGCAGATGACTTGCTGCGCTTGCAAAGCGCCGCGTTGGAGGCATTCCTGAATGCCCCGGCAAACGAAACGCTCGCCTTGCCCGCCTTCGCCCTGGGTGTCGACGATGCGCTCGAGCTTGCGATGTTGTCCCTTGCCGGGCCCTTGGCTGCCCGCCAGGAGGCACTGGTGGAAGACAATCGCCCCGACTTCTTCAAAGCGGCGAGTGCTTCCCAGCGATCCCATTACCGCAGTCTGGAGCTGCGGGTACTGGAAGCCTCCCATGCGCTGGCGGGCAGCGATATCAAGACCTTGCTGCCGTTCACTCGCCAGAAGATCAGGCAGTACCTGCAGGCCACCGTGCATCCGGACATCGATCCCGATCCGGACCAGTCCATGGTCACATTCTTCTATGGAGCAAGGGCCAACCCGAGGCAGTCCCGTGTCACCAGCCTGACCCAGTTGCTATTGGATAACCTGCGGCCGTCCCAGTACCCGAACGCCATGAGGGAAGTGCTCAGTGTCTACATTGTCGATCCGGACGGCGTGCGCATCCGGAACCCGGCCAACGGTTATTTCGTCACGATGAGCGGGCGCGAACTGGCCAGGATGGTGACGAGCATCGATGCCGGTGGAAGTTATGAAGCCATGCTCAGGGAAGAAATGAATAAACCGGCCTACAAGAAGGCCTGGCAGACCGCGTATCTGGCGAATCTGAAATTCAAGGGGCAGGAGGCGTCGCTCAAGGGCGACGTGGTGTTCAAGACCCGGGTGGTCGATCAGGCGTTCAACCCACCGAAAACGACGAAACAACTCGCCCTCTGGCTGGATGCCGTCCTGCGCTCGCCATCGGCCGAGGCGCGCGCTCCGGTCATGGGGCGCAGGGTGCATGTCTATGGGCTGGTCCTGGGGGGCAGCATGGCCGCCGGCGATCGGCATGCCCATATGGGCAATGGGAACAGCATCAACGGAGTGCTGGTGTTTTCCGATCAGGAAGGGCCCGTTATCAAGGGCACCGTGGGCGTTTATTTCCCCGACAGTCCCGAGGGCGAGGATTTCCATGAGTTCGCCGATCTGAGCGATGGGGTTGCCGAGCTGTTGCCGCGAGAGGACTGGCAAGCCTATTTCCGCTCGCGCATCTCCACGAACGACCCGGCGCAGATAAAGCGGACCCTGGGCCAGCAGGGCGGACGGCCGCTGATCCGCGGCGCGTTGATCGCCGGCGATCTGCTTGAAGTGCTCCATCGGGCCCACGTGAATTTCCACAGTGCCCATGCCGATCACCGCTCCAACAGTAACCGCAATGTCCGTCATCAAACCTATGGCAGGCTCGGGCAGATGGTGATCGAGATCGTCATGGAACTGGCCGGTATGTTCCTGGCGCCGGGTTTCCAGATGCTCAAGAGCGCCATCAAGACCGGCTTGCTGGTGTACCGGACCGGGGCGATCCCGTTGAACCTCAAGACCCTGGCGCTGGTGCATGCCGTGGCGAACCATGGCGGATGGCGCCTGACCCGAGCCTCGGCGGTGTCCACCCGGGGGCAGTCCTTTTTCCGGGCGGTGACCGCGCATCAGGGCCAGGATGAAGCCTTGGCCGGGCTGCCCCTGGACGCAGCGATCTATGGTCCTTACGCCGTGACGGATGCATCGGTGATACGCGGCCTGACCGCCGATGCCCGGGGCTTCTACCGTGCCACGATCAGCAATGCCGCCACCGGCAGTGTGACAGCGCGCCCCGTGTACGTGCGACAGCCCGACGGCACGGTCTTCCGGGTGCATGATCACACCAGGCTGGATGCGACCGAAGCCACCCTGGTCAACCCGATGACGGGTCTGGACATCCGCTCCAGCGGGGTGATGCGCAGCAGCGTGTCGCGGATGGCCGATGGCGAGTGGCGGGCCGTGGGCTTTGGTCGCGGCGGCGGTAAACGGCCGGGCGATCCGGCTCCCCAGCCGGGCCCCTCGAAACCCAAGAAAGTGGCCTTCTCGTCTACTGCCCTGGCCGCACGGATCCGTACCCCCGGCACCTGGAACAACCAGCTGATGGACCTGATTCCGTCCATCATGACGCGGCTGCCAAGCTGGCCGCAAAACCGGAGCCTGCTGATCGTCAATCGGCAGGTGCCTGAACAGATCTGGTCGGTGCGCTTCAGCCCCGGGCGGGATGAAACCATCTATCCGATGGAAAACCATCCCGATGCAACGGACACGGATATCGTCTTGACCCGCCTGACCCAGCACCATTACAGCCTGGAGCTGAGCGGTGAGGTCGTGGAGATCCCCGCCGATGGCGATTGCTTCTTCAATGCCGTCACCCGAGGGCTGAACGAAGGGCAGGCCCAGCCTGCATTCTCGATGCAGGGCTTGCGAAACGAAGTGGCAGACTATGTCGACAGTCACCCGCATATCGAGCAATACGTGGCACCGCCGCCCAGCCGGGCTCAGGAGGCGCTCTTCGAGAATGCGTCTTCGCTGGACAACCTGATGGGCCATGCGGCCATGCTCGACCTCACCCGTATCGTCTATGGCGCGCCCAACCCGTATCGCCTGTTCGAGCCGACCTTGCGTTACCTGGAACTGCACGCGAACAGTTCAGTGCGCACCGCGATCACTGCGACTCCTGCGTCCAGGTTGCCGACGGAAATTCTCCAGCAGGTCGGGCGCCTATTGTCGCAACGGCCTGCCGCGAGATTGGCGCCCAGTATCAACGCGCCGTATTCCGGGCAGGAAAGACAAGCCATGCAGCAACTGTTCGAGGACCTTCTGATAGGGCCTGTGGAGCCTCAGCTTGTCCAGCGACTGCTTGATGACCGGTACCTCCTGATGTCCAACGACGTGGCGCATATCATGCTGGAGTATGGTGTCACTGCCAGGCAGTTGATCGATCATCACCCGAACAACAGTTCGGCTTATGTCTTGTATGAGGACGCGCTGCACGGCCGTCTCGGCGAGGATCAGCTTGAAGCGCTGCTCGATGGGGCCTACCTGGTCGACAGTGATGATCTGGATGATGCCAAGGCCCTATTGGTGGCCGATGGCGGCAGCTACGTCGACGACACTTCGCAGCTGTTCGATCATTTCATCTACACGGACAAGGCCGACCGGACCGTCGATCTGTTCAAGACTGCCCTGCTTCGCTTCCCGGTCTTGCTGAGGCGGGCGAATCTTCTCCTCAGGTCGCCCATCATTTCCCACAACCTGGGGGGCCTGCTGCGGGTGAGCGAAGTGGCCAGGTGGATAAGAAACCCTGCCTTGTCCGACCTGCGGTTCCAGCTCCTCGCCGAGTATGCCAGTACCCGCTACACCGAGTTGCAGCGCACGAGGAACATTGATGTCGATTGGATGCAGCTGTTCGACGACCGCAACCTGCAGAACATCGTCACGCATCAAGAGGCATTGGCGGATTTCCTGACGTTCCTGGGGGGCGCCTGGGGGAATATCATGGACAACGACATACCGGCTATGGCCAAGCTGTTCAGCTTTGCGGGGCAGCCTCCGTCCAACGACAGGGTCGCCTTGTTGTTCAATACCCCGAATCTCTGGAGCTCCCTGCAGAAACTCCGTCAGGAGTATGCCAGCCAGATCTGGGCCGACCTGGTCGGGCCGCATTTCAATGATGCCACTCTGCGCCGGGCGCTTGCCCAGCCCAGGGCACTGAATTCCGAGCTGCATCTTGCCCTTGCCTTGAGAAGCAGCCTTGCCCCGGACGAATTCCGCGCGAATCAGATTATCCAGCGGCTGCTGTCCATCGGCCAGCGTCGGGCCCAGCAGTACCTCTACAACTTTGATTTCCCGACCGATCGCCTGGGCCATAGTCGCCTGGATTTTGCCGTGTATGTGGAAAGCCACCTGACCATCCCGGACTGGGCCTGGCAGTACGCAAGACGCGGGGTTACCGCCGATTCGCTCAAGCAGATCGGCGAGGTGAAGCCCAAGCCTGAGTGAATCATGTATTCACCGCCAATCCCTGTGGGAGCGGGCTTGCCCGCGAAAGTGTCGGATCAGCCTGCATCGGTGCTGAATGGATCGACGTCTCGCGGGCAAGCCCGCTCCCACGTTGGGTCCTTGGCGTTCACAAATGCTGCGCCCGGCACTGCGCCAAGCTGCGCACCTGCCCACCCTCGTGCAGGTTCTCCTCGCTCAACCAACGCTCGAACCCCGCGCCAATTGCGGGCCATTCCGAGTCGAGCATCGAGTACCAGGCCGTATCGCGGTTCTGTCCCTTGACCACCATGTGCTGGCGGAACACCCCTTCGAAGGTGAAGCCCAGCCGTTCGGCGGCGTACCTGGAGCGGGCGTTGGCGTTGTTGCATTTCCATTCCAGCCGACGATAACCCAGGGCAAATGCCTCCTTCGCCAGCAGGTAGACCGCCTCGGTACTCTTCGGCGAGCGTTGCATCGACGCGCCGAAGGTCACGTGGCCGATCTCGATGCGGCCCTGGGCCGGAACGATGGACATCAGGCTGAGAATGCCTTGCACGTCGCCACTGGCACGGTCGATCACGGTGAAGAAGTACGGATCGATGTTGCTGGCATGATTCTCTAGCCAGGCATCGAAAGCCTTGCGCTCCGTGAAAGGGCCGTAAGGCAGGTAGTCCCAGAGTTTCGGGTCGGCCCCGGGGCCTTCCAGGGTTTGCCACAGGCCATCGGCATGACGCGCCGGGTCAAGTTTTTCCAGGCGGATGAAACGTCCTTCGATCAACTGGGTGAACGGTGCCGGGACACCTTTCCAGTCGGCGAGTGAAATCGGCATGCGGTGCTCCTCAAAGGGCTTTGCGAAATTGGATGAAGCCTGGGCGTTCGGCGACGCGCTCATACAGCCGGATCGCTGTCGCGTTGGTTTCGTGGGTCAGCCAATGCACCTTGCAGCAACCGTCGGCCTTCGCCGTGGCGTAGACGAACTCGATGAGTTGCCGACCGACCCCGGTGCCCCGGCACTGCTGCGTGACGAGCAGGTCTTGCAGGTAGCAGGAGTTTTCGATGCTCCAGTTCGAACGATGGTAGATGAAGTGCACCAGGCCCACCGCCGTGTCGCCGTCCCAGGCGAGCGCGCCATGGGTCGGCTCGCGGTTGTCGAGCAGCCGCTGCCAGGTACTTTCGCTTACCGCCTCCGGCAGTTTGGTGTCGTAGAACCGCAGGTAGGCCTGCCACAACGGCAGCCACGCGGCATGATCGTCAGCGGTGACGAGGCGGATCCTGGTTTGGCTCATGTTCACTCCTCGGTTGTTGGAGCAGGCATCAGGCGCGAGAGCGCCTGGTCCTGAGGATCTGGGCTGGCGGCGAGCCCGTTGCGTACCCCGGCGACATCGGCGAGGCCGCGGTTCTGGCTGAGCTTGCGTTTACCTTCCAGGCGCTGGATCGGCAGGGCGAAGCCGACGATTGCCTTGAGCATGCCGTCGATGTACTCAGGCGGTGCGTCATCGACTGTCCATGGCTGGGCGCGACCGCTTTCGTGGCGGTCGGTGAGGGCGCTCACCAGGTTGCGCAGGCGATGGGCGTCGGTGAAGACTTCGGCGCTGCCGTAGGCATGTACGGCCAGGTAGTTCCAGGTCGGCACGACTTTGCCGTGCTCGGCTTTGCCGGGGTAGAAAGCGGGGCTGACGTAGGCATCGCCACCGGCGAAAACCACCAGCGCCTCGGCACCGGCCTGCAGATCGCGCCACTGTGGGTTGGCCCGGGCCAGGTGCCCGTACAGGGTGCCATGGGGGCCTTGTCGTGGCTCCAGCAACAGGGGCAGGTGACTGGCCTGCAGGCCGTGCTCCCCCTGGGTGATCAAGACGGCCAGGCGGCAGTCGTCGATCATCTGCTGGAGCTGGGGCAGGTCTTGCACGGCAAAGGCTTTAGGGTTGTACATGACATTTTCCTTGGCGAATGCCCACATCCTAGGCAGGCTATTGGTCTGTTGTAAGAGCCACTTTCAACCAATTCAGTAGGACCATTTTCGGGTGCTGTCATGACCAATGCCGTGCCACCGCTGTCCTTCAATCCCGCTGGAATCGAGCTGGATCGCCGCCAGGGACTCAGCCGCCAGCTCTATCAGGCTTTGCGCTCGCGGGTACTGGACGGGCGCCTGGCCGGTGGCACCCGCCTGCCCGCCAGCCGTGACCTGGCGACGGCACTGTCTATTTCCCGCAACAGTGTGGTGCGGGCCTACGATCAGCTCTATGCGGAGGGTTTCATAGAAGGGCGGGTCGGTGATGGCACTTACGTAGCGACTCTGTCATCCGCGACGCTGCCCATCAAAAACATATCCACAAAAGTGTCCACAGGCATATCAACAGGCTTACCCACAGGTTTATCCACAAAAGTCGCTCCGGACTGGTTGGATTTACCGGTGGCCCCCGCCAGTAAAGTTATCCACAGCGACGCCTTGGCGCGTGTCGAAAAACATCACCTGAACCCGCCTCCCAGCGGTCCGCCCCGAGCGTTCAGGGTCGGCGTACCGGCCTTCGATCTGTTCCCATTCGACATCTGGGCCAAGCTGAACGCCGCTTTCTGGCGCAAGCCGGATCTGCAGCAGTTGTGTTATGGCGACTCACAAGGCGATGCACGCCTGCGGGCCCTTATCGCCGCTTACCTGCGTAGTTCTCGTGGTTTGCACTGCACGGCTGAGCAAATTGTGATCACCAGCGGCGCCCAGCAGGGCATCAGTCTTTGTGCACAGCTGCTGGTGGATCCTGGGGACATAGTTGCAGTGGAAAATCCGGGCTATCGCGCCGCCGGGCATGCGTTTTCCGTGGCGGGCGCCGATTTGCGAGGGGTGTCCGTGGACAACGACGGGCTCGATTGCGCGGCGCTGGAGGGGTTGAGCCATTGTCGGTTGGCCTATGTCACACCGTCCCATCAGTATCCGCTTGGTGTGGTCATGAGCCTTGCTCGACGGCTGGAACTGCTGGCCTGGGCCGAACGCAACGATAGCTGGATCGTCGAAGACGACTATGACGGCGAATACCGCTACAGCGGTGCGCCGCTGGCGCCCTTGGCTGCGCTGGATCGCCAGGGCCGGGTGCTTTATGTCGGGACGTTCGGCAAAGTCGCGTTCCCGGCCTTGCGCCTGGGCTACCTGGTATTGCCTCCGGGCCTGGTGGATGCGTTTGCCCGTCGTCGCGCCGTGGATGTGCGCCACTCGGAAGTCAGCACCCAGGCGGTGATGGCCGAGTTCATGGCCGCCGGGCATTTCCAGCGGCACATCCGGCGCATGCGCCGGGCCGCACTGGCACGACGCGATGCGATGCTGGCCGGTTGGCCGAAAGCTGTCGCCGGCGTGGGGCCGCTGCCGACAGTGGTGGCGGGGTTGCATGTCACGGTGCCGGTGGACAGCGTCGAGCGTGAGCGGGAGCTGATCGTCCAGGCGACCCGGATTGGCGTCGAGATCAATGGCTTGAGCAGCTATTGGCTGCCCGCCACGCAGCCTCCCCTGGTGCGCGCCGGGCTGGTGCTGGGGTTCGCGGCCGTCCCGCCAGCGGCCATCGGTGCCGCGCTGACGAGCCTGGCAAAGGCATGGGGCGCCGGGGATTGAACACCGGGCATCGACGGATGCCCGGTGGGCCAGGGCTATGAGGGCCGTTTCGGAAAGAAGACCGCAATGGCTTGATCCACGGCGATCTCGCTGCGGTAATGGTCGATCAGTTGCCGCTGGTTGAGTTCGTTGGTCGAGTCAGCGGCTTTCCCGAGGTTGACCTGTTCCGGTGTCTTCAAGCGTGCGGACAGGAAAGCGTGAGCCGGTACCCAGTCGGTCGAATAGTGGAAATCGGCGAACCAGAGGGTTTTGTTTTCCTTGAGGTCCTTGATCTCATACCGGTCCAGGTAGCCATAGAACGGTCCCTTGATCCGTTGTCGGCTTTTCTGCTTGCTGATGGAAATCTGATTCCGACTCTTGAGCCATGTGACGCTGCTCATGGTGGGCGGACGTTGCTTGATGACCTTGAGCACGGCTTCGAATCCATCGTCGTAAAGGGCCTTCGCGGCTTTCTTGAGTTCCGCGCGCGTGGATTCGGCAATACGTCGCTCGTCTGCGGGAATATCCACCGTTTCGTTCGAAGTGCTGTCCAGCGCTTTCGTGATCGCGGCGCCGACTTTCTCCATCCGGCTGGCATGGGCGTTCAGGATCACGGCGAGCCCTGCAGGAGAGCGCTCAGGCTCCTGGAGGTTTTCCGCGACCTCGGTCTTGAACGCCGTCAAGCCATTGATCAGGGCCTTGCCCTTGGTCACGCTGGTCTTGAGTGGTGGAACCACCGACGGCATGGCGGCCGGCGGGGAGTCGGCATTGATATGGGGCACCCACTCGCCGTTGTCCTTGCGATGGAACGTGGCGATGATCTTGTCCGAGAACGGGTGCTTGACGTCGACCCAGTCGGTTTCCTCCTTCAGCTTCGTCAAACGCGGCTCACCACTGACCAGGCCCCAGAACCGCGCCCTGATGAATCTTTTTCTCGGCCTCGGACGTGCCTCATACGGTGCCCCCGTGGTCCGTTGGTTGCTGCGTTCGTCGAGGGCCTGGGCCAGGTGACGCAGGGTTCGTTTCTTGAGCAGGCCGACCTGCTTGACCAGTCGACTGAGCTCCACCAGGCGAACGCTGTCCTTGTATTCACTGGCGATGTATTCAAGGTGTTCCTCGATGGCGGAGAACTGTTCCGTCAGGCTGCCGAAGGCGTCGATCTGCTCGTCGAGGCGAATCACGCTGCGTTCCTCGATGGCGTCATGCAGGCTCTGGAAAGCGACCGTGACGTTATCCACGACCTGATTGAGGTCCGCCCAGCCTTCGGGCATGGTGCCGACGCTTTCGAGCGACAGGCAAAGATGCCGGTACATGTCCAACTGGATCAGCCGGATGGCGTCACTCCTGTAGGCCGGCATCTTTGCACGGTGCTGGCGCAGGAATTCGAAGCCTTCGCGTCCCAGCTTCTTGAGCCTGGCGAAGCGGGTCTCCATGTAGTCCAGGCGTTCGATCATGTCGTCGCCGACCCTGATCATGGTGTCGGCGGCATCGATATGCTCCTGCTCCAGGATTTCCACACCGGAGGTGGTCATGTCCATGGCCTTCCTCAGGGCCGGGGTGAATCGCTCGTTCAATGCGTCTATCTCCTCGAACGTGAAATTGATCTGCGCATTGAGGTAACCCAGCCTGGCCTGGGGGGCGTCGGGCCTTGATTGGAACACCGGCCATTCGGTCAATATTCGCAAGGCTTCGTCGTAGCTCTCACGTTGTGTCTTCAAGGTGCTGAGGTACACGTCGCGCTTGGTTTCCTTGGCGGCGCCCGATGCCTTGTTCATTTCTTCGGCATTCATGGTCAGCAGCTTCTGGTTCTGCGGTTTGCTGTTTTCGATCCGGTTCAGCTCTGCAAGCAGTTGCGTGCTGAGGCGCTTTGCCTCGGCGACGACCGCCTGCCTGGCGTCTTTCGAACCGATGCCACGCAAACGCAGACGGGTATCGACATGCCATCTTCCATGGGCGTCGCCCATCAAGGCAGGACCGATGCGTGCGGGATTGGCCTCATCGACGATGAAGGCCTGTTCCCCCTCCACCGCCACCTTGAACCAGGTATGCGCCACCTGTGCGTACCAGTCATCGCCCTTTGGGTAGAGCCCTTTGAATGCGCCCTGGGTTTCGGGTTGCTCCAGCCTGTCGGGTTTGTCGATACGGAAGGTTTCCAGGAGCTTCACACCTTGCCCCGACTTGCTGATCAAGGCACCGCTGGAATGAATGACGGCGTAGTGTTCGGGCAACAGCTCGGTACCCTTGAGCGGTGGGCGCTTTTCGATGACCAGCTCGGTTTTTTTCAGGTCTTCCAGCTCGACCACCACCTCCGGCGCCGTCGATCGGCGGCTGCGTTTGCCTTCCCTGGCGCGGGCGATGGCGAACGCGGTGATGGCCATTGCCATGTTCAGCAGCAGGTCGACGAAGGCTTCCCATGTGGCCTGGCTGTTGAACGTTTCGTCGTTCTGCGTCAGCGACTCCACGTCGTCCAGGATCTGCCAGAACCAGGCCGCGGTGCCTACGGCTGAGCCCAGGTAGGGCAGCGCCAGGTTGAAGATCAACCAGCCGGCCTGCTTGAAGGTCTGCCAGCGATGCTCACTGTTGGAAATCGATTGGCGATCGGCCAGTTCCACCAGGGCGTCGGCATTGGCCTTGAACAACTGCGGCAGGAAGTCGGCTCCGAGCGTCTCTTCACTCAAGCTGATGGGGGCGCTGTTGGCCCAGGCCGAAAAAGGATCGGTCACGAAATCGATAATGGTCCAGGGGGAGGGCAGAGGGCCTGAAAACACGTATCGGCTGTAGTTTTCACGCACGCCGTCGGGTAGCCAGGCCAGTACCGACTGGCGCAAGGAAGGGGTTTGCTTGATGGCATAGATCAGGTTGCTGAACGATGGATACTGGCACAGCTGCGGTTCGAGCAGCGGCCGGTACAGCAGGCAGGGGCCGGCATCCGGGTTCTGGGGGCCGATCACGAACATGTTGGTCACGACGTCCTTCGAGTGCCTCTGTTCGGACACGAACGCCAGTTTGCGGATCACGATGGCCTGCCCGTCGATCTTGCGATCGGCCGGCTCGGGCTCCATCAGGGCGCATACATAGCGATAGCCCCGTTCATCGATGTAGCAGGCTCCGCGAATCTTGCTTTCGAGCGCCAGCATGGGTAGCTGGACGCGCAGCTGGGAGGTATACAGATTCTGGCGACGGCTTGACTCCTGCGGGTCGTCCAGCAGCTTGCGCTTGACCAATTCGGGGTAGACACGACCGATATCGATCTTGCCGATGACCTTTTCCAGGTAGTCGATCGTCATCCAGCCAGGCAGGGCGGTACCGTCGATCGATCGAACCGTTCTATCTCCCGGAGGCAGCGCGATGAGGTTTTGCAAGGCCAGTTCAACCAGGCTGAACCGAGCGGTTTCGAATTTCCCCGGCACGATGAAGGTACCCCAGGCAACCAGGCTGCGGATCTGGACCTGGATTTTCTCCAGGTCGAGGCTCTCGGCATCGGCGTGTTCCGATTGCATCTGTTGCTTCAGGGCCGCCAACGTGTAGCGCTTGATAGATGGGATCTCGTCCAGGTAAGTCTTGCCGGCATGAGAACTGCTCAGCGCCGAGAGGCTTTTCATGTGTTGGGCAAACAGCATCTGGTCCGATACCGATGCTGTCTTCAACCAGTCAGGTATCTGCTTCTGGAACCAGTCTTCGGTCGGGTCGTTATCCGTGTCCAGCTCATCGGAAGCGTTCTGCTCGTTCTCGCTGGGTATGAACCTCTGCATGAAGCCCGGGGAGCCGATGATCTCCACTTGCATGGCAATCAACCCGCAAGCCTTGTGATCGAAGATATTGCCGCTGGGTTCGTAGAGCCGCCACTGGATCTTCTTGCGTACCCCGGTCCCCAGGTGAGTGGGCAGGGATTGGCCGAGGGCGTGTTGGGAGTCGAACTTCTCGTAGCCGTTGCGCAGCGAGTAGGTGAGGATGACTTCCTGGCCGTCGATTTTGCCGATCAGCACCACGACCGAGTTCTCGTTGACGCGGGACACCTTGTCGCCGTTGACTTCATCGATATCGATCAGATACGCATGGGTGTCGAAGCGGTCATGCTCCTTGCGATCCTGCAGATCGGGATAAAGGTACAGCAGTCTGGCCATGGTGCATTCGGTCGCGGTCCAGCCCTTGACCTGCCTGACGTCCCAGAGCTTGCGCAGCGTGCGGGACAGCTCATGCCAGCGCGGACCGGAGGCGCCGAGGGAGGCGTTCCAGTACAGCAGTTGCTGCTCCTGGCTGGCGGACAGCATGGTCGGCACCAGCTCGTTGATCATGTTGCCGATCTGCCCGATGCGCACCGGAAGATGCACCTCGGGCGTGGTCAGCGGCAGTTGGGTCAGATAGTGCAGGCCGTCCACCAGCAAGGTGGAATCGCTCTCGCCCACCCGCTCGGCCACCATGCTGCTCAAGGTTTCGTAGCGTGTGGGGCGCTCGACGATTTCGCCATCGACAATGTCCCAGTCCGGCTCCCCGACGACGGTGTTGTGCGGGTCGAGGTCCAGCGCCGGATAGAGTCGCTTGAGGGCTGTGCGCAAGAGTACGGCGGCCACTTCCGGTGAGGTCGGACCGGCCAGCAATTGATTGAGTACAGCATCCCTGAGGCTGGCTTCGGGCGTGGATTGCCCGGTGGTTCTTAAGGTTCTTGCCATTTGAGTCTCCCTGTCTCGCGGTACATGCAATCCTCGAAGCCAGATGCTTCGGGGATTGCATGCTAGGAGCGGGCAGGACAGGGAGGGTGGTAACTATGTATATGCCGGATACAAGGTGCCGGGCTATTGGCCGGACTTGATCCGTGTCCAGGTTCGCGTCCGTGCTCGCTCGGCATCCCTGGGCAAGGGTTGCAGGGTGTAGAGCGTAGCCATCGCCGTCTCGGTCGGGTACAGGTTGGGGTTGCTGCGGATCGCGGGATCGACCTTGTCCGTGGCGTCCTTGTTCGGGTTCGGATACCCGACGAAATCGCTGATCGGGGCGATCACCTGGGGTTGCAGCAAGTAGTTGATGAAGGTGTAGGCGTCGCCCGGGTTCTTGGCGTCCTTGGGAATGGCGAGCATGTCGAACCAGATCGGCGCGCCTTCCTTGGGCAGGCGCATGTCCACCGTCACACCATTCTTGGCTTCCTTGGCCCGGTTGGCCGCCTGGGAGAAGCTGCCGGAATAGCCCACCGCCACGCAGATATCGCCGTTGGCGATGTCTGCCATGTACTTGGACGAGTGGAAATAGGTGATGTAGGGGCGGATCTTCAGCATCAGCGATTCGGCCTTGGCATAGTCCGCCGGCTTCTTGCTGTTGGGGTCCAGGCCCAGGTGCTGCAGGGCCAGGGGCAGGATCTCCGACGGCGAATCCAGCAGCGCCACGCCGCACTGCTTGAGCTTGCTGATGTTCTCTTCCTTGAAGATCAGGTCCCAGCTGTCCACCGGCGCATTGTCGCCCAGGGCGGCCTTGACCTTGTCCGGGTTGAAGCCGATCAGGATGGTGCCGTACATGTAGGGCACGGCGAATTTGTTGCCCGGGTCGTTGGCTTCGATCAACTTCATCAGCTTGGGATCGAGGTGGTTCCAGTTGGGCAGTTTGCTGCGGTCCAGGGGTTGGAAGACGCCGGCTTCGATCTGCTTGGCCAGGAACACATTGGACGGCACCACCACGTCGTAGCCGGAATTGCCGGTGAGCAACTTGGCTTCCAGGGCTTCGTTGGTATCGAAGATGTCGTAGACCAGCTTGATCTGGCTGTTCTGCGCCTTGAAGTCGTCCAGGGCCTTGGGCGTGATGTAATCGAACCAGTTATAGACCCGCAGGGTTCGTTCCTCGGCCTGGGCCGTTGTGCAAAGCAGCGCGGCGCACAGGGCCGGGGCCATTAGACGCTTGAGTCTTTTCATGCTTGTGTTCCTCATTGGGCGCTTTGGAAACCTTCGAGTACGTTCACGGCATTGATGCCGATCTCAGCCACCGCATAGCCGCCTTCCATCACGAACAGGGTCGGCTTGCCTAGCGCGGCGATACGTTTGCCCATCGCCAGGTAATCCGGGCTGTCGAGCTTGAACTGGGAAATCGGGTCGTCCTTGAAAGTGTCCACGCCCAGGGACACGACGATGACATCCGCGTCGTAGCGCCGGGTTTCGTCGCACGCCTGCTCCAGGGCCGTGCTCCAGGTGTCCCAGCCCGAACCGGCTGGTAGAGGGTAGTTGAAATTGAAACCTTCCCCGGCGCCTTCGCCGCGTTCATCCGCGTATCCCAGGAAGAACGGAAACTCGGCCTCCGGGTGGCCGTGGATCGAGGCGAACAACACGTCGCTGCGCTCATAGAAAATCGACTGGGTGCCATTACCGTGGTGGTAATCCACATCGAGGATCGCAACCTTCTCGTGACCTTGGTCGAGGAACGCCTGGGCGGCGATGGCGGCGTTGTTGAGGTAGCAATAGCCGCCCATCAAATCGCTGGCGGCGTGGTGCCCCGGCGGGCGGCACAGAGCAAAGGCACTGCGGGCGCCGCGCTGGATTTCAGCCTGGGCGGTGAGGGCCACCTGGGCGGCGCTGTAGGCCGCTTGCCAGGTGCCGGCGGTGATCGGCGCACCGCCGTCGAAGCTGTAATAGCCCAGCTGGCCATGCAGGCTGCGGGGGATGACAGTGCGCAGGGTCCGGGCCGGCCAGGTGTAGGGCAGCAAATCGCCTTCGCGGTTGTACTCGACCCAGCGATCCCAGGCCCCGCGGAAAAACTCCAGGTAGGCCGCGGTGTGGATGCGCTGGATCGGTGCGAGGCCAAAATCCGTTGGCGCCTCCACCGGGCCCAATGCCCGGGCCTTGACCCGTTCCAGCACATGATCGGCCCGGGAGGGCATTTCGAAGCAAGGCATCAGTTGCCCGTCCATCAACTCGCAGCGGCCATGGTGCAAGTGGTGATCATCCGAGTAGATCGTCAGCATTTGTTGTTCTCCGCAAAGGGCTGATCGGTTGACCACAGTCTTGCGGCGGGCGGCGTTTCAGAGAACGGCAGGAGAGGCCAAAAGGGGATCGAAATGGCCAAAAGGTTTGACCGTAAATCGCCCCTTGATGGCGCAGTTGTGCGCGGGGTTGGGGCATGAGTGATGCTCCGATGGTTGTCCGCAACGTGGCGAGGGACCTTGCTCCCGCTCTGCGGCGCAGCCGTCGTAAATCGGCCGGTGCGGTATCTGCGCACAAATGCGTCAGTCTGTTTTGGGGTGACTGCGTACCCAACGGGGATAAGTCCCCTCGCCACAGGGGGGATGTTGTACATGAAAGCGATGTAGGGGGATCAGGGCCTGAACTGACTCGGCGCCACGCCGCTCCAGCGCACGAAGGCGTGACGGAAGCTGGCTGTTTCGCTGAAGCCCAGTCGTTCGGCGATACGGTAGATGGGCAAGCGATCCTCGCAAAGCATCTGCTTGGCCCGTTCGAAGCGCAGGTCGTCCAGCAGTTCCTGGTAGCTGCAGCCGCAGTCCTTGAGGTGCCGGCGCAGGGTGCGTGCCGAGCAGTTCATCTGTTCGGCCAGGCGTTCCAGGCCTGGGGCGGCGTCCAGCTGGACGGCGAGCAACTGGTGGATCCGCCCCAGCCAGGCCTGGCGTCCGGTGAATTCGGTGTTCTGCTTGCGGCAGCGTTCGACCATGGCGTTGTGGGTGATGGGGTCGGCCAGGGGCAGGGGGCGGTCCAACCAATGACGGTCGAAGGCAAAGGCGTTGACGGTGGCGTCGAAACGCACCGGGCAGTCGAAGTAGGCCACGTAGCGTGCCCGGTACTCCGGTGCAGGATGTTCGAAGCGCGCTGCATGCAGCGGCAATGCGCGGCCAAGCAGGTCATTGCAGATGACCTTCAGCGAGACCATGCAGAATTCGGCATTGAATGCCGCCAGGGCGGGATTCTCCCGGTAATCGCTGGCGCTGAGCCAGATGTGCTCGCCATCGTCCTCCAGGGCCAGGTCGAACAGTGTTCCCAAAAGAGCCGGATAGCGCAGTGCCAACCGCAAGGCGTCACCTAAGGTGGCACTGGTGAGCAAGGCATAGCCGAGCATGCCGTAGGACGAAACATGCATGCGCAAGCCCAGGTCCAGGCCGATGTCGCGCTTGAGGGCCACGGCGTTGGCGCAGACCTGCATTTCCTGGTTGGTGGTGATGCGCGTGTCGGCCCGGTTCAGGTCGGCCGCACTGATGCCGCTGCCGGCCAGCAACGCTTCACTCGGCAGGCCTTCGTGCTTGAAGGCATCAAGCACCAGGGAGACGGCGTTGAGAGTAGTGAGGTGGGAATGAAGCATGTTCGTTTCCAGCCTTGGGGAGGCTGGATATCGAGCAAGTTGTATGCCGGGAAAAACGATAACCCGATACCGCACAACGCCTCAACGGGCTGCTTACGCTCGCAGGTAACGGTCGCGGTTCGCTTCTTTAGGCGCGCTGAAGACTTCCACTCATTGCCTGCCAATGGAAAAAAGCCATGTCGACTTCAAGCCCCACTCCTTCGATGACAAGCTCGCCACGCCCCCTGCGAACCGATGATGAGATCACCTCATGGGCCCTGAACGTGCACCTGCTGTTCGCGTCACGCCCGTCGCTGACGGACGTCGCACGGACGACGCTGCAAGCGCTCCTCGATGAACGTTACCCAACGTTGGCGCCAGCCGCCGCAACCGCCGTGATCCTTGAACCTCAATGGCGCATGGACGGCGGGCAACCGCACAAGGTCGGGTACAACACCCATGGATTGGCCGACCTGTTGCTCGAGCGCTGCAGGGGCGTGGGGGCAAGGACGTTCAGCCAGGGCAGCTTTCTTGCGAAATTCCCTGGCGCAGAGACGCCCCAGGGCGAAAAGGTCCCCTTGGATGAACTCCAGCAAATGCTCGAAGAAGGGGCCTCCACGCTGCTTGAGGGCTATCAACAGCACCTGGTGGATTTCTGGAGCACGGACGCTCCCAGTGTCTGGCGACAACTGTCCGATCTGTTCAAGGCGCAGTTGCAACAGGCCGCTTCGGCGCTCGTAGGCGAGGAACTCGCCACCGTCCAGGCCGTCCTCGACTACCCGGAGCCGGCTCGGCGACAACGAGCCCTGGGGCAGGGCACCACCCGAGCCTGCGTCACGTTTGTCTACGAGGGCGACAGCAACGTTCCTCATCCGAGGGATGTGCTGGTGCTGGCCATGTCGCGCCGTCTGGGTGAGCGAGAAATCGCTTTGCTCTACACATTGACTGGCGGGATCGAGGTGTTCGGCTCGGTGGCGGCAATGGAAGCATCCTGGTTCGGTGCGCGCCGGGCGGACGATTCGAAGCTGAGAAACTACACCCCCGAGCAGGACATCTTCGACGCCTTGACCCTCTGTCTCCTGGAGCGTCAGTTGCAACTGCTCGCCAGGATCCAACCCTCGGCTTATCCCGACACGGCCAGTCTTGAACGCGAAGTGGCGCTGGTTTCCGGTCCCGGCACGCTGCTGGGGGCCTTTCGCTCGGGGCATGAGTCCAGGCTGTCGAAACTGCAGCAGGTGCTTCCATCCTGGCTGAGGAATGCACCGTTGGCGGATCGCGGCGCCTACGGTCGTTTGTTGTCATCGCTGGCGGCGCAGCATCGAAGGTCCGTGTCATTCATGGCGGGTATTTCGAACATCCTTGAGTTCGCTGACCAGGCCTTGAAGGAAAAGATGCTGGAGGATGACCCTTCGCGCACGGATATCTCGGTGAACGAAATTGAAGTGACGTTATCCCGGTCGAGCAATTCCCCGTTCGAGATCATCGATCCGCCGTTTCCGCCCCCTCGCAGTGCAACTCAAACCCGGACTTTCCCCGAGATGGCGATCCGAAATCTCGAAGCTTTTCCCTGGAGCCCATCGAAGATCACTTACCGAGGGGGCGAACCACCCGCCTGGATGACCTATGAATATCTGCGGGACCTGACCTCGCGAGCCGACATCGGCCAGCACTATCCCGAACTGCTGCAGCGCAAGTTACTGAACGATCCCCTGGATGTGGCCCGCAGGCAGCAACGTTTCGCTGATCGCCTCGCCATCCTGCTGCCATTGCAGGCATTGGAACTGAAGATCAAAAAGAACCTTACCGATATGGCTTATCGCTTTGTCGTGGCGGTGTTGCGGCCGACCCTGTCGGCCGGTTTCGCTGCCGGGTATGAACCGGTCATCAGGCCCCTGGCTTTCCTGACCGATGCCCAGGCAACGCCCAATGTGGTCGCCGACATGTTTGTGATCGGCCCCGAGGATGCCAGCCTGGGCCCTCATGTGCTTTACAGGCCTGCTTCGTCAACGCCCCTGATGGAATTTGCCTCGCGAGCCGCTCTTTTCGATGCCATCAAGCAGGCCGGAGCGTTACAGGACAGCGTACTTGCCGGGCTTGAACCTTCTGCCCGTCGGGTCTATGCCAACGGTGGTTTCCAGGAGCCGCACATCGGCCGGGTGCTGCTTTCGGATGCCACCGCTCCCCGGTCTCCGGAACCTGCATTGCTCGGCCGCGAGCCGTTACAAGGCGATATCGTCGGTGCGTTGTACAAAGCCTGTGCCCGGGCCTTGATCGAACAGGCCAAACGGGCTTCGGTGTCCGACTCGCAGACGCGCTGGGACAGTTTCATGCAGTTTGGCTGGGTAGCGTTCAACCTGTTGCTGCCGCTGCTGGATGGTCCGGTAATGATGATCGGTTTGCTGGCCCAGCTCACGGAGCAGCTTGATGAGTTCATTGACAGCGAGGGGGTGCAAGACAGCGCGGAAGCCTTGGCCGCGGCGTTGATGGGCCTGGCGTTGGTGCTGGTGCAGGGAGGGGCGCGCCTGGGAGCGATCAGCCGACTGGAGTCGCGGGCAAGGATCGAGCATGAGGCTCCGGTTGCCTTGCCTGGCAATGCGATCATCAAAGAGCCGGCGTTAGCTGCGTCCGCTAGCCCTTACGGGGCGAAAGCGCGGCTGGTCTATGGCTGGTCGAGCCCTCGTACCCATTTTTCCGCCCCTGAGCTGGCCCGCCTCGATACTTTCCAACTGGCGTCTCCTTCTACGTCGCAAGGCCTGGTGGTTTCGGGTGAATACCAGGGGCTCTATCAACGGGGCAGCCTGTGGTTTGCCCAGGTCGAAGGCAAATGGTATCGAGTGTCACGCCGGCTTGAGGGGGTGGTGATCATCGACGCCGCCCATCCGGCGCGGACCGGTCCCTGGCTTGAACATGACGGGCAGGGTCGCTGGCGCCTGGGACTCCGCCCGCGATTGCTCGGTGGTGCGGGTGGACTGAGTATCCGTGCCGCAAAGAAACTCAAGAGCCTGGAGAAGAAAGGGCGCGATCTGCTGGGCACACTTGATCAACAAATGTCTGACGTCGGTTGGTTGTCCAGAAGTGAGCGTCCGCCTATCGACGTAGAGGATCTCATCGTAGGCAAGGCAACCGGGTTCGACCGCTGTGCCGAGGAGATCGAGCAGTTGACGCAAGCGCTGGGTGACCAGGTTCCGCGAATGTTGATCGAGGAGCTGAGGGCCGGTGCCAGGCGTCTGCGGGAGTTGGGGCGAACCACCCGCATCATGATGACCAAGGCGAAGCTGCCCAACGTTGGCGCGGTGGAGTACTTGCTACAGGAACAGGAGATCAGCATCCGCAAGGCCGGTGGCCGGGTGGATATTTCAGACAATAAAGGCAACGACTTCCTGCAGGTCTACGAGATTCGCGAGAGGCGCAACAACCGCGTGCTGTGGTTCGCGCACTTCCATTATCTGAAACAGGATGCAGCGGCGGATGCCTTTACCAAGGCTCACCTGAAGACATTCGAGCAGGGCGGGCGGGGGCTTGAGTTCCAGAAAGCCCAGCAGAAGGCCGGCCAGGCGGTTGAGCGGATCTGGCGTGCCGACATTGGCAGCGCCGCCGCCAAGGCGTTGTTCCTCTCGGTGTAGCGGTGTGAGGCGCGAGGAGACTCGCGCCTCAGCGGTTTGCAGGGCTCAGCTCAGCTCGCCGCATAGGTCCAGCTCAACCAGCCGGCGGACATCCTCCACGGCCAGCCCGGCGCCTATCAACGCTTGCAGCTTGCCGAACGCCGCCTCGCGGGTCATGCCGCCACCGGACAGCACCCCAACGCCTCGCAAGCGGCTGCCGGCTTCGTACACGTCCAGTTCCACGCCGCCTTCATGGCATTGAGTCACCGCCACCACTACCACGCCGCTGTCCCGTGCCCGCTCCAGGCTGGCGAGGAAGGCCGGGTTGTCGCTTGGCCCGGTGCCGCTACCGTAGCACTCCAATACCAAACCCTGGATACCACTGCCGAGCAGGCCATCGAGGATCTCGGCGCTGATGCCGGGAAACAGAGGCAATGCCGCGATATTGGCCAGTTGTCTTGACTGCCGGTAATTCAGCTCGGCCGGCAGGGACGTGGCTTTCGCTGCGCCGCCCTGGCGCTCCAGGCGCTTGAACGGATGGCGACCGAAACTGCGCACTTTCGCGCACCGGGTCGGTGCCAGCAGCTCCCCGTGGAAGTACAGGTGCACGCCCGGGGCCAGGCCCTGGCCGAGGGCGACCAGCGCGCCGCTGAGGTTCTCCCAGGCGTCGCTGTCGGTCACGCCGGCGGGCAGCATGGAACCGGTGAAACATACCCGGGCATGCAGGCCCAGCAGTTGGAAACTCATCGCCGCCGCGCTGTAGGCCAGGGTATCGGTGCCGTGCAGGATCAGCACGCTGTCGCAACCCTGTACATCCACGGCATCGACCACCGCTTCGCGCAGTTGCTGCCAGTAGGCCGGGGTCATGTTCGCGCTGTCGATCAGAGGCGACATCTCCCGGAAGCGCCACTGCGGGATCACGAGTTCGGGTTGGCTGTGCAGGTAATCGCGCATGCGCGCTTCGAAGCCGGAAGCCGGGGCCAGGCCCTGGGCGCTGGCCTGCATGCCGATGGTGCCGCCGGTATAGAGCACCATGACGTGCTGGGCGGCAGGGTAGGTCGAGCAATTCATGGTTGTTCTCCGAGGACGAAAGCGGCAGCTTCGTCGAGCTGCCCCAACATAAGGTCGAGCATGACGCCGACCTTACGCTGTGTCACGCCGGGCGCAGGGGATGCGCCCGGTTTTTTGCAACAAGCCTGCCGATCAGCGTTGCGCTGCGGTCGCGCCGGTCACTGCTTCAGGCTGGGGAGCCGAAGACGGGTTGGCTGGCCAGGCCTTGCGGTCCAGATCCAGGTCCGGGAACCTGGCGGAGTCGAAGACCGGTACCTTGATGCCGCAAGAGCGCTGGTCGTCGTAGTCGCGCAGGATGCGCATGCCGACCTTGAACAGCAGGAACAGCGCGATCAGGTTCACGAACGCCAGCAGGGTCATGGTGATGTCGGCGAAGGCAAACACGGTGCTGAGGTTTTCGATGGCACCCCAGAAGATCAGCACCAGGACCAGCGCGCGGTAGCCGATCAAGGCCTTGCGGTTTTCACCCACCATGAAGCGCAGGTTGTTCTCGCCCAGATAGTAGTTGTAGAGAATCGAGGTGAAGACGAACAGCGCCAGGGCCACGGAAATGAACATCCGGCCCCAGTCGCCCACGACGGCAGCCAGGGAGTTCTGGGTCAGGGCAATGCCGTCGCCTTCGAAGCCAGGGGTGTAGAAGCCCGACAGCAGGATCAGCAGCGCGGTGCAGGTGCAGATCACGAAGGTGTCCAGGAAAACACTGAACGCCTGGACCACGCCCTGGGCGACCGGGTGCTCGACCGAGGCGACAGCGGCCACGTTAGGCGCACTGCCCAGGCCCGCTTCGTTGGCGAAGACGCCACGCTTGACGCCCATGACGATGGCGCTGCCGATCAGGCCGCCGAAAGCCTGGTCCAGGCCGAAGGCGCTTTTGACGATGGTCACGAGCATGGCCGGTACATGGTCGAACTGCAGCACGATCACGTAGATGGTCACGGCGATGTAGGCCAGGGTCTTCACAGGCACCAGCAGGTCGGCGACCTTGGCGATACGCTTGATCCCGCCGATGAACACCAGGCCCAGCAGCACCGCCAGGCCCAGGCCGGTGTAGGTGGTGTCGAGACCGAAGGCGTTGTTCAGCGAGTGGGTCACGGCGTGGGCTTGCAGGCCGTTGAAGGCAAAGCCGAAGGTGACCAGCAGCAGGAACGCCATGATCATGCCCAGCCAGCGTTTCTGCAGGCCGTGCTGGATATAGTAGGACGGGCCGCCACGGTACTGGCCTTCGGAGTCGCAGCGCTTGTAGAGCTGGCCGAGGGAGCATTCGAAGAAGCTGCTGGACATGCCGACCAGCGCGGTCACCCACATCCAGAACACCGCGCCGGGGCCGCCGAGAGTCACGGCGATGCCGACACCGGCGATGTTGCCCGCGCCGACACGACCGGCGAGGCTGAGCATCAGGGCCTGGAAGGAACTGAGCTGGTCGGTGCTGCTCTTGAGGCTGTCACGGAACACCGAGAACATGTGGAAGAAATGACGGAACTGGACGAAACGCGAGCGGATCGTGAAGTAGCCGCCGAGCCCGACGATGAGCACGATCAGCACTTTCCCTGAGAGGAAGTCGTTGATGACTTCAAGCATGAGTATTCCTCGCTGTTTTTTGTTTAAGCAAATGCTGGCCATTTGGAAACATCACGTTACATCCGTCGGCGCACGGCTTGACAGGTGAGGCGAGGTTTCGTCCCGGTCCAATTCGCGGGTTGTTATTAGTTCGGGTTTCGCATGTTTAAGGTCTCGCTACCGACGACCACTCATGCGAAGAGGGGCGGCACTATACCTATCAGTGCCGTGCCCGTCTGCACGGTTGTGGTGCAAGCGACGAAACGTCGTGCCGCAATCGGTACGAATCGCAGCCTTCGACAGCCCATCAAAGGAGCTGTCGAAGGCTGAGATCTGTCCCGATGTTGTCAATTTCGGCATAAGCCCTCCCTGGCGATGGCAAAAAAAGGGCTTGGGGAAAAAATTCCCCAAGCCCTCAAAAGGTGAGAGGTGTCTAGTCCCTCGACCTGGTGAGCAATGCTCGCATCTGTCACGCCTTGAGCGGGACCAGACGCGGAGCGATCATGTTTTCCGGGCGCAGGATGTCGTCGAGCATGGCGTCGTCGAGCAGACCTTCTTCGCGCACCAGTTCCAGCACGCCGCGTCCGCTTTCCAGCGCGACGCGGGCAATGCGAGTGGCGTTTTCATAGCCGATGTACGGGTTCAGCGCGGTGACCAGGCCGATCGAGTGCTCGACCAGTTCACGGCAGCGCGCTTCGTTGGCGGTGATGCCGACGATGCAGTGTTCGCGCAGCATGTCCATGGCCCGTTGCAGCAGGCGGATCGAGTCGAAGATCTTGAAGGCGATCAGCGGCTCCATCACGTTCAGTTGCAGCTGGCCGCCTTCGGCCGCCATGGTCAGGGCCAGGTCGTTGCCGATGATCTGGAATGCCACCTGGTTGACCGCTTCCGGGATCACCGGGTTGACCTTGCCGGGCATGATCGAACTGCCTGGCTGACGGGCCGGCAGGTTGATTTCGTTGATGCCGGTGCGCGGGCCGCTGGACAGCAGGCGCAGGTCGTTGCAGATTTTCGACAGCTTGACCGCGGTGCGCTTGAGCATGCCGGAGAACAGCACGAAGGCCCCCATGTCGGACGTGGCTTCGATCAGGTCGGCGGCGGGCACCAGCGGCTGGCCGCTGATAGTGGCCAGGCGCTGCACGGCCAGGGCCTGGTAGCGCGGGTCGGCGTTGATGCCGGTGCCGATGGCGGTGCCACCCAGGTTCACTTCGGTGAGCAGTTCGGGCGCCAGGGTTTTCAGGCGCGCCAAGTCTTCGCCCAGGGTCGTGGCGAAGGCGCGGAATTCCTGGCCGAGGGTCATCGGCACGGCGTCTTGCAGCTGGGTGCGGCCCATTTTCAGGACGTGGCTGAACTCTTCGCCCTTGGCGGCGAATGCCTGGATCAGGCTTTCGAGGCTGGCCAGCAACGCATCGTGGCCCAGCAGCAGACCCAGGCGGATCGCGGTCGGGTAGGCGTCGTTGGTGGACTGCGCCATGTTCACGTCGTTGTTGGGGTGCAGGTATTGGTACTCGCCTTTCTGGTGACCCATGGCCTCCAGCGCGATGTTGGCGATGACTTCGTTGGCATTCATGTTGGTCGACGTGCCGGCGCCGCCCTGGATCATGTCCACCACGAATTCTTCGTGGAAATCGCCGCGGATCAGACGGGCACAGGCTTCGCTGATGGCTGCATGCTTGGCTTCGCTGAGCTGGCCCAGCTCGCGGTTGGCATCGGCGGCGGCCTGCTTGACCATTGCCAGACCGACCACCAGCTTGGGGTAATGCGAGATCGGAACGCCCGAGAGGCGGAAGTTGTTCACCGCTCGCAGGGTCTGGATGCCGTAATACGCTTGCGCTGGTACTTCGAGTACGCCAAGCAGATCTTTTTCTGTGCGGAATGATGCAGCGGAAGACATGATGGAAAATCATCTCGATAAGGACCCGGACTGTGCCGGAACGCTGTGGATCCTAGGCCTTCAGGAAAATAAGGGCCAATGCTGTTAAACACTGCCCTATGCATATTCGGCATAATGCACATGTGACGCCGGGCGAACGGCGAACGTGTGACCTGTTTTGGTGCGTGTGTCGTGCATGCGTTGGGCATGTGCAGGGAGAACGTGATGAATCTTGAAAGCAAATGGCTCGAGGACTTCAGTGCCCTGGCCGCCACTCGCAGTTTCTCCCAGGCGGCCGAGCGCCGCTTCGTGACGCAACCGGCTTTCAGCCGACGCATCCGCAGCCTTGAGGCGGCGCTGGGGCTGACGCTGGTCAACCGCTCCCGCACGCCGGTGGAACTGACGGCGGCGGGGCAGTTGTTCCTGGTGACGGCACGCACCGTGGTGGAGCAACTGGGCGAGGTGCTGCGTCACCTGCATCACCTGGAGGGTGGACAGGGCGAGGTGATACAGGTGGCGGCCGCGCATTCCCTGGCCCTGGGCTTTTTCCCACGCTGGATCGCCCAACTGCGCAATGAAGGCATGAACATCGCCACCCGGCTGGTGGCCACCAACGTGGGCGATGCCGTCCATGCCCTGCGCGAAGGCGGCTGCGATTTGATGCTGGCCTTCTATGACCCGGATTCGGCCATGCAGATGGATCCGGAGATCTTCCCGTCACTGCACCTGGGCCAGACCGAAATGCTGCCGGTATGCGCCGCCGATGCCGATGGCAGGCCGCTGTTCGATCTCGAAGGCGAGGCCAGCGTGCCGTTGCTGGCCTACAGCGCCGGGGCGTTCCTCGGACGCTCGGTGAACCAGTTGCTGCGCCAGCGGGCGCTGCGTTTCACCACGGTCTACGAAACGGCCATGGCCGACAGCCTCAAGAGCATGGCCCTGGAAGGCCTGGGCATCGCCTGGGTGCCGCAACTGAGCGTGCGCGCCGAGCTGGCCCGAGGTGAACTGGTGATCTGCGGCGGTACCCAATGGCATGTACCGCTGGAGATCCGCCTGTATCGCTGCGCCCTGGTGCGCAAGGCCAATGTACGACTGCTCTGGCGCAAGCTCGAGGGGGGCGTGGCCCAGGGTGCCATCGGATCCTGAAAACAACACGCAACCCCTTGTGGGAGCGAGCTTGCTCGCAATGGCGTTGGCTCTGCAGCATTGATGGCGACTGACACACCGCTATCGCGATCAAGCTCGCTCCCACAGGGATGCGGGCTGTTCCCTCGCTGACCTGCGAGTCAATAAAGCCGCCGCTTCAGCCCAAATGACAGATGGTCGGCGAAGATGCGTTTAACGCACCGTTTTCGGTATACTGCCCGGCCTTCGGTCGGTTCGCCCGGCCATAATTCGTACAACAAGCCACGCTGGTTTCCCGCGTGGCTTGTTGTTTTTTGACGCGCCCGCGGGCGCCCAGAGAGAAGAGGCACGACGATGAGTGCACTGGTTGGCGTGATCATGGGCTCCAAGTCCGATTGGTCCACCCTTAGCCACACCGCCGATATGCTGGAAAAGCTCGGCATCCCCTATGAGGTGAAAGTGGTTTCCGCCCACCGCACCCCGGATCTGCTGTTCCAGTACGCCGAAGAGGCCGAGGCTCGTGGCATCGAGGTGATCATCGCCGGTGCCGGTGGCGCGGCCCACCTGCCGGGCATGTGTGCGGCCAAGACGCACCTGCCGGTGCTGGGCGTGCCGGTACAGTCGTCGATGCTCTCGGGAGTCGATTCGCTGCTGTCCATCGTGCAGATGCCGGCCGGCATTCCGGTCGCGACCCTGGCCATCGGCAAGGCTGGCGCGATCAACGCGGCCCTGCTCTCGGCGAGCATCCTGGGCGCCAAGCACCCACAATTTCATACCGTATTGAAGAAATTCCGCGCTGAACAGACAGACAGCGTCCTGGACAATCCGGACCCACGCATTGCCTGAGGTGGTTGACGAATGAAGATCGGTGTAATCGGTGGCGGCCAGTTGGGCCGCATGTTGGCCCTGGCGGGTACGCCGCTGGGGATGAACTTCGCTTTCCTGGACCCGGCCCCGGACGCTTGTGCCAGTGCCCTGGGCGAGCATCTGCGGGCTGACTACGGCGACCAGGACCACCTTCGCCAACTGGCCGATGAAGTCGATCTGGTGACCTTCGAATTCGAAAGCGTCCCGGCCGAGACCGTTGCCTTCCTGTCCCAGTTCGTTCCGGTCTACCCGAGCGCCGAGGCCTTGCGCATCGCGCGAGACCGCTGGTTCGAAAAGAACATGTTCAAGGACCTGGGCATTCCCACCCCGGCCTTCGCCGACATTCAGTCCCAGGCCGACCTGGACGCCGCCGTCGCGTCCATCGGCCTGCCGGCCGTGCTCAAGACCCGCACCCTGGGCTACGACGGCAAGGGCCAGAAAGTCCTGCGCACGCCCGAAGACGTGGCCGGTACATTCGCCGAGCTGGGCAGCGTGGGCTGCCTGCTGGAAGGCTTCGTACCATTTACCGGGGAAGTCTCGCTGATCGCCGTGCGTGCCCGCGACGGTGAGATCCGTTTCTATCCGCTGGTGCACAACACCCACAAGGACGGCATCCTCAAGCTGTCCGTCGCCAGCACCGACCACCCGCTGCAGGCACTGGCCGAGGACTACTCCAGCCGGGTGCTCAAGCAGCTCGATTACGTCGGCGTGATGGCGTTCGAGTTCTTTGAAGTGGACGGCGGCCTCAAGGCCAACGAGATCGCCCCTCGGGTGCACAACTCCGGGCACTGGACCACCGAGGGCGCCGAGTGCAGCCAGTTCGAAAACCACCTCAGGGCGGTGGCCGGGCTGCCCCTGGGTTCGACCGCCAAGGTCGGCGAAAGCGCGATGCTCAACTTCATCGGCAAGGTGCCGGACACCGAGAAAGTCCTGGCAATCGCCGACTGCCATCTGCATCACTACGGCAAGGCGTTCAAGGCCGGACGCAAGGTCGGCCACGCCAACCTGCGGTGTGCCGATCGGGCCACGCTGGCCCAGCAGATCATCAAGGTCGAGACGCTGATCGCCGAGCATTGATCCGCAACATTTTGGAACCATTCGTCGGCAGGATTCTCTCATGGCAAGGTGCCAAAGCCTGACTAGGCTTTGGCATGAGTCCTACTCAAGAGGAAATGCCATGGGAATCATCGGAACCATCTTTATCGGCTTGATCGTTGGCCTGCTGGCGCGCTTCCTGAAACCGGGTGATGACAGCATGGGCTGGATCATGACCATTCTGCTCGGTATTGGCGGTTCGTTGGCAGCCACCTATGGCGGCCAGGCCCTGGGCATCTACCAGGCGGGCGAAGGTGCCGGCTTCATCGGTGCCCTGGTGGGCGCGGTCGTATTGCTGGTGATCTACGGCCTGATCAAAAGAAACTGAATCAAATGCGTCAAGGCCCTCTCTACGGCGCGTAGAGAGGGCTAGAATGCCCGGCGTCCTACCTTTCACTCTTTGCCGAGCCCTTTCATGCGCCGTCTAGTGTTGACCCTTCTTTTGCTGGGCAGTGCCTTGGCCCATGCAGCCGAACTGCCGGAAACCGACTGGCTCGAGCTGATGCCCAAGTCGGACCAGAAAGCCCTCGAGGCCATGCCCGAGATCGACCACAACTCCCCGGAAGCCGATGGCACCTTCACTCAGAAAGGCGGCCTGAAACAGAGCAAGGGCTTGCCGGCGGTGATGTATTCGACCAAGACCGTGGCGTCGATGAACGACAAGCACATCCGCATCGGCGGTTATCCGGTACCCTTGGAAACCGATGCCAAGGGTCACAGCACGCTGTTTTTCCTGGTGCCATACCCTGGCGCCTGCATCCACGTTCCGCCACCGCCGCCCAACCAGTTGGTACTGGTGCGTTACCCCAAGGGCCTGAAGCTGGATGACATCTACACCCCGTTATGGGTGACCGGCACGCTGAAGATCGAAAAGGTCGACAACGACCTGGCGAGCGCGGCGTATGCGCTGGACGCGCAGAAGGTGAGGGTAGTGCAGGACGCGGATCTGTAACCGACTGCTCGGCTGACCCAAAACCATGCGGGAGCGAGCAGGCTCGCTCCCGCTGTGGTTTTTGTGGCGTGGCTTAGAGCGGCTTGCTGCTGATGCTCACGCCAAGGGTATGGCTGGCCTCTGGCAGCAAGGTCACCACATCGTCCATCACATTCGCCGTTTCGATGCACAGCATGCGCTGCCAGCCATCGTCGGCCATGTCGCTGAAGGCCTTGGCGCGTTCGGTCCAGGGGTTCCAGATCACCGCCGAACGCGAACCGCTGCTGGTCAGTTCGATCCGTCGTGTCCAGTGCGGGTCCACGATGCTCAGCGTCGGCGGGGTATCGAGATAGATGCGATCCGTCTCGCCGGAAAAATGCAGGTCACCGGCCTGGGTCGCTGTGTTCCAGTCGTCCAGGGTCTCGATGTAACTCAGGCCATCGACCCCTTGGACATGCACGTTGCGGACATCGCTGACGGCGAAATAGCTGTGTAGCGCCTGGCTGAGGCTGACGGTCTCGCTGCCACGGTTATGGCTGGTGAGGCTGATGTGCAACTGCGTGTCCATCACGATGGCCAGCGTCAGGTCCACCTGATGGGGCCAGCCCGACAGGCCGTTCTCAGGATAAGGCAGCACGAACTCCACCTTCAGGCTGTCGCCTTCGGCTTCGATGCCCTTCAATGTCCAGTCCATAGCCCGCACTAGGCCGTGGGCGGTGGCTGGCTCGTTGCTCACGCGCATGGCTTGTACGCTGTCGGGGTTGCGGGTGAGGTTGCCGAACCATGGCCAGCACACCGGGACACCGGCGCGGATGCTCTTGCCGGTCTTGAAGGTGGCCTGGTCGTTGAGCCAGATCAGCGGCGGCTGGCCGTCCACTTGATAGCTGAGGATATGCGCGCCTTGCTGGGCCACCAGCAACTCGGCCTGGCCGTGGCGAATGTGCCATCCATTGAGTTCATCCAGTTTGACGGCTTCGACATTGGGCGTAGGCATGCTGCAAATCTCGCTCGGGAACAGGAACTGCAATGGACCGCAAAACGGTCGCCGTGTTTAACGGGCGCGGGGCGGAACCGAACGGGTGCGACCGCTGCCATCGATGGCGACGAACACGAACACGGCCTCGGTGACCTTGCGCCATTCACTGGACAGCGGATCGTCGCTCCAGACCTCGACCATCATCTGGATCGAGCTGCGACCGATTTCCAGGGTCTGGGTGTAGAACGACAGTTGTGCACCCACCGCTACCGGCACCAGGAACGCCATGCGATCGATCGCCACGGTCGCCACGCGCCCGCCGGCTACCCGGCTGGCCATTGCCGTGCCGGCCAGGTCCATCTGGGACACCAGCCAGCCGCCGAAAATATCGCCAAAGCCGTTGGTGTCACGGGGAAGTGCGGTGATCTGCAGGGCCAGGTCGCCTTGCGGGATTGGATCTTCTTGCTCGAGCTCTATCATGCCGAAGGGGCCTCTGACCCGTAACTCTGTCTTGTACTTCAGGTGAATAGCCGTCTTTGTAAAAAACGATTCAGCCCGAACATGCTGCGTTCGTCACGTTTTTCGTAAAGGCGTGCCAAAGGGATACTCTGCGAAACCGGCTGGTTTTTCATTGCGCCCACCAACGACGTTTTCGCACAGCAACCCCTTACAGAGTGTCGCAAGCTTGCGAGTATATCGGGCGATAGACGTCGAGACGACCACTAGTGCCCTCATTCCCCAATAAGGTTCTCCTTTGATGGCGTCCCTCGCCGTCATGCTGCATTGCCGCTTCTCAAGGCGCCCGTTTGCGCAACTGGACACCCGGCTCCGATTTTCGATGCCCAAGGGCACGTCTCCATGTGCTTTTTCGAACAATTTGCTATCGTGCCAAACCTTGCCCCAACCCGTATCGGTGGGTTGCGGAAACGACTATAAGAGAAGCCCCTCCCATGACCACTGCGCCTTCGAGCACGGCAACACCCGCGCAACCCGCCCGTCCGCTGACCCGCAATGATTACAAGACCCTGTCGCTATCGGCCCTGGGCGGCGCGCTGGAGTTCTACGATTTCATCATTTTCGTGTTCTTCGCCACCGTGGTCGGGAAATTGTTCTTTCCCGCCGAAATGCCCGAGTGGCTGCGCCTGATGCAGACGTTCGGCATTTTTGCCGCCGGTTACCTGGCCCGTCCGCTGGGCGGGATCATCATGGCTCACTTCGGCGACCTGCTGGGACGCAAGAAGATGTTCACCTTGAGCATCTTCATGATGGCGGTGCCTACCCTGATCATGGGTCTGTTACCCACTTATGCGCAGATCGGCATGTGGGCGCCGATCCTGCTGTTGCTTATGCGGGTGATCCAAGGGGCGGCCATCGGTGGCGAAGTGCCGGGGGCTTGGGTATTCGTTTCCGAACACGTTCCGGCGCGCCACATCGGTTATGCCTGCGGCACCCTCACTTCCGGCCTGACGGCGGGGATCCTGCTGGGGTCGCTGGTGGCCACCGCCATCAACAGCCTTTATACGCCCGTGGAAGTGGCGGAGTTCGCCTGGCGGATTCCGTTCCTGCTGGGCGGCGTGTTCGGTCTTTTCTCGGTGTACCTGCGCCAGTGGCTGCACGAGACTCCGGTATTCGCGGAGCTGCAGCTGCGCAAGGCATTGGCCGAAGAAGTGCCGTTGCGCGCAGTGCTGCGTGACCATCGAGGCGCCATCATCGTTTCCATGCTGCTGACCTGGTTGTTGTCCGCCGCCATCGTGGTGCTGATCCTGATGACCCCGACGGTCCTGCAGACGGTCTATCACTTCCAGCCGACCACCGCCCTGCAGTCCAACAGCCTGGCGATCGTGATGCTGAGCATCGGCTGCATCCTGGCCGGTGTGCTGGCCGACCGCTTCGGCGCGGGACGTGTCTTCGTGTTCGGCTGCGCCGCATTGCTGGCCAGTAGCTGGACCTTCTACCACAACCTGGCCGAGCATCCGCAGTGGCTGTTCCCGATGTATGCCCTCACCGGTCTTCTGGTGGGCACCATCGGCGCGGTTCCCTATGTCATGGTCAAGGCCTTTCCGCCGGTGGTGCGCTTCAGCGGCCTGTCGTTCTCCTACAACGTTGCCTACGCGATTTTCGGCGGCCTGACGCCAATGATCGTCAGCCTGCTGCTCAAGGAAAGCCCGATGGGACCGGCCTATTACGTGGCGGTGCTGTGTGGCGTCGGGATGGTGGTAGGGGCCTATCTCTGGAAAAAAGGGCGCTAGACCGGTTCTGTGGCGAGGAGATAAATCCCCTTGCCACGACATCTTGTAAAACTCGATGCTGGCCTTTCATCCAATTGTCATATTTCAGCCATAGAGTGTTCACACGGCTTACAGATACTTGGCCGACTTAACACACCCTATCTGCTAGGAGTAAGGCATGAAACTGAAGCGTTTGATGGCGGCAATGACTTTTGTCGCTGCTGGCGTTGCGACTGCCAACGCGGTTGCCGCTGTTGACCCTGCGATCCCGAGCTACACCAAGACCACTGGTGTGTCGGGCAACCTGTCCAGCGTCGGCTCCGATACCCTGGCCAACCTGATGACCTTGTGGGCCGAGAACTACAAGAAAGAATACCCGAACGTAAACATCCAGATCCAGGCCGCCGGTTCCTCCACCGCGCCGCCCGCACTCACCGAAGGCACCTCCAACCTGGGCCCGATGAGCCGCAAGATGAAGGACAACGAACTGCAGGCCTTCGAACAGAAGTACGGCTACAAGCCAACCGCTATCCCGGTTGCCGTGGACGCCCTGGCCGTATTCGTGCACAAGGACAACCCGATCCAGCACCTGACCATGGAGCAGGTCGACGCGATCTTCTCCTCCACTCGTCTGTGCGGCGGCAAGACCGACGTCAAGACCTGGGGTGACCTGGGCGTGACCGGTGACCTGGCCAACAAGCCGGTCCAACTGTTCGGTCGTAACTCGGTATCCGGCACCTACGGCTACTTCAAGGAAGAAGCCCTGTGCAAAGGCGACTACAAGCCAAACGTCAACGAGCAACCAGGTTCGGCTTCGGTCGTGCAGTCCATCAGCTCTTCGCTCAACGGCGTGGGCTACTCGGGCATCGGCTACAAGACCGCCAGCGTGAAGACCGTGGCCCTGGCCAAGAAAGGCAGCACTGAGTTCGTCGAGGACACCGAAGAGAACGCCCTGAACGGCAAGTACCCGCTGTCGCGTTTCCTCTACGTGTATGTCAACAAGGCTCCGAACAAGCCTCTGGCTCCCCTGGAAGCCGAGTTCGTGAAGCTGATCCTGTCCAAGCAAGGCCAGGAAGTCGTGGTCAAGGATGGCTACATCCCACTGCCAGCCAAGGTAGCCGCCAAGGCCCTGGCTGACCTGGGTCTGTCGGAAGGCGGCAACGTCGCCAAGAAGTAAGCCCTGAGCCCGGGCCGGCGCCCGGGCTTTTGTGGAAGCGGGCCTGCTCGCGAAGAGGCCGGTGCATTCGACGTCGATGTCGACCGGCCCGATGCTGTCGCGAACGGGCTCGCTCCCACACACAAATTCCTGTCCGCTGCCGGTTTGTTCGGCGGCGGATTTGTTGCGTCACTGCATTGTCATCTTTCTGTCATACAGGATCGCTAGGGTGTGCGCATGAATGATCTGGCCAATTCCACAATGACTACGACTTCCCCTCCCAAGCGCATTGATTTCAATACGCCTGAGCTTCAACGCAAGCGTCGCGTCCGCGCGCTCAAGGATCGCCTGACCCGCTGGTACGTGCTGGTGGGTGGCCTTGCCGTCCTGGCGGCCATTACCCTGATTTTCTTCTTCCTGGCCTATGTCGTGCTCCCGCTGTTCCAGGGTGCGGACCTGACGGCCAAGGACTCCATCACGCCGGCCTGGATGCAGGACGCCGGCAAACCGCTGATGATCTCCATCGAAGAGCAGAACCAGGTGGCCATGCGGGTTTCCGACAAGGGCCAGGCGCTGTTCTTCGACCTGACCAGCGGCGCCGAACTGCGCCGTGTCGACCTGCCGGTCCCGGCCGGCGCCAGCGTGACGTCCATTGGCGAAGACCAGCCCGGCAGCCCGCTGGTGGTGATCGGCCTGTCCAATGGCCAGGCCCTGGTGTTCCGTCATACCTATAAGGTCACCTACCCGGACGGCAAGAAAACCATCTCGCCTGCCGTCGAATATCCTTATGGTGAGACGCCGATCGTCTTGAGCGAGCAGGGCGCGCCCCTGGAGCACGTCAGCCTCAACGCCACCGATTCGACCCTGTTGCTTGCCGGTTCCAGCGGTGCCCAGTTGCAGGTGCTGTCGCTCACCAGCGAAGAAAACATGATGACCGGCGAGATCACCAGCGAGCAGACGCGCATCGAGCTGCCGCAGATGACCGAGCCGGTGAAGAACATCTTCGTCGACCCTCGCCAGCAATGGCTGTATGTGGTCAACGGCCGGGCCCAGGCCGACGTGTTCAACCTGCGGGACAAGAGCCTCAACGGCCGCTACAAGCTGCTGGAAAACGCCGAAGCCCAGATCACCGCCGCCGCCCAGCTGGTGGGGGGGATCTCGCTGATCTTCGGTGATTCCAAGGGTGGCCTGGCCCAATGGTTCATGGCCCGCGATGCGGACGGCGAGCAACGCCTGAAGCAGATCCGCACCTTCCAGATGGGCACCACGCCGATCGTCGAGATCAGCGCCGAAGAGCGCCGCAAAGGCTTCGTCGCCCTCGATGCCGCCGGCAAGCTCGGCGTGTTCCACAGTACCGCCCACCGCACCCTGCTGGTGGACCAGGTGGTCGATGGCCAAGGTCTGTTCGGCATGTCGCCGCGGGCCAACCGCCTGATCGTGGAGCAGGGCGGCAAGCTGCAGCCGCTGACCCTGGACAACCCGCACCCGGAAGTGTCCTGGAGCGCCCTGTGGAGCAAGGTCTGGTACGAGAACTACGACGAGCCTAAATACGTCTGGCAATCGACCGCCGCCAACACCGACTTCGAACCCAAGCTGAGCCTTTCCCCGCTGACCTTCGGTACGCTCAAGGCCGCGTTCTACGCCATGCTGCTGGCCGCGCCGCTGGCCGTCGCCGCCGCGATCTACACCGCCTACTTCATGGCCCCCGGCATGCGCCGCAAGGTCAAGCCGGTGATCGAGCTGATGGAAGCGATGCCGACGGTGATCCTCGGTTTCTTCGCCGGCCTGTTCCTGGCGCCGTACGTGGAAGGGCATCTGCCAGGTATCTTCAGCCTGCTGATGCTGTTGCCCATCGGCATCCTGGTGTCCGGCTTCGCCTTCAGCCGCCTGCCCGAGTCGATTCGCCTGAAAGTGCCGGACGGCTGGGAGAGCGCGCTGCTGATTCCGGTGATCATGTTCGTGGGCTGGCTGTCGCTGTACATGAGCCCGTACATGGAAGCCTGGTTCTTCGGCGGCGACATGCGCATGTGGATTTCCCATGACCTGGGCATCACCTATGACCAGCGCAACGCCCTGGTGGTGGGCCTGGCGATGGGTTTCGCGGTGATCCCGAACATCTACTCCATCGCCGAAGACGCCGTATTCAGCGTACCTCGCGGCCTGACCCTGGGCTCCCTGGCCCTGGGTGCCACGCCGTGGCAGACCATGACCCGCGTGGTGATCCTCACTGCCAGTCCGGGCATTTTCTCGGCACTGATGATCGGCATGGGCCGGGCGGTGGGCGAGACCATGATCGTGCTGATGGCCACCGGTAATACGCCGGTCATGGAAATGAACCTGTTCGAAGGCCTGCGCACCCTGGCGGCCAACGTGGCGGTGGAGATGCCCGAGTCTGAAGTCGGTGGCAGCCATTACCGCGTACTGTTCCTGTCGGCACTGGTGTTGCTGCTGTTCACCTTTGTCATGAACACCCTCGCCGAGCTGATCCGTCAGCGTCTGCGCAAGAAATATTCGTCGCTTTAAGAAAGGTAGAAGTCTGTGAAACAGCACTCCCTGAAAGGATGGTTCAAGAGCGGCGCCCCCGGCGTCTGGATCAGCGGTGGCGCGGTGTCCATCGCGGTGATCATGACCATTGGCCTGCTGGCAGTGATTGCCGTGCGCGGCCTGGGCCACTTCTGGCCGGCGGACCTGATCCACGCCAGCTACAACGTGCCGGGCATGCCCAGTCACCTGGTGGTCGGCGAAGTGGTGCAGAAAGAAGAAGTGCCTCGCGAGCGGCTGAAAAGCGCTGGCCTGCCGGTGCCCGACGAAGGCCCCGAGTTCATGACCCGCGAGCTGGTGAAGGTGGGTAACCGGGACCTCAATGGCACCGACTTCACCTGGATCGTCGGCGACTGGCTGACCAACCAGACCACGCCACCGGAGCTGATGGCCATCGAGCGCCGCGAGTGGGGCAACTTCTACGGCTACCTGGTCAACGTCAAGGAGGAGGGCAAGGTCGTTGCCGAAGGCGAGGCCGCCTGGCCGCAGTTGCAGGCCCGGGTGGAGCGCGTCAACCAACTGGCCGCGGAGCTCAAGACCCTGGAGAAGGTCGAGATCGGTGCGATCAACGCCGGACTGGAGCGTATCCGCCTGCACGGTCGCAAGCTGGAGCTGGACGGCAAGCTTGACGCCTCGGCCCAGGCCGACCTGGACAGCGAGCGTGCCGAGCTCAACGCTCGCTACAAGGACATCGAGGTACGCCTGACCGACCTGCACGCCCAGTTCAACCGCGACAGCCTGACCGCCCGGGATGCCAACGGCAAGGAAGTGGAAATCAGCATCGGCAAGGTGGTGCACGCCTATCAGCCGAACGGCATGGGTACCTTCACCAAGCTGGGGTTCTATTTCAGCAAGGTCTGGGAGTTCCTCAGCGACGACCCTCGTGAAGCCAACACCGAAGGCGGGATTTTCCCGGCGATCTTCGGCACCGTGATGATGACCCTGATCATGGCGATGATCGTGACGCCGTTCGGCGTACTGGCGGCTGTATACCTGCGCGAATATGCGCGCCAAGGCACCATGACCCGGCTGATCCGTATCGCCGTGAACAACCTGGCGGGCGTCCCGGCCATCGTGTACGGCGTGTTCGGCCTGGGCTTCTTCGTCTACGTGCTGGGTGGTTCGGTCGACCGGCTGTTCTTCCCCGAAGCCCTGCCGGCGCCGACCTTCGGGACTCCTGGCCTGCTCTGGGCGTCCCTGACCCTGGCGCTGCTGGCGGTGCCGGTGGTGATCGTGGCGACCGAGGAAGGCCTGGCGCGTATCCCGCGGACCGTGCGCGAAGGCTCCCTGGCCCTCGGCGCGACCAAGGCCGAGACGCTGTGGAAGATCGTGCTGCCCATGGCGAGCCCGGCGATGATGACCGGCATGATCCTCGCCGTGGCCCGCGCCGCGGGCGAAGTGGCGCCGCTGATGCTGGTGGGCGTGGTGAAACTGGCACCTTCGCTGCCGCTGGACGGTAACTACCCGTACCTGCACCTGGACCAGAAGATCATGCACCTGGGCTTCCATATCTATGACGTGGGCTTCCAGAGTCCGAACGTAGAAGCGGCGCGGCCGTTGGTCTACGCCACGGCGCTGCTGCTGGTACTGGTGATCGCGATATTGAACCTGTCGGCGGTGTGGATCCGTAACCACCTGCGCGAGAAGTACAAGGCACTGGATAGTTGATTACGCACTGATTTTCTGTGGGAGCGAGCCTGCTCGCGATGGCATCGCCTCGGTCCAGCGCCGGGCCGAGGTGCCAGAAACGCGAGCAGGCTCGCTCCCACACAACCGAACCGAATTTGTTAGCACAGGGAGCCTCCCATGCAACACGAAGCACATACACACGGCATCAACATGTCGGCCCTGGGCCGCGACAAGCAGAGCCTGAACCTGGCCGAAGAAACCGTCGCCATCGAAGTGCCCGGCCTGAACCTGTTCTACGGCCAGAAGCAGGCGCTGTACGACGTCAGCCTGAACATCCCGAAACAGCGCGTGACCGCGTTCATCGGTCCGTCGGGTTGCGGCAAGTCCACCCTGCTGCGCACCTTCAACCGCATGAACGACCTGGTGGACGGTTGCCGCGTCGAGGGTGAGATCAACCTCTACGGCAACAACATCTACCGCAAGGGCGAAGACGTGGCCGAGCTGCGCCGTCGCGTGGGCATGGTGTTCCAGAAGCCCAACCCGTTCCCCAAGACCATCTACGAGAACGTGGTCTATGGCCTGCGCATCCAGGGCATCAACAAGAAGCGCGTACTCGACGAAGCCGTGGAGTGGGCGCTCAAGGGCGCGGCCCTGTGGGATGAAGTCAAGGATCGCCTGCACGACTCGGCCCTGGGCCTGTCCGGTGGTCAGCAGCAGCGTCTGGTGATTGCCCGCACCATCGCCGTGGAGCCGGAAGTATTGCTGCTCGACGAGCCTTGCTCGGCCCTGGACCCGATCTCGACCCTGAAGGTCGAGGAGCTGATCTACGAACTCAAGTCCAAGTTCACCATCGTCATCGTGACCCACAACATGCAACAGGCGGCTCGGGTCTCCGACTACACCGCGTTCATGTACATGGGCAAACTGGTGGAATTCGGCGATACCGATACGCTGTTCACCAATCCGGCCAAGAAGCAGACCGAAGACTACATCACCGGTCGTTATGGCTAGTCGAGGCCGTTGCAAGCCGCAGAGCACAGGCGGCAGATGCGATCCGGATCAACATTTAACTGCTTGAAGCTTGCAGCTTGAAGCTTGCAACTTTCGCGGAGCGAACAAGATGATTTCGAAGGAAGGCCTTACTCACCACATTTCCGCACAGTTCAACGCCGAGCTGGAGGAAGTGCGCAGTCACCTGCTGGCCATGGGCGGGCTGGTGGAAAAGCAGGTCAACGACGCGGTGACCGCGCTGATCGAGGCCGATTCGGGCCTGGCCCAGCAAGTGCGCGAGATCGACGACCAGATCAACCAGATGGAGCGCAACATCGACGAGGAGTGCCTGCGCATTCTGGCCCGTCGCCAACCCGCTGCTTCCGACCTGCGCTTGATCATCAGCATCTCCAAGTCAGTGATCGATCTTGAGCGGATCGGCGACGAAGCCACCAAGATCGCTCGCCGCGCCATCCAGTTGTGCGAAGAGGGCGAGGCGCCGCGCGGTTACGTCGAGGTTCGCCACATCGGTGACCAGGTGCGCAACATGGTGCGCGATGCCCTGGACGCCTTTGCCCGTTTCGACGCCGACCTGGCGCTGTCGGTGGCCCAGTACGACAAGATCATCGACCGCGAATACAAGACCGCCCTGCGCGAGCTGGCGACCTACATGATGGAAGACCCGCGTTCCATCTCCCGGGTGCTGAGCATCATCTGGGTCCTGCGTTCCCTGGAGCGTATCGGCGATCATGCGCGCAACATCTCGGAACTTGTGATCTATCTCGTGCGTGGCACCGATGTACGGCACATGGGGCTCAAGCGAATGAAGGAAGAAGTTGAGGGCACCCCGTCCGAAACCGCTAATGTTCCGGGTGAAACTGACGATAAGTAAGATTGCCCAAGAAAAGCGCCCGGCCTTCTGGTCGGGCTTTTTTTTGTGGCCTTTTTAATCGAAAGCAGCACCCCGCGAACGAAAAGTCCCGGCGTGACTGACGGTTTTTGGCAATATGCCATCAGTAAAAGCGGTATGCTTGCCGGGATTTTTTAGAGGTGGATCTGGATGAGTAAGGTCAGTGTGTTGGTCGTGGACGATGCTTCGTTCATTCGTGACCTGGTGAAGAAGTGCCTGCGCAATTACTTCCCGGGCATCCGTATCGAGGACGCGGTGAACGGCAGGAAAGCCCAGGCCCTGCTGGCCCGTGAGGCATTCGACCTAGTGCTGTGCGACTGGGAAATGCCGGAGATGTCCGGTCTTGAGTTGCTCACCTGGTGCCGCCAGCAGGACAACCTCAAGGGTATGCCGTTCGTGATGGTCACCAGCCGTGGCGACAAGGAGAACGTGGTCCAGGCGATCCAGGCCGGCGTTTCCGGCTACGTCAGCAAGCCCTTCACCAACGAACAGTTGCTGACCAAGGTCAAGCAGGCCTTGCACAAGGTCGGCAAGCTCGACACCCTGATGAACAGCGCCCCGACCAAGATGAACTCGGCGTTCGGCAACGACTCCCTCAGCGCACTGACCGGCGGCAAGGGCGCGCCGGTAGTGACGGCTGCCGCGCCAGCTCCTGCTGCCGCCAGACCGGCCGCCGCTGCCCCTGCCGCTGCCGCACCGGCTGCTCCCGCCGCCGCGCCGGCCCGTGGCTTGCTCAACAGCCCGCCCGTCAAGGCGCCGGCCGCCTCCGCAGCGACCGCCAACCGCGGCCAGGGCCAGTTGCGCCTGTCCAGCGGCACCCAGCAATGCGTGATCAAGGCCCTGAGCCTCAAGGAAGCGCTGCTGGTGGTCAAGCGCACCGACACCCTGCCTCAGGTGCTTGAAAGCTCCGTGCTGGACATGGAGCAGGGCGACAACGCCGAAACCGCGCGCCTGAACGGTTATCTGCACGCCATCGTCGCCCATGAGCAGACACCGGATAGCGAATGGCTGCAACTGACCTTCCGCTTCGTCGACAAAGACCCGCAGAAGCTCGACTACATCTCCCGCCTCATCGCCCGCGGCACGGCGCAGAAGCACTTCGTTCCCGGCGCCTGATCCGGCGACGGCCTCCAGCCCGCTGTCGCGAGCGGGCTCGCTTCCACATTGGTCTGCAGTATCCACAGTCCTCTGTGAGAGCATGCTCAAGACCGGCTCCTCCAATCTTGAGTGCAACATGCTCGTCATGTCGGACAGCAAGACTGACCATTGGTCCGGACTGTTATTTCCTACAGGTTGCTCTTCAGGTTTTTTCTCATAAGTTGCTGCGGACAGTCGTCCTGATGGTTGCCTGCACAATGGGAGAGCGTGATGAGCCTATTTATCAGCCTGGAAGAAAGAAATCGAATAGCCGATGCATTACACCGTGATCAGGCACCGTTGCTCGAGGCTTCGATCGATGAAGCCGTGGACGGGAAAGTCTCGTATGCCGATCTGGAGACGGGATTGACCATCCGTATTCCTTTTGTCGATGGGATGCGGGTGGATGGTCGATATCATGTAGTGCTGCAATCGGTGGATGGGCCTGGCAGGTTTGGTATGGGTGGAACAATCCAGGAAGCGAACCAGGACATCGTCGTGGACGTGCCGGCTGACCGGGCGTTGGGGTTCCAGGGGCAGCAGGCCGCACTCTATTATTTCTATCTGGAATATCCGGTCGAAGAGACGAAATCGCCAGTCGTCGTGCTGTCAATGGAGGGACAGATATATAAGCCTGTAGTGGATGAAGCGGTTGACGGCATGATTCCCCTCCCGGTGGTTGTGCAAGGCGTCAGGCTGCGCATCAGAGCCGGCTCATCGCTCACGCCGGGTGCTCTTGTTTCTGTCTATTGGTGGGGTTCGAGCGCGGATACCTGTTTCGTCAAGCACATGGTTATTGGGCCGGGTCCGGTGGAGGATCTGGTCGTGCCCGTGGGGGCGGATTTTCTGGTACCGATCAAACACGGCACTGTCAGGGTTATCTACACGGTGCAATCGACAACGGGAACGAGGGTATCCCCTGTCCTTGAACTCGGTGTCGCTGGCGACCTGGCCGTGCCCGCTGGGATCCACCAGCAAGGACAGGAAACTCGTAGCGTGGTCTATCTTTCGGCCATCAGTGAGGGAGGCTCTTATCCGTTTCGGCTGTTGACTCAGGGAATGGTTGCGGGCGATGTCGTGATATTTTTCTTCACCGGCTATCGGCTCGGCTCTGAACTGGTGATACGGCATACGGTCAAGCAATCGGATATCACCGCTGGCCTGATAATGTTCGGGGTACCGATTTCGTATTTATCGTTGCAAGAGAGTGCCTGGGTTTGGAGTATGGTTGATCGTCCGGAGGGTGGTGCTGTAGGGTCTCCTGATCTGCCTTTGTTCCTTGTGTCCCCTTCCCGAAGCGGGGGCCAGTGCCTGTAGATTGATTTTGGGAACCCATCTGCTCGCGATCTGGCCATGGGCCTGAGCAAAGCGCTTGTGGCCTGCAATTTTGAAACATCCGTCGACTACGCTGGTCCATCCCAGCTGCTAGGCTGCTGTGCAGGCCTTCACTTTTCGACAGAATCTTGCCCATGCTCGTGCCTTTGCTGTTTGCCTGTGGTCTTGTCCTGGCCTCCACGTCGGCCGTGGCCATGACAATCTACAAATCCACCGATGCCAATGGCGTGGTGTCCTATAGCGACCGCCCCAGCAAGGGCGCCCAGGTGTTCGTGTTCCGTGATCGCATGGTCGAGCGCCTGGAACGACAGGTGTTTCTTGATATCCGCAAGCAAAAAGGCGCGGACGCGGTGTTCGTGCGCAATGACCTGTACGCGCCGGTGGAGATCGAGTTGAGCTTCGCCGGGTTGAGCAACGTCAGTGGCGCGCCGAGCCGGCCGATTCGTCGGGTGTTGCCGGCGCGCAGCAACCTGCGCCTGGCGCTGCTCACGGCCACGCAGCCCGGCCGGCCCCTGGTGTACACCCCGCGGTTCGAATACTCCCTGGGCGACCCCGCCGGCACGGCGCAAGCCTACCGCTACCCATTGCCGTGGCGCGGCGGGCCGTTTCGCCTGAGCCAGGGCGCCAATGGCCAATACAGTCATTACGGCCCCAAGAATCGCTACGCCATGGACATCGCCATGCCCGAAGGCACGCCGATCATCGCGGCGCGTGGCGGCGTGGTCATCAAGACTGAAAACGAACAGACCGGCAGGGGGGACGATCCTTCGGGCAACTTCGTGCGGATACTGCACGACGACGGGACCATGGGGGTCTACCTGCACCTGCAGAAAGGCTCGGTGAGCGTGCGGGAAGGGCAACGGGTGGGGGTGGGTACGCCGTTGGCGTTGTCCGGCAACACCGGCAACAGCTCCGGTCCGCACCTGCATTTCGTGGTGCAGCGCAACACCGGCTTGGGGTTGGTGTCGATTCCCTACCAGTTCAACCAGCCCGTGGGGGACTTGCCCAACTTTGCGGTGGGCAAGCAGTAGCCTCTGCAGCAGCAAAAGCGCTTCTGTGGCGAGGGGACAAAACCCCTCGCCACAGAAGGGTCGTCGCCGCAAAGGTGTTGATGCTCAATCGAGCATCAACACCTTCGCCAGGATGATCTTCGGGCCTTTCATCTTCTTGATGATGATCCGCAGGCCTTCGACTTCCAGCACTTCTTCCTCTTCCGGCACCCGCTTGAGGGTTTCATAGACCAACCCTGCAAGCGTCTCGGCCTCGATGTGATCCAGGTCGATGCCCAGCAGACGCTCGACCTTGAACAACGGCGTGTCGCCCCGTACCAGCAGCTTGCCCGGCTGGTAGGCCAGGATGCCGCGCTCGGCCTTGCGGTGTTCGTCCTGGATGTCGCCCACCAGCACTTCCAGCACGTCCTCCATGGTCAGGTAGCCGATGATGTTGCCGTCGGCTTCCTCCACCAGGGCGAAGTGCGAGCCGCCCTTGCGGAACTGCTCCAGCAGCTGCGACAGCGGCATGTGCCGCGACACACGCTCCAGGGGCCGGGTCAGTTCGGCCAGGTTGAACGATTCGGGGATGTGGTCCAGGGCCGCCAGTTCCAGCAGCAGGTCCTTGATGTGCAGCAGGCCCACGAACTCCTGGCGTTCGCTGTCGTACACCGGGTAGCGGCTGAATTTGTGACGGCGGAACATCGCCAGGATTTCCTTGAGCGGCGCGTTGAACTCCAGCGTCACCAGGTCTTCCCGGGAATTGGCCCAGTCCACCACCTCCAGCTCGCCCATTTCCACGGCCGAGGCCAGCACGCGCATGCCCTGGTCGCTGGGGTCCTGGCCACGGCTGGAGTGCAGGATGAGCTTGAGCTCCTCACGGCTGTAGTGGTGCTCGTGATGGGGGCCCGGTTCCCCTTGGCCGGCGATGCGCAGGATGGCGTTGGCGCTGGCGTTGAGCAGGTAGATGGCCGGATACATGAGCCAGTAGAACAGGTACAGCGGCACGGCGGTCCACAGCGACAAAAGCTCGGGTTTGCGGATGGCCCAGGATTTGGGCGCCAGTTCGCCGACCACGATGTGCAGGTACGAAATGATGAAGAACGCGGTGAAGAAGGAAACGCCCTTGATCACTTCCGGCGATTCGACGCCCACCGCGCCCAGCAGCGGTTCGAGGATGTGCGCGAACGCCGGCTCACCGACCCAGCCCAGGCCCAGGGAGGCGAGGGTAATGCCCAGCTGGCAGGCGGACAGGTAGGCGTCGAGCTGGCTATGGACGGTGCGCAGGATGTGCCCCCGCCAGCCGTTCTGCTCGGCGATGGCTTCGACCCGGGTCGAGCGCAGCTTGACCATGGCAAATTCGGCCGCAACGAAGAATCCGTTGAGCAGAACCAGGATCAGAGCAAAGAGAATCATGCCGAATTCGGCGAAAAGTGTGACGAGGGACAAGCCAGGGGATGGGTCCATGATGGGGTTTTGCAGGTTCCGTGAGTGCTTGGAGGGTCAAAAATGCATGCCTGCAAAGGCAGGCGCAAGTCAGCCAATGTAGCGGCTGACTCGGCAATTGCCTAGAGGGAAGCGCCGGCGTGCGTCAATCGGCAGGGGTGGCGTGACGCGCGCGAACCACCTGCGCCGGGGCGAAATGGCAAGTAAAAGTGCTGCCGTGGCCGGGCACGCTGCTGATTTCCATGCGGCCTCGGTGCCGCAACAGGACATGCTTGACGATCGCCAGCCCCAAGCCGGTGCCACCGGTATTGGAGTTGCGGCTGGAGTCGACACGGTAGAAGCGTTCGGTCAGGCGCGGCAGGTGCTTGCTGTCGATGCCGATGCCCGAGTCCTGCACGCTCAGGTGCGCGCCTTGCACGTCGCCCCACCAACGGATATGGATCCGGCCTTGTTCCGGCGTGTACTTGACCGCATTGAACACCAGGTTGGAAAACGCGCTGCGCAGTTCTGCCTCGCTGCCCTTGAGCTGCACCAGCGGGTCGGCTTCCAGGGTGATGGTTTGTTGCTTGGGGCCGGACAGCTCCTGGGCATCTTCGCTGATGATCTGCAGCAGGTCGTCGATGGGGACCGGCTGGTTGTCCGACGGGTAATCGGTGGCCTCCAGCTTCGCCAGCAACAGCAAGTCGTTGAGCAGGGTCTGCATGCGTCCGCTCTGCTGGTGCATCTGCTGCAGGGCCCGGCGCCAGCGCGGGTTCACCTCGTCGACATTATCGAGCAGGGTTTCCAGGTAGCCGCAGATCACTGTCAGGGGCGTGCGCAGTTCGTGGGATACGTTGGCGATGAAGTCCTTGCGCATCTGTTCCAGCTGATGAATGCGTGTCACGTCGCGCACCAGCATCAGGTGTTCGTTGTTGCCATAGCGGGTGATGTACAGCTGGATGCGCAGCCGGTCATTGGTGGGGGACGGGATTTCCAGGGGTTCGGCGTAGTTTTCCTGCTCGAAGTATTCCTTGAATCGCGGGTGGCGTACCAGGTTGGTCACCGGCTGGCCGCTGTCCTGGGGCGTCTTGAGGCCCAGCAGGGTCTCGGCGGCGCGGTTCCACCATTCCAGGTTGCCGTCGCTGTCGAGCATGATCACCGCGTCCTTGAGGGCCGCCGTAGACTCCTGCACCCGGTCGATCACCGCTTGCAGGCGGCCACGCACGCGCTGGTCGCGCCGTTGCAGGTGGTAGATGCTGTCGAACACCTCGCCCCACAGTCCGTAGCCGTCGGGCGGGGCCTCGTCGGGTTTGTGCAGGCGCAGCCATTCGTGCAGGCGCAGCAGTTGCTTGAGGGTCCAGGCCAGGTAGAGGGCCAGGCCCGCCGCCAGGCTCCAGGCGTAATGCCCGCTGATCAGGCCGATCACCAGGCAGCCGGTGACCAGCAACAACATGTGGCGAATCAGGGTGCCATGCCAGTTTTGATTCAATTGAACACGCGTCCTTGTCAGCTTGTCGGGCGGTAAGGGCTCGGATCAGGCCTTCGTCGAAAAACGATAACCGGTGCCACGCACGGTTTGTACCAGATTCTCATAGGCATCGCCGAGGGCCTTGCGCAGGCGACGGATGTGCACATCCACGGTGCGCTCCTCGACATAGACGTTGCCGCCCCAGACCTGGTCCAGCAGCTGGCCGCGGGTGTAGGCGCGTTCCTGGTGGGTCATGAAGAACTGCAGCAGGCGGTATTCGGTCGGCCCCATCTCGGCAGGCTTGCCGTCGATGGTCACCCGGTGGCTGATCGGGTCCAGCAGCAGGCCGCCGACTTCGATCGGCGCCTCGCCATCGGTCGGCCCGGCGCGGCGCAGTACGGCCTTCAGGCGCGCCACCAGTTCCCGTGGGGAGAACGGTTTGGTGATGTAGTCGTCGGCGCCGACTTCCAGGCCCTGGATCTTGTTGTCTTCCTCGCCCTTGGCCGTGAGCATGATGATCGGAATGTCACCGGTCAGCTCGTCGCGCTTGAGGCGCCGCGCCAGCTCGATACCGGAGGTGCCGGGCAGCATCCAGTCCAGCAGGATCAGGTCGGGCTTGCGGTCGATGATGATTGCGTGGGCCTGTTGAGAGTTTTCTGCTTCCATGCAGTCATAGCCGGCCATCTCCAACGCAACGGCAATCATCTCGCGGATGGGCGCCTCGTCGTCGACGATCAGAATGCTCCTGCCAACCATGGGGTAATCCTCTTGTCATTTAACTGTCTTGCGCCGCATTAGATAACGGAATTATTGCAGTCGTGTGACAGTTATTTCGTGCTCCGGCAGCAAAAGGGATCCTGGGCTACGCTTTTCAGTCCGAATCCTGGCTACCACACAAGAAGGTTTTCCATGGCTTATTACACTCGATCCATCAACGCGCTGGGGCTGTTGGTTGCGTTGGCATTACCGGGAATGGCGTTTGCGGCTGGCGAGCCGGCGATGGTCAAGGACGGTGTGCTGGTCGATCACGCGGGCATGACGTTGTATACCTTTGACAAGGATGACGACGGCAAGTCGATGTGCAACGACAAATGCGCCGTGAACTGGCCGCCGCTCAAGGCTGAAAGCACCGCGACGCCCTCGGGCGAATGGACTGTGATCACCCGTGCCGATGGCTCTTCACAATGGGCCTATGACGGCGATCCACTGTATACCTTTGTCGGCGATAAAAAGGCGGGGGACAAGACCGGTGACGGCAAGGGTGGCGTCTGGAAGATCGCCAAGCCCGATTGACTCCCGTCTGTCGAAGATCGCTGTGGCGAGGGGATTTATCCCCTCGCCACAAGGTCCGGTGACTGCTAAGAAATAAGTGTGCCTCAGCGCAACGCGTAATCCAGCACGATCCCCGCGAAAATTGCCAACCCGGCCCAGTGGTTGTGCAGGAATGCCTTGAAGCAGCGCATCCGGTCCCTGCTGCGGGTGTACCAGAACTCCCAGGCAAAACACCCGGCGGCGACCACCAGCCCCAAATGGAACCAGGTGCCCAGCTGGAACTTCACGCCGGCCAGCAGCAGGCAGCCCAGCGCCAGGCCCTGCAGCGTCAGGATGATCACGCGGTCGGCGTCGCCGAAGAGAATCGCCGTGGACTTCACCCCGATCCGCAGGTCGTCGTCCCGGTCGGTCATTGCGTAGTAAGTGTCATAGCCCACCGTCCACAGCAGGTTGGCGATGTATAGCAGCCAGGCGGCCGCCGGCAGGTGGCCGGTCTCGGCGGTGAACGCCATCGGCATTCCCCAGGAGAACGCCGCGCCCAGCACCACTTGCGGGTAATAGGTGTAGCGCTTCATGAAGGGGTAGGTGAAGGCCAGCGCCAGCCCGCCGAGGGACAGCAGGATGGTCGGTGCGTTGGTGCACAGCACCAGCAGGAAACTCACCCCCATCAGCACCGCGAAAAACACCAGCGCTTCCTTCGAACTGACCTTGCCGCTCACCAGCGGGCGCTGCTCGGTGCGTTTCACATGGCCGTCCACCTTGCGGTCGGCCCAGTCGTTGATGACGCAACCGCCAGCGCGGGTCAGTACCACGCCGAGGACGAAAATCACGATGTTGGCCAGGGAAGGGGAACCCTCTCCGGCGATCCACAACGCCCAGAGCGTCGGCCACAGCAACAGGTAGATGCCGATGGGCTTGTCCATGCGGGTCAGTTGCAGGAAATCCCAGGCCCGTGGGTTGAGGCGATTCAAGGATTTGAGCAGTTGCAGGTACATCAGCAAGTCTCCGAATAGGCGCGCGCGACGCTCCACAGGCGCGGCAGGAAGATTTCCGCCACCAGCACGCTCAACGCGCCGCGATCGAAACGCGAACGACGGCCCCACAGTTGTGGCGCGCGCACCTGCGCCGGCAGCCACGGCTCAGGGTAATGGCAAACCTCGATGGCGCGGCGCTGGAACGCCTGGTCGCAGAACAGCAGCTCCCCCAGGGAGCGGCTGCCCAGTGCGTCCATCTGCAACCCGTCCCCTTCCAATGCGCTGCGCGCCGCCACACTGCGGGCGAACACCCAAGGCTCGCCATGCCCCAGCAGGTACACCTCGCGGACCCAGCCTTCGCTGCCCTCGGCCAGGTCCAGGGCGGCGCATTCGTCGGCCCGCAATGGCTGCCAGCCTTCAAGCAGCGGCATCACACTGAAGTGGTCGTCCGACAGGCGCGTCAGGCGCCGGGTCAGGGAACCTTCGTCATACAGCCAGTCGAGCACACAGGCATCGGGGCGGGGCGAAAGCAGGTGCCGAGGCCACCAGTGAAGTGTAGGAAATATCGAATTTGTATGCGGCACAGGGGTCTTGAATGGCAGCAAAGGAGGTCGCGAGCTTACCATGGCGATCGTCGGTTTTGACGGCCCCGGCCTGCCATCGCGTCGATCGTGCTTGCATCTGCGGCGACCGATCAGTACAAAACGCCCTGAGCCGGAAGGGCGACCGCATCGACCCAACCATACCGGCAAACGCCTGATACCCGAGGAAGTACCCGAATGAAGAAGTGGCAATGTATCGTCTGCGGCCTGATCTATAACGAAGCCGACGGTTGGCCGGATGATGGCATCGCCCCCGGCACCCGCTGGGAGGATGTTCCGCAAGACTGGCTGTGCCCGGACTGCGGTGTCGGCAAAATGGACTTCGAAATGATCGAGATCGCCTGATCCGTCGTCCCCATCAAGAACAGCATGGAGAGCAACATGAGCGCACCTGTCGTCATCGTCGGTACCGGACTGGCCGGCTACAACCTGGCCCGGGAGTTTCGCAAGCTCGATAGCGAAACCCCGCTGCTGCTGATTACTGCGGACGACGGACGCTCCTACTCCAAGCCGATGCTCTCCACCGGCTTCGGCAAGAACAAGGACGCCGACGGCCTGAGCATGGCCGAGCCGGGCGCCATGGCCGAGCAACTGAAGGCCGAAGTGCGTACCCATACCCGCATCAGCGGTGTCGATCCGGGCCACAAGCGCCTGTGGATCGGCGAGGAAGCGGTGAGCTATCGCGACCTGGTCCTCGCCTGGGGCGCCGAAACCGTGCGGGTGCCAGTACAGGGTGACGCCGCGGACCTGATCTTTCCCGTCAATGACCTGGAAGACTACGGGCGCTTCCGGGCGGCTGCTGTCGGCAAACGTCGGGTACTGCTGCTCGGCGCCGGCCTGATCGGCTGCGAATTCGCCAACGACCTGATCCTTGGCGGCTACGAAGTGCAACTGGTGGCGCCGTGCGAGCAAGTCATGCCGACGCTGCTGCACCCGGCTGCCGCCGCCGCGGTGCAAGCCGGGCTGGAAAGCCTCGGCGCGCGTTTCCACCTGGGGCCGGTGCTCAATCGCCTGCAGCGGGTGGCCGACGGGCTGGAGGCGCACCTGTCCGACGGCCAGGTGATTGCCTGCGACCTGGTGGTCTCGGCCATTGGCTTGCGCCCGCGCATCGACCTGGCGGCTGCCGCGGGCCTGGTGGTCAATCGCGGCGTGGTGGTCGACCGTCACCTGAAGACTTCCCACGCCAACATCTTCGCCCTGGGCGATTGCGCCGAGGTCGATGGCTTGAACCTGCTCTACGTCATGCCCCTGATGAGCTGCGCCCGGGCCCTGGCCCAGACCCTGGCCGGCAATCCGACCGCCGTGAGCTATGGCCCCATGCCGATCACCGTGAAGACACCGGTATGCCCGCTGGTGGTTTCACCGCCACCGCGAGGCCGCGAAGGCGTCTGGAGCGTCGAAGGGCAGGGCGCCGACATCAAGGCCCTGTGCCGCGATGCCCAGGGCAACCTGCTGGGCTATGCCCTGACAGGTGCGGCAGTGATGGAAAAGCTGGCGCTGAACAAGGAACTTCCGCCCCTGTTGGCGTAAATACTGGGGGTTCTGTCGCAAAAACCCTACTTTTCGTCCCACAAAGCTCATCCGGCCACTGGCGCCGCCTGCTGCCCCGTGCCATTCTCACTTCCGTCTGCCGCAGTGTAGAGCCTGCGGTGCCTTAGGGGCTGTTCCCATGAGACCAGCCCAGACATAACAACAAAAAACCGTCAAAGGGGCTTCATTCATGCGTAAACCAGAACTCGCCGCCGCCATCGCGGAAAAAGCGGACCTCACCAAGGAACAGGCCAACCGCGTCCTCAACGCCGTTCTCGAAGAAATCACCGGCGCCCTGCATCGCAAGGACAGCGTTACCCTGGTAGGTTTCGGCACCTTCCTGCAACGCCACCGCGGCGCCCGCACTGGCAAGAACCCACAGACGGGTGAGCCGGTGAAAATCAAGGCCAGCAACACCGTCGCTTTCAAGCCGGGCAAATCGTTGAAGGACATCGTCAATCCGTAATTGCTGCAACCACCTCGGTTGGGGGGAAGTGGCAACAAAAAGGGCACATCGGTGCGAATCGAGTGCCCTTTTTCATGGTTTTTTGCCTTAGCCTCCCGAGTCGCCGTGGGCGCTGACGTGAACATGGGCAGCGTCGGTGCGGCGCCATGCGGCTCCTGGAACGCCACAAGGCCGAGCGGGTGGCCGATACGCGCTGGGCGGGCGCGGCATGGCACAGCCCGGACGGCCTGTGGACGCCGTTGATGCATTCGCCCTGATGGTGCGGGACAAACGGGGCGGTCCGGATTTCGTGCCGGCCAATATCTGACGGGGCTGGCTCTTACATTCAAGGAGTGCAGGCGTGATGCGATCTCGTTTCGATCCGCTGGTTCATGTCGATTGGAAAATCCCGGGGGGCGAGCTCCTTGCGTTGCTCCAGCATTACTACCCCGATATCGACGTGTTTGTCGGCCGGCCCTTCGAGGCGCTGCTGGATGAGCTCTGCAATGAGATGCCCGAGATCTGCTTCCAGGCGCTGGCCAATGCCTTGGCCGAACGAGGCTACGACCTGTGGAACCTGGATGCCGGCGGCGATGACTACCGACCGGTCATTGTCCCGACCGATCAGCGCCAGGCATTTGCCAGGCACTGGCAGGACCAGGAGGACTTCACGCCGAGCCTGATCGAGCCCCGGCAACCGGTTGTCGCCGAGGGAAAAGCCCCGCGCAAGCCGGCCAGGTCCAAGCGCGGCAAGCTGAACTGGCTGCAGGAAGTGCACGACTATCCCGGCCCCACCTACGTCGATGAATACAACTACCGCAACGGTTGGGCCGCCGTTACCGAGCAGGACGATGAACGGTGGCTGTGCTTCCTGATCGACTATAACCAGTGGCCGCCTGCGGAGCAGGACATGCTCGAGCACCGTACCGATGGGCTCGACGGTGCCGACCTGCAACTCATCGATGCCAATGCCCGGCGCAGCCTGTGGAGACGTCGGGTCAAAAGCGGCGATTACAGTGCGGACGACCGCTACCGATACGAAGTGCGCCAGGGTGACGATATCCAGGATTTCGGCCCTGCCCAGGTGCAATGGCCGGGCTTCGAGCAGCCCTGTGTCGTGGTGGACGGCGAGGTCTTCGAACGCCAGCGTATTTACGAGCCAGTGCCGATGACGCGTATCTGGCGGATCACGGCGCAGGCCAGCGAAGTCATTTTCGAACACCCGGATGAACTGACGATATTGCCTATCGGGGCCCGTCGCCTGCTGTTCATGCAGCACAACGGCCCCCTGTGCTGGACCTGGAGTCAGGACCCACCGCACCAAGCCATCGCCGCCCAGCCGATGCCGGCGGTGGACGGTTACCACCTCCGAAGTTCGACCGCCTACCTGGGGGGTGATGAGATCCTGCTGTTCAGCGAAGACAAGCGAAAGAGCCTCCAAGACCCGCGCTACCACGAGACCGTGCTGCTGGCCTGGCGCTTCAACGTGGTCACGGGGGCCGCAACGAAGGCGCTGCTGGATGGCTTTGGCAGCGAGGTGCGCCAGGACACGCGCCTGCTTGTCACAGAACCCAGGAACGTCATCACGCTGCGCACGTTCCACGGGCGGGTTCATGTCAGCCGGGGGCACGGTGACTGGTGGGTCTGGAACTACGTCACTCAGACGTTCGGTTCCCACACCCTGGCCTGGTTCTGGAATCAGCGCAGCAACCAGGTGCTCAAGCTGTCCAGCCAGGATATCCGGCGTATCAAGCCGCAGGTGCGTTACCTGCCGGCCCAGGATCGCTACCTGGCGTTCGAAGCGGATTTCGTCGCCAGGTTGCCGACGTTCGACGCGATGCTCGAGGCCAAGGGCAGCGAGGTGCTGGGTTTCGACTGACCGTGGCGACAGCCAGGATGTGCGCCTGCGCCCAGCTTCCTGGGCGCTGCGCTCCGGCTGTGCCGGGATGGACGGATTGGCACCTTGTCCTGTTCGCCTTTGTCGACCCGCCCTGGAAACGTAGAGCGCTAGCGAACCCCTTCCACCAGGACCTTGTCTTTCTCACCGCCCCAAGGGTCGTCCAGCAGGTACTTGGCAGGTGCCTTGCTGTCTGAGGGCACCAGCGTGATCTTGTAGAAAATCTCGTCCCCTTCGCACACTTCGAAGTACAACGCGTAGTCGCGTGCGTGCAGGTCAAGCTCGACCTTGAATTTTTCAGCGGCGGAGGCGACTTCCACATGGTTGATGTCGGTGACTTGAAACGGCACGACGATGCAGCGCTGGGCGGTGGGATCAAGGTTGAAGTGATCTTCCAGTTTCAAATGCACATTGGCGCCGAAAGCGTCCTCGGGCAAAGGGTCGAACACCACATAGTCTTTATGGATGATCGCGCCTTGTTCCAGGTTGGTCTTGCCCCACTGGCTCGAGGTCTCGTCGAAGGGCCGTGAACGGAATTGAATCTGGCTGTGGGAGATCAACAGATCCACGGATTGAGCGGTATTTTTCATCAGTAAACCTCGATTTTGACTCTGGTTCCGTCGGGTAGGTCGGACAGGATGTTGCCGATACTCGAGCCGGCCCCCCGGTTGTCGCTGGGATCGATGTACTTGACGCTGGCGCCGGTGCCGCCTTCCTTGAACATTGCCATCGGCCACTCGTCCCGGTCCTTGCCTGCTTTGGTCTTGACGTCCTTCAGGCTGAGTTTGCGATTGAGCTTAGCGGTGTCGCGTTGAATGGTCACAATGTAGGGATGACCTTTTTTGATCGCCCCGTCGATGTGTCCAAATGTCTGGGGATACTCGGAGCGTTTCAATCGCAGCCTGTAATCGTACTGTTTTGACCGTGCCTTGATCAGCGTACAGCCGGCAAGGCCAAGGGGGTCCTGCCAAGTGAATGGATTCAGGACGAACGCGTAAAGATTGAACCCTCCGGCCAACCCGATCGGATCCGGTGTGATGAATCGGCCGGTGTCGGGATCGTAATATCGGTGCAAGTTGTAATGCAGCCCCGTCTCCCGGTCCAGGTACTGTCCCTGGAACCGCAGGTTCTGCTCTTCGATGTAATACGGCTCGCGCAGCTCTTCCAGCGTGTTGCCCCACACCCGATAGGTCGCCCGCCAGATGTTGTGTCCGTCGGCTTCGGTGAGCTGCTCTGGCAGGCCATTGAGGTCGTTGTGGTAATAGCGGATTTTTTGCAGCGGGCCAGTGCCATCGACCCGGGCCAGGGGTTCGTAGCTGTTGTCGTCGTAAAGGTACAGGCTGGTCTGCTGGTGGCGATGCTCTTGCAACAGGCGCAGGCCGTCCCAGGCGAAACGGGTTTCGCCCAGCGGATAGCCATTGGTGTCATGCTCGGTTTTTGCGATGCGTCGGCCCAGCGGGTCGTAGGTCATGCGCACGATGCTGCCGTTCTCGTTGCGCACTTCGACCAGGCGGCTCTCGGCATCATAGGCAAAGCGTTGCAGGCCCCGTTTTGCGCTGCGCTTTTCGATCATCCGGCCAAAGGCATCGTAGCGGTAACGCTTGTCCTCATAAGTCAGCAGCTTGTTGTGCACCACCCGTCCAGCGCCGGCCTGCGGGCCGTCCAGCAGGTTGGCGGCGGCGTCGTAGGCGAACGTCTCGCGTTGGCCGTGGAGGCTGTCCTGGCTGGCGAGGATGCGGCCGGTGGCGTCATAGTGCAGGAGTCGGCGGTGTGGTGCGGCCGGTTGCTGATCGAGCTTGCCGATCAGGTTGTCGGCGGGGTCGTACTCGAAGCGTTTTTGCAGCGTCGCCGGCAGGTTCGACGGTTGGCTGCCGTGGCGGCGTTGGCGCGCACGCAGGCGGCCGCAGCGGTCGTATTCGCTGCGGGTGCTGACCTGTCCTTGGGTACGTAGCACTTCGCGGTGCAGGCGGTCGCGCTCGAAGTCGCTGATGACCTGGCCGTCGAGGTTGATCTGGTGCAGATGCCCGCTGCCGTAGTACAGCCGGTTGAGCCAGCGGCCATCGGGCAGTTGGGTCTGGATCAGGTTGCCGAGTTCGTCGTAGTGGTATCGCAGGCTGCCGGCGGCGCTGTTTTCGGCCACCAACTGGCCGAGGGCGTCGTAGGCGAAGCTCAGGCCTTGGGCGTTGCCCTGATGGTCGGTGAAGGTGACGGCGGTAAGCTGGTCCAGCGGGTCGTAGGCGTATTCGGTGCGGCCATCGTCGGTGACTTTGGCAATCAGCCGGCCCACGGCGTCGCGCTCCAGTCGATGCACGATGGGCGATGGTGGCGTTTCGGGAACGACCGCCAGGCCTGTGCCGTAAGGGGCCGGAACGGCCGTTATCGCTGTGACGTTGTCCAGTCGGTCGTAGGTGTAGCGCTTGGCGCTGCCATCCAGGTCCTGCTGTTCGGCCAACCGGTCTCCCGCATCCCAGGCAAACCGATAGCTCTCGCCGTTCTCGTTGACCAGTGCCTGCAGTCGCCCATAGCTGTCATACGCAAACTGCACCTGCCGGCCCTGGGCGTCGGTGCGCTGGCGGACCTGGCCACGGCGGTTGTGCTGGTAGAGCGTGGTGTGTCCGGCAGGGTCGGTGTAGCCGGTCAACTGGCCGGCGACGTCGCGCTGGTACTGCTCGGTGCGGCCGTCCGGCAATTGGCTGCCGATCAGACGGCCCCGGGCATCGTAGCTAAATTGGGTGCGTTCGCCCAGGGCGTTGGTGATGGTTTGCAGGTGGCCACGCGAGTCGTAGCTCAAGCGTGTCGGATAACCCGAGCAGTCGATGTGCTCCACCAGTTGCCCGAAAGGGTTCCAGCGCAGCTTCTTGCTTTTGCCGGTGGCGTCGATGATCTCGATGGCCTGGCCGTGGGCGTCGTAGCGGTAGCGGGTGACGTGGCCCAGGGGATCGGTTTCGCCGATGCAGTTGCCACGTTGATCGTAGCGGTATTTCCAGCTGTTGCCGGCCGCATCGGTGTACACCAGCGGCAGGGACCAGTGTTCGAGCCAGAGGGTCGATTCGCTGCGACCCAGCGGGTCGGTTTCGCCGATCAGGTTGCCGGCTGCGTCATAGCTGTAGGCGTAGCGCCCGCCCTGCGGGTCGGTGGCGCCGAGCATCTGGCGTTCGTCGTTCCACTCGAACGTCCAGGTCTGACCGAGGTTGTCACTGCATCGGGTGATCTGGTACTGGCTGTTCCAGTGTCGCGTGCTGACGCGCTGCAGGCTGTCGGTGATGCGCGTGGTGCCGGCCGAAAGGTCGTAGTCGAACTGGTAGGCATCGCCCTCGTCGGTCCAGTGACGGACCACGCGCCATTCCTGGCCGTCGATCAAGGCCCAGTCGTAGAAGCAGCGCAGGCCCGTCGGTAACTGGTGTTCCACCATGCGCCGCCCTGCGTCATAGGCGAAGCGTCGTTGCACCAGGCCGGCGGCGTCGCGTACTTCGACCAGGTTGCCCAGCGTATCGTAGCCGTAGCTGACCAGCGCTTCGCGTTGCTGGTCGGGGTACAGGCGCTCGATCTGGATGACACGTTCACGCTCGTAGGCCAGTTCCACCTGTATCAGGTCGAAAGCATCGCGCAGCCGCACCAGGCGCCCGGTTTCGTCGTAGTCGAGGTGAATACGGTTGTCGTTGCGATCGCCCAGCTGGCTCAGGCGCAAGTGCGATGGGTTGGCAGGCGCGGGCTCGAACAAGCGGTACAGGCCGTCGTCGCTTTCGATCAGCAACTGGCCGTTGACGTGGCGACGCACGGCCAGGCCTTCGCCGGCGCTGAACACCGCACCGCCCAGGGGGATCGAGCCCATGTCGATGCGGCGGCCCTGTTCGTCGGTGTAGACCAGGGTTTCGCCGCCCTCCGGATGCGGCCGGATTTCGACGCACACTTCGTAGGGCACGCTCCAGCCGACGCCGAACAAGCCTTCGCCGCGCTCGTCGCGGCTGCAGTAGAAACGTTGCCAATCGATGGGCAGGATCCCCGGCAGCACGAAATCCCGCTCCTCGTCACCACCCAGCACCTTGGCCCCGGTGGCGGCATGCACCGGATTCGACGAGCCCATGGCCGCATTGGCCGCCGCGCCCATGGCGCTGCTGACCGCCATCGACGCCGCCGCGCCAGCCAGCATGCACGGCAGGTTGCTCAGGAACTTGCCCTTGCCACCCTTGAGCATCAGCAACGCAGTCACCGCCAGGCCCACGCCCGGTGTCTTGCCGCTGCGGATCTCGCGCACCACCACCGAACCGCCGCCGATGGTCACATCTGGAGAGATCAGCCCGGACGACACCACCTTGGCATCGCAGGTGCTGCGGTCGCCGCTGCGCACGGCGGGCTGGCCGTTGATGGTGACCTTGTCCGAGCCTTCGGCCAGGAACTGCGGTGGCATCGGCGGGTGCTTGGTGCAGATGACCAGGTCTTCTGGCTTGGGCACGGCACCGGGAGCAGGCGTGGCGACGGTGGGTCGCCACATCTGCGAGAAGAAGCTCTCGGCCATGTCCAGGTAGCTGGGCTCGGCCTCGGGGGCCTCCAGCTCGGTGCCGGCCGGTGCGACATGGGACTCGATCGCTCCGGCGGCGCGGGCCGCGGGAATGTTGTTGGTGAGCGTGTCGGTGGAGCCGGTGAGGATGTTGGCCTGCACCGTGGGGGGAAAGAGGGCGTTGCCGATGCCCTCGCATAAATTGCTCAGGCCCTTGTCGGCTCCGGTCTTGCTCATGGCGATGCCGACGACGGCGCCGACCACGGCGCCCAGCAGGAAACAGCCCAGGCCGCCGGTGGCGACGGTGATCCCGGTGGCCGCCACCACGGCAGCGGTGGCCAGGGCGGTGATCGCGATATTCGCTGCCACCTCCAGCACGCCGCCGAGGATGTCGGCCATCATCGAGGTATGTTCCAGTGCATCGCCCAAGCGGGCCGCCCAGAGTGCGTCAGGCATATTGAATACTCATGGGACTCGGATGTCTGGCGGATGCGTTTGCATGTACTTCGATGCTTTCCATTGCATCCTTTTTCCTATGGGGTCAAGGCATGCTCATCAATGCCATTCTCAGGCGCCTGATCAGCTTCGGGCTCTTGAGGCAATCGGCCGGGCGTTTGTTACCCAAGGCCGGCACGACTTGTTCCATCCACCACAGGCCTTCCTTGAGCCCTCGTTTTCCATAGAGCACCACGGCCATGTCGAGGTTGTCGTCCATGGACTTGGCGAGCGTGCGGGCGTTGTCGTCGAGGTAGTCCTCTTCATACAGACGCACAAAGGTTTGCCAGTCGGCGTCGCCGACGTATTCGTCTTCCAGTCCCATTTCTAAAAGCCCGCGAAGGAAATCAGATTACTGCCGGTCGGGTTGCGCGCCGACGGCGCCAGGATCCCATCATAACCGTTGGCCTTGGCCCAGGCGCCGATCTGGTGGGTCTGGGTGTATTTGTTGCCAGTGATGCTTTTCAGCGACACGCCCAATTGCTTGCGCACATCGGCGCGGGTCAGGTCCAGGACGTTGTTGAGCTGAACTTTTTTGCTCACCAGGACCCGCGTGGACAGGTCCACGCCCCAGTGATTGACCTCGCCCATGGCGGTCTTGCGCGAGTTGGCGCCGTAGACGCCACCCAGGCCGGGGGCGGTATAACGGTGTCGGGCGGCGACGTTCCATTTATGCACCGTCCAGGTCGTGCTGATCCGCCCAGGCTCTTCAAAGCGATAAACCGTCCGGTTGACCTTGCGACCTTTCGGCGGGGTCGTGCACTTCATCAGCCCCAGGGGGTCGATCCAGCTCACCGGGTTTGGCGCGTATTGGTAGAGGTTCAATCCACCTGCCAGGCCGATGGGGTCCGGGGTGGTGAACCGGCCGATGTCCGGATCGTAAAAGCGCAGGGTGTTGTAATGCAGGCCGGTTTCCCGGTCCAGGTACTGGCCCTGGAACCGCAGGTTCTGTTCTTCGATGAAATACGGCTCGCGCAACTCTTCGGCGATGTTGCCCCAGACCTGGTAATGGGCACGCCAAAGCGTGTGGCCGTCGGCTTCGGAAAGTTGTTCGGGCAGGCCGTTGAGATCGTTGTGGTAATAACGGACTTTCTGCTGCTCACCGATGCCATCGACCCTGGCCAGGGGCTCGTGGCTGTCGTCGGCATAAATGTAGAGGCTGGTCTGGCCGTTGCGGTGCTCCTGTAACAGTTGCAGCGCATCCCAGGTAAAGCGGGTCCGGCCGAGCACGTTGGCGTGACGGTCGTATTCGGCCTTTTCGATGCGTCGACCCAACGGGTCGTAGGTCATCTTCACGACCGAGCCGTTGTCGTTGTGGACCTCCAGCAAACGCTGCTCTGCGTCGTACTTGAAGCGCTGTACGCCGCGTCGGCTGCTGCGTTTTTCCACCATGCGGCCGAAACCGTCGTAGCGGTAGCGCTTGTCCTGATAGGTCAACAGGCGGTTATGGGTGACATGCCCGGTGCCCATCAGTCCGTCGAGCAGGTTGGCCGATGGATCGTAGGCGAAGCCTTCGCGCTGGCCCTTGAGGTTGTCCTGGCTGGCAAGGATCCGACCGGTGGCATCGTAATGCAGCAGTTGGCGATGAGGGGCTTCGGGCTGGTTGTCGAAGCGCTCCACCAGTTGATCGCTGCTGTCGTAGGCAAACAGCGACTGCGCTATTGGCGGCAGCAACGTCGACTGGCCCTGCTGCCGTCGCTGGCGAGCCCGCAGACGACCGCTGCGGTCGTATTCGCTGCGGGTGCTGAGGCGTCCCTGGGTGCGCAGTACTTCGCGGTGCAGACGGTCGCGTTCGAAGTCGCTGATGACCTGGCCATCAAGGTTGATCTGGTGCAGATGGCCGCTGCCATAGTGCAGGCGGTTCAGCCAGCGGCCATCGGGAAGCTGCGTCTGGGTGAGGTTGCCCAGTTCGTCATAGCGATGCTCGAGGCGTCCGGCCCAGCTCTGTTCGGCAATCAACTGCCCGAGGGCATCGTAGCTGAAGCCGACGCTCTGCTGGTCACCGGTCAGGCTGGTGAAGGTTACGGCAATGACCTGGTCGAGGGCGTCATAGCGATATTCGGTGCGCCCGTCGGCGGTGACCTTGGCAACCAGCCGTCCTACCGCATCGCGCTCCAGTTCATGGATGATGGGCGCTTGTGGCGAGAGGTCCAGGTTGGTGCTGCCGGGAGCGGCGTGGGCTTGCACGCGAGTGACGTTGTCCAGTGCGTCGTAGGTGTAGTGCTTGAGGCTGCCGTCCAGGCTCTGCTGGGTGCTCAGCCGGTCGCCCGCATCCCAGGCGAACCGATAGCTTTCGCCGTTCTCGTTGGTCAGGGCCAGCAGGCGCCCGTAGTGGTCGTAGCTCAACTCCACCCGCCGGCCATGGGCGTCGGTGCGCAGGTGCAACTGGCCGCTTGGGGTGTGCTGGAAGCACGTGGTGTGCCCGGCGGCGTCGCTGTAGCCGATCAACTGACCGCTGACATCGCGCTGATAGTGCTCGGTTCGCCCGTCGGGCAGTTGCTTGCTCAGCAATCGGCCCAGGTCGTCGTAGCTGAAACGGGTGCGTTCTCCCAGTGCATCGGTGCTGCCGAGCAACAGCCCACGCTCGTCGTAGCTCAGTCGCGTGGTGTAGCCGGAGCAGTCGGTGTGTTCGCTGAGTTGACCCAGCGGCGTCCAGCGCATCGTTTTGCTTTTACCGCTGGCGTCGATGATTTCGACGACCTGACCGTGGTTGTCGTAGCGGTAGCGGGTGACATGGCCCAGTGGGTCGGTTTCACGGATACGGTTGCCACGCGCGTCATAGCGGTACTGCCAGGTGTTGCCCGCGGCATCGGTTTCAGCCAGGGGCAGGGCCCAGTGTTCGAGCCACAGCGTCGACTCGCTGCGCCCGAGCGGGTCGAGGGTCTGGCACAGATTGCCCGCTTCGTCATAGCTGAACCGATGCTGCCCGCCGTTGGGATCGGTGGCCCCCAGCAACTGGCTTTCGTCGTTCCACTGGAAGGTCCAGGTGCGATCCAGTGCATCGGTGGCTTCGGTGATCCGGTAGCGCTCGTCCCAGCGCCGGGTGCTGATGCGGTTCAAGCCGTCGCTGATGCGGGTGATGCCGCCGGCCAGATCATAGGTGAACGTGTAGGTATCGCCAGCGTCGGTCCAATGGCGCACCACGCGCCATTCCCGGTCTTCAAGCAGGGCCCATTCGTAGAAACAGCGCAGGCCGGTGGGCAGTTGGTGCTCCACCATGCGCCGCCCCGAGTCGTAGGCATAACGCCGTTTGACCTGGTTGTTGGAGTGGCGCACATGCGCCAGATCCCCTTGGGCGTCGTAGCCGTAGTGCATCAGCACTTCGCGGCGCTGGTCGGGGTAGAGGCGTTCGATCCGACTGACGCGTTGTGGACGGCGCTGGTCGTAGACCAGTTCGACCTGTACCTGATCGAAGCTGTCGCGCAGCCGCACCAGGCGCCCGGTTTCGTCGTAGTCGAGATGGATGCGGTTGTCGTTACGGTCGCCCAGTTGATCGAGGCGCAGCTGCGCAGCATGGCCCGGTGTCGGTTCGAACAGGCGATACAGCCCATCCGCGCTTTCGATCAGCAGTTTTCCATCGGAGTGCCGCCGGACCGAGAGCCCTTCACCGGGGCTGAACACGGCGCCGCCCAGGGGGATCGAGCCCATGTCGATGCGGCGGCCCTGTTCGTCGGTGTAGACCAGGGTTTCGCCGCCCTCGGGATGGGGCAGGACCTCCACGCGTATTTCGTAGGCGACGCTCCAACCGGCGCCGAACAAACTGTCGCCCCGTTCGTCGCGGCTGTTATAGAAGCGCTGCCAGTCGATGGGCAGGATCCCGGGCAAGACGAAGTCCAGCTCCTCGACATCGCCCAGCACTTTTGCGCCGGTGGCGGCATGCACCGGGTTCGACGAGCCCATGGCCGCATTGGCCGCCGCGCCCATCGCACTACTGACGGCCATCGAGGCCGCGCCGCCTATCAACATGCACGGTAGGTTGCTCAGGAACTTGCCCTTGCCACCCTTGAGCATCAGCAACGCAGTCACCGCCAGGCCCACGCCCGGTGTCTTGCCGCTGCGGATCTCGCGCACCACCACCGAACCGCCGCCGATGGTCACATCCGGAGAGATCAGCCCGGACGACACCACCTTGGCATCGCAGGTGCTGCGGTCGCCGCTGCGCACGGCGGGCTGGCCGTTGATGGTGACCTTGTCCGAGCCTTCGGCCAGGAACTGCGGTGGCATCGGCGGGTGCTTGGTGCAGATGACCAGGTCTTCTGGCTTGGGCACGGCGCCGGGAGCAGGCGTGGCGACGGTGGGTCGCCACATCTGCGAGAAGAAGCTCTCGGCCATGTCCAGGTAGCTGGGCTCGGCCTCGGGGGCCTCCAGCTCGGTGCCGGCCGGCGCGACATGGGACTCGATCGCTCCGGCGGCGCGGGCCGCGGGAATGTTGTTGGTGAGGGTGTCGGTGGAGCCTGTGAGGATGTTGGCTTGCACCGTGGGGGGAAAGAGGGCATTGCCGATGCCCTCGCATAAATTGCTCAGGCCCTTGTCGGCTCCGGTCTTGCTCATGGCGATGCCGACGACGGCGCCGACCAAGGCGCCCAGCAGGAAACAGCCCAGGCCGCCGGTGGCGACGGTGATCCCGGTGGCCGCCACCACGGCAGCGGTGGCCAGGGCGGTGATCGCGATATTCGCTGCCACCTCCAGCACGCCGCCGAGGATGTCGGCCATCATCGAGGTATGTTCCAGTGCATCGCCCAAGCGGGCCGCCCACAGTGCATCAGACATGCAAGCGACTCATCAGGCGGGAACGTCGAACAGCAGGGAGTTCTTGATGGTTGCCCAATGAGCGGCCTCGGCGTCGCCCAGCTTCTGTGCTTTCACATAGCTCAGGGCAAGCATTTTGCGGGTGCCGGGCAGCACCAGCGCCAACTGGTACTGGAAGACCTTTTCGTTGCCCTTGTTGAACTGGCTGCGCAGCTCGATGCCTTCGACTTCCTGATTGGCCCCCAGGCGCACGCTGGCACCTGGTTGGCAGCGCAGGTCCTGCACCTGTTTTTCCAGGCGCTTGAGCTGGTCGTCGAGGTTGCTTTGCAGGGTTTCGCCCTCGGCCAGCAGGCTGCGGCTGACGATCAGGGAAGTGCCCAGCTCGGGAAACTTGAGAATATTGATCGAGGCGTCCAGCAATTCGCTGGGCGGCAACTGGAACTGGAACTCATTGATGCGGTAGCTCATGGCGCGAAAAACTCGAGATTAGCCCTTGGGGAATGCAGCACTGATGTTGGCATCGATGCTCGCCTTGACGCCCTGGCCATCCGGCGTGGCACCAGGGCCGCCGCCGTTGTTCAGGTGCAGCACGCCGCCGGTGTTGAATTCGGCGTCGCCACTGGCATAGAAACTGATCTGCACGCCGGTCAGGTTGATCTGGCCGCTGGCGTTGAGCTCCAGGATGCTTTCACCGCATACCAGGCGCAGGTTCTCGCCCACTTCAATGACGTAGCTCTGGCTGATGCTGTCGGTCTTGCGCAGGCCGACGGACAAGATGTCCTCCTGCTTGACGATGCGCAGCCGGTTGTTGCCGATGGTCACCGTCTCGTCGTGGCCGATGCTCTTGTTGCGGTCGTGGCCCACTGAATGGCTTTCGTCCACCTCGACCACGATGTCCTGGTTGCGCTCGGCATGGATGTACAGCTGCTCGGCGCCCTTCTTGTCCTCCATGCGGATTTCATTGAAGTTCGCTGGCGTGCCGCCCTTGCTCGAACGGCTTTTCATGCCGCTCTGGGTAGCGTTCGCGGGCAGTTCGTAGGGCACGGTCTGTTCGGCGTTGTAGACGCGACCGGTGATGATCGGCCGGTCGGGGTCGCCTTCGAGGAAGCTGACGATCACTTCCTGGCCGATGCGCGGGATCTGCATCGAGCCCCAGTTCTTCCCGGCCCAGGATTGCGAGACGCGAATCCAGCACGAACTGTTTTCGTTGGATTGATCGTGACGGTCCCAGTAGAAGTGCACCTTCACCCGGCCGAACTGATCGGTCCAGATCTCTTCGCCCTTGGGGCCGACCACCAGGGCCGTCTGCGGTCCCTTGACGATGGGCCGGTGGGTAATGGGCAGCGGCCGATAGCTTTGCTGGGCCGCGATACAGGTCAGGCTGCTTTCGAACTGTGCCGAAGGCGCGCCACCACCGGTCTCCCCGCTTTCCTGGGAAATGTAATAGCGGGCGCCGACGATCAGGTATTCGCGGTTCTGGTCCTGGCGGGTAAAGCCGGTGAGGCTGAACAGGTGACCCGAACCCAGGCCACGGGCGTTGCCGGCCAGCTCGACCTGCTCGTGCAGGGTCTGCAAGGCTTCGATGCGGGTACGGGCATAGTGTTCGCCGTCTTCGCTCTGCACGTAGGTGCCGGGGTAATCGTACAGCGGATAGTCACCGGCGGCATGGGGGCGAGGCATGGCCGAGCGCACGTCGATGCGGGCGCTGGGGCGCTGGAAATCGTAGTCGTTGAGCTCCAGGGAGCCGGGCTGGACTTCCTGGGCCAGGTGCCAGTCGTGGATGTGGTCGCGCTCGCGCTGCTGCTCGTTCTTGGGGTAGTAGGGCACCGAGCCGTAGCCGGGTACCGTGGTGTGGGCGCCATAGGCGTCTGCCAGCACCAGCACATGCCGGCCCTGTTCATGGCGGAAGAAGTAATAGATCCCTTCCTGCTCCATCAGGCGGCTGACGAAATCGAAACTGGTCTCGCGATACTGCACGCAGTATTCCCACTCGCGATAAGGCCGGCTCAGGGCGTCCTCGAAGTCCGAGAAACCCAGGTCGCGGAACACCTGCTTGATGATCTGCGGGATGGTCAGGTTCTGGAAGATCCGGCAATCGGAGGTCCGGGTCAGCAACCACAGCCAGGGCCGCAGCGTGGCCTGGTAACTGGCGAACTGGCCCTGGTCGACGTTCTGGCTGAAGCGGGCCACGATGCCGTGGAAATGCCGCTCGCCACCGCCGTCCAGCTGCATGCTCACGCACATGGGCTTGCCGAGCACCTGGTTGAGGTCGATGGCGTTGTCCAGCGAGTGCAACTGCAACTCATAGTTGAACAGCCGCCCCAGTTCTTCACCGCCGCCCATGTCCTTGAGCAGCAGCACCTCCGGCCCGAGGGGACTGGTGATTTTGGCCAGGCGTGAGGCTTGGTTCAATAACATCGGTTATCTCATCGTTGTAATGGCTGCGCCGCCGATTCCCTGAAGGAGCCGGATTCACTGTGGGAGCGAGCCTGATCGCGATGGCGGTGTGTCAGTCAACATCGAGGTCGAATGTTATGCCGCTATCGCGAGCAAGCTCGCTCCCGCAAGGCTCTCTTGCACAGGGCTATCGGTGTACCTGTCAGGTCAGGCCGCGTCGCTGAAATCGTATCGCAGTTCGTTATCCTCGGCGCGGATCCGCACCCCGGCCAAGGCCTTGCCTTCGAGCATGCGGGTCAGGAATTCGCGGCTCATGTCCGGCAGCAGGCTGTTGGTCAGGATGGCGTCGATCATGCGTCCGCCGCTTTCGGTTTCGGTGCAACGGGAGACGATCAGGTCGATCACCGCGTCGTCGTAGTCGAACGCCACCTTATGGGTGTTTTCCACGCGCTTCTTGATGCGGTCCAGTTGCAGGCGGGTAATGGCCTTGAGCATCTCGTCGCTGAGGGGATAGTACGGAATCGTCACCAGGCGCCCCAGCAACGCCGGCGGGAAGATTTCCAGCAGAGGCTGGCGCAGGGCCTTGGCGATTTCCTCAGGCTCCGGCACGTCCTGCGGGTTCTTGCAGACATCCGCGATCAGCTCGGTGCCGGCGTTGGTCGTGAGCAGGATCAGGGTGTTCTTGAAGTCGATCACCCGGCCTTCGCCGTCTTCCATCACACCCTTGTCGAACACCTGGAAGAAAATCTCATGCACGTCCGGGTGAGCCTTTTCCACCTCGTCCAGCAGCACCACGCTGTAGGGCTTGCGCCGCACGGCTTCGGTCAGTACACCGCCTTCACCGTAGCCGACGTAGCCCGGTGGCGCGCCCTTGAGGGTGGACACGGTGTGGGCTTCCTGGAATTCGCTCATGTTGATGGTGATGACGTTCTGCTCGCCACCGTACATGGCCTCGGCCAGGGCCAGGGCGGTCTCGGTCTTGCCCACCCCGGAGGTGCCGGCGAGCATGAATACCCCGATCGGCTTGCTCGGGTTGTCGAGGCCGGCGCGGGAGGTCTGGATGCGCTTGGCGATCATCTGCAGGGCATGGTCCTGGCCGATGATGCGTTTTTTCAGGTGCTGGTCGAGGTTGAGCACGGTTTCCAGTTCGTTGCGGGCCATGCGGCCCACCGGGATACCGGTCCAGTCGGCGACCACCGAGGCCACGGCCTGGTAATCCACGGTCGGCAGGATCAGCGGGGTCTCGCCTTGCAGGGCGGTCAGGCGCTGTTGCAGGTCCACCAGTTTCTCGCGCAAATCGTGGCTGGCTTCGCTGCCGTCCTCGCTGTCCACTACGCCGACGCGCTCGCGAAGGGTGGCGCGGGTGGCGAGCAGTTCGTCCACCAGGGTTTTCTCTTCGGCCCAGCGGCTTTCCAGTTCGGCCAGGCGTTCGCGCTCGGCGCTCAGCAGGCTTTCGGTCTGGGTCTGACGGGTGCCGATGACCACGCCGATGGCATGCTCGCGAGCGATGATCTGCAGCTCGGTTTCCAGCGCTTCGATGCGCCGGCGGCTATCGTCCACTTCCGCCGGCACGGCGTGCAGGCTGATGGCGACGCGGGCGCAGGCGGTGTCCAGCAGGCTCACGGATTTGTCCGGCAACTGGCGCGCGGGAATGTAGCGGTGGGACAGCTTGACCGAGGCTTCCAGGGCTTCGTCGAGGATCTGCACCTGGTGGTGTTTTTCCATGGTCGAGGCCACGCCACGCATCATCAGCAGGGCCTTGTCTTCCGACGGCTCGGCCACTTGCACCACTTGGAAGCGACGGGTCAGGGCCGGGTCTTTTTCGATGTGCTTCTTGTACTCGGCCCAAGTGGTAGCGGCCACGGTGCGCAGGGTGCCACGGGCCAGGGCCGGCTTGAGCAGGTTGGCCGCGTCACCGGTGCCGGCGGCGCCACCGGCCCCCACCAGAGTGTGGGCTTCGTCGATGAACAGGATGATCGGCTTGGGGGACGCCTGGACGTCTTCGATGACCTGGCGCAAGCGCTGTTCGAACTCGCCCTTCATGCTCGCGCCTGCTTGCAGCAGGCCGACGTCGAGGCTGCGCAGCTCCACGTCCTTGAGGGACGGCGGTACGTCACCGGCGACAATGCGCAAGGCGAAGCCTTCCACCACGGCGGTCTTGCCCACGCCGGCTTCACCGGTGAGGATCGGGTTGTTCTGCCGACGTCGCATGAGGATGTCCACCAGCTGGCGGATCTCCTCGTCGCGCCCGACGATAGGGTCGAGCTTGCCGCTGCGGGCCTGTTCGGTGAGGTCGACGGTAAAACGCTTGAGGGCTTCCTGCTTGCCCATGGCGCTGGGGGCCATGGCGCCGCTGGCTTCGCCGGGCACGCTGCCGGCGTTGAAACCGTCGCTGGCGGTCAGGGCGTTTTCCGGTGAGTCGCCGATGTATTCGTCAAAACGCTCGCTCAAGGTTTCGACCTTGACCTTGTCGAATTCCGACGACAGCCCCAGCAGCGCATGGCGCAGGCTCGGGGTCTTGAGGATGCCGATCACCAGGTAGCCGGTGCGCACCTGGCTTTCGCCGAACATCAGGCTGCCGTAGACCCAGCCGCGTTCCACGGCTTCTTCCACATGGGAGGACAGGTCGGTGATGGAGGTCGAGCCTCGGGGCAGCCGGTCGAGGGCGTCGGTCAGGTCGCGGGCCAGGCGCGCCGGTTCGATGTTGAACTGGCGGATGATGCGATGCAGGTCCGAGTCCTGCAGCTGCAGCAACTGATGAAACCAGTGGGCGAGTTCCACGTAGGGGTTACCGCGCAACTTGCAGAACACGGTGGCGGCTTCGATGGCTTTGTAGGCCACGCTGTTGAGTTTGCCGAACAACGCGGCGCGACTGATTTCACCCATGCTCATGGCTCCTTGAGGTCTGTGAGGTGTCGGCCTGTTCGGCGTAATGCCGGGCCAGTATTAGATCGTTGGCATCGGTCTGCGGCCGTCCCAGCCAGGTATTGAAGCCCAGGCGGAAACGGCCGTTGAGTTGAAGCGGCGGGACTTCGGGCTGTTCAAGGACCAGGTTCAAATCCCAGTCCAGCTCATGACCCAGGTATTCGGCGACCCAGGCCACCAATTCGTTGAACGGTTGTCCGCCGGGCAGCATGCCCATGTAGTCGACGAGCTTGAGCGGCCCCAGGCGGATGCGGAATTTGTGCTGGCGATCCCACACATGGCGACCCAGGCAGAAGTCCACGCCCAATTGATGGGCGCTGACGCCCACGCGGCTGCGCTCCGGCAATTCCAGCCATTGGCCGACGTATTCTTCGATCTCCACCGGCAGGCCGAAGTACTCGCCGAGGATGGCCTTCAAACCGTCCGGGTAACGGGTCTGCGCCGCCAGGTGACCGCTGTAGTGCAGCTTCGCCGTATCGGGAATCAGCCCTTGTTCGAGCAGGCTTGGCATGCCCCGGCCGCTGAGGGCGGCCAGGCGCGCCGACCAGTAGTCATCGTCCGGGCGGTCGTGGCTGACGGTCGGCCGCGCCTCGGCCCAGGCCCGGTAGAACAGGCTGAGCAGGCGATGGTGAAACACGTCCAGGAAACGTTTGCTGGTGCTGTCGGCGTTGTTGCGCTGGCGTTCGCGCACGTATTCGGTGATGTGCAGCGGCATCGGGCCGTTGGGGCCACCGAGACCGAAGAAGAACTGCTCCAGGCGCGCCGGTGCCCCGTCGACACCGGGTTGCACCGAGGCCAGGGTCGCGGGCGCGAAGGTGCACTCGGCCTGTTGCCCCAGGCGCAGCGGGTCGTCGGCCAGGCGCAGGGAATGGCCCAGGCGCGGCAGGTCGGGGGATTCGCATTCGATACGCCGCAAGGCCTGGAAGAAGTCGTATTCCCAGGGCTCCTGGTGCATCGCATCCAGGGTACTCACAGGGTCGGACGTCGTCCGGGCTTGGCTTTCCATCGCATGATCTCGCCGCGTTCGGTGGTACGGATCACCGTCTCGGTAAAACTGTTGATCGACACGTAGCGTGCCAGGAAGCGCTCGAACACGGCGCCGAGCAGGAATACCCCGGTGCCGCGAAACGCGTTTTCATCGAATTCCAGCGTGATTTCCAGGCCTCGACCGAAGACGATCGGGCCGGGCATCGGCAGGCGTCGGGTGCAAGCCTTGCTGCTGACTTCCCGCAGGCCTTCGATCTGCAATTGCAACGCCGCATCGTTGCTGTCGCCGTACAGGCGCAGCAGTTCGCGCAGGGCGGCAGCGCCCTGGCCTTGCTCGCTGAGGGACAGGTAGTTCAACGACAACTGGCTGATCAGGCGCCAGGCCTTGGCGTCGTGGGCGTGGCTGGCGCGCGGGCGGCTCGGGCCGGCCACGCTGCGCACCGCGCCTACCGGCGCGCTGTCGGCGAGGGTGAAATCGGTCTTGCCATTGCCTACGCTCATGAACAGCGGCAGGTCGCGGTTGGTGCACAACGCGGTCACGCCCAGTTGGCGCAGGTCGTGGCGATAGGGCGCCTGATGGCTGTCCACCAGGCTGACGAAGGTTTCGCTGCCGACGTAGGTCGAGCGTGGGCCGTTGCGCCGCTGGTCGCTGGACAGCACCCGCGGCTCGCGGCGCACGGTGTAGTAGGCCTGGTCGCGGCCATAGCGGGACGGGTCGCGCACGGCATAGAACGGCAGGAACGGCTGCTCCGGCCCGGTTCCATGGCCGGCGAGGGACGTCAGTGAATGCACTTCGAAATCCATCGGCCGGGTACGGTCGGCGATGACGTGGTGTTCATTGACCCGTTCCGACAGGTGGATGCGATCCAGGCGCTTGGGAAACAGGTTGATCGCCGGGGTGCAGAACGGCAGGAACTGTGCGGCGCCGACGCTGCCTTCCAGGCTCGGGTCGTGACGGTCGAACAGCACGATCAATTCCAGTTCCTGGCCGTCGCAGCGTTTGACCGCCCGGCCCAGCTGGGTGAAGTCGACGAACAGGAACCGCTGGGGCAGGGCGAAGTATTCCTGCAACAGGCGATAGCCCTGGAAGGCACGGGCAACCACCGGCAGCGCGGCATCCCTGTCATCGAAGCCGCGGGACTGCAGGGCGTCCTGGGGCAGGCGCTCGACCCAGTTGCCGCCGGGCTGGCGGGCGAATACCGCGCAGGCATTGCCCAGCAATTGTTCGTAGAGGCGGAACGGTTGCTCATCGGCGCCGCTGAGGTACAGCGGCAGGTTGTCCAGGGCCAGGCTGTTGAACGGCAGTTCGGCGCCGGTGCGCAGGGTCAGGCGCAGGCCGGCCTTGGCCTTCGGCTCGCTGGCGGCCAGGCGCCCGAGCACGGTGGAGGGGTTGCCGAAATAGTCGGCCTGGCTGACCTGCAGCGGCCACAACGTCACCGCGTGTGCGGTGCGGTACTCGCAGCAGGTCTGGGTTTCGCGTCCCAGGGCCGCCCGCAGGACACTGTCCCGGGGCAGCTCGAAGCCGCTGCTCAATGAGCCCTCGTCCGGATCGGCCTGCATCTGCACCACGGTCATCGACGGCGTGGGTGCCAGGTAATGCGGGTAGGCGATTTCCAGCAGGTTATGGGTGAACGTCGGGTATTCGGCATCGAGCTTGAGCTGCACCCGCGCGGTCAGGTAGGCGAAGCCTTCCAGCAATCGCTCGACGTAAGGGTCGGCGCAGTCCATGCCGGACAACGTCAGCCGACTGGCGATCTTCGGGTATTCCTTGGCGAACTCCGCAGCGCTTTCGCGCACGTGGTGCAGTTCCTGGTTGTACAGCTCCAGCAGGCGCGGGTTCATGAGCGTCTCCGCTGGTCGGCGTTGACCACGCGTACGTGGCCGGTCTCAAGGTCTAGGTCGGTCTGCAGCATCAGGCGCAGCGGCACAGGCTGCGCCCACAGGTCACCTTCGATCTCGAAACTCAAGGCGTTGTGGTTCATCTCCGCCGTCGCCCGGGCCCGCACACGCAGGGTGTGGCGCAGGATCCGCGGCTCGAAGGTGGCGATGGCCTGGTGAATCAAGGTTTCCAGGGCCGCGACATCGACATTCGATGCGCTGTTGCCGGCCAGGGCCGGCAGACCGAAATTCACCACCGATGTTCCAGCCGGCGTATGCAGCGTGGCATCGGCGTCGAGCAGGGAGGTGGTGTTGAGCAGCCACGCCAGGTCTCGCAGCACCGAGGCTTTCAGCTGGGTGAGCGACAGCACGCGCTTATCGGCGCTTTCCTTGGGATTGGTCGGGTCGTCGTCGGTCAACCGATCCAGCAGGGACGGTTGCAGGCGATCGCGGGTGGCGATTTCGGTTACCACGTAAAGGGCGCCACGTACATTTTCTGGTCCCAGTGACCCGGCCCGCAGGAGGCGAACTGGCTCACTTGCGAGACTTCCATCGTTCCCTTGATCTGGCGCACCGCCTGGAGTTTGGTCAGACAATCGCGGCTGGGGGCTGGCATATGCTCGCTGCGTTCAACGGAGAAGATCGGAACTTGATTGAACATCTCCACGCGCAACTGCTTATCGGAACCCAGGCTGAACTGGCAAGGCCATTCCATATCGAGTGTCAGGCGGCTCTGGTCAGGTTTGACAAGTGTGCAGCGACCTTGATCATTGACCAGACTTATCGGCTGTCCGACGAAAACCGCCTGGGTCGGCGCAGCAACAGCGGCTGTGTCCTGCCCGGCGCATGCACTCAGGCTGACGAAGCTTGCCGTCAGCGCCGAAAGGAACATTGGGCTGCGCATCAGGTAAGCTCCCAGAACCAGACGGCCTTGGACCTCGAGAACAAGTCTCCACTCTTGGTCAGGCCACGGTTCCACAGGTCAATGTGGTCGCCGGTAGGTCGACCGGCCGTATCGCTGCTTTGCTGGTAGCAATCCTTGAAGAAAATGATGCCGGTCTTGCCCATCAGCGTTGTACGGTCAGCCACGCTATTGGTGTAGATCTTGGGTGGGCCGAGCTGGCTTTTTTTCCATAACCAGTTCGCTAATGACTCCGCGCCACGGGCGTGCCCATGCGCGCATCGAGGGTCGAGGGTATAAGTCGAGGAGTTGACGGGTAACGTCCGTTCGCCACACAAGGCGATACTCATGCGAATGGCGCACTGATTGATCCAAGGGCCGTCGCAGGCCGGCGTCGCCGACGGGTAGGGCGGATAGCTGTTCCACAAATTGATAAACGAAGGCTTGGCCATGACTCAGATACCGCGCTGTAGAGGATTGGATTCGAGCAAGCACCAAACACCCCCGGCGCGTGGCACCGGGGGTGTGTTTGACTACACCTTGACGTTCTGACGGATGTTCCAGCCGAACTTGACCGGACCGCCTTCCTTGGTGCCGTCGGCTTTCTGCGGCTGGTAGTCCACCAGCACCTTGGCGAAGTTCAGGGTAACGTTTTCGGTCAGGCGATCATCGCTGCCCGAGCCGCCGGTACTCAGGGAGGTGATCAGCACTTCTTCCAGGTTGATGATCATGTACTCGACCTGGCTTTCGCCGCCGGCCTTGCGCACGGTCAGCTTGACCTTGTCGATGTGCTTGCCGCTGGCGCAGTGCATCATCAGGTTCGGCGAAGCCTTGTCGACGAACTTGGTCAGCGACAGGTCCTGGACGTTGACCTTGCCCGCGCCGCCGCCGCTGCCCACGTGCATGTTGCCGGACTGGGACATGCCCCAGCTCCAGTTCAGGACGTCGATCTCGTCCTTGTGGGCCTTGTCCATGGACTCGCCCTTGATGTCGCCGATCTTGATGAAAATATCAACAGCCATGTTTTCTCCCTGTGTGGCTTCTAACCACATTGTTTGGTTGACGCTGACCTTGCGAAATTACGGGTGCTGAACGGGGGGAAGACGATCTCCAGCCTGCTGGAGATCCTCTGTGGGAGCGAGCAAGCTCGCTCCCACAGGGTTACCGGCCACCCGTTTCAGTAAATCTTTACGCGCCCTTGGCCGACGGCAGTTTCGATACCAGGCGCAGCGACACGGTCAGCCCTTCGAGCTGGTAGTGCGGGCGCAGGTAGAACTTGGAGTTGTAGTACCCCGGGTTGCCCTCGACTTCTTCGACGATCACTTCGGCCGCCGCCAGTGGGTGCTGGGCCTTGGTGGTCTCGGTGGAGTGCGCCGGATCGCCATCGACGTAATTGAGGATCCAGTCCTGCAGCCAGCGCTGCATTTCGTCCTTCTCTTTGAAGGAGCCGATCTTGTCGCGCACGATGCACTTGAGGTAGTGAGCGAAACGGCAGGTGGCGAACAGGTACGGTAGGCGCGCGGCCAGGTTGGCGTTGGCAGTGGCGTCCGGGTCGTCGTATTCGGCCGGCTTCTGCAGCGACTGGGCGCCGATGAACGCGGCGAAGTCGGTGTTTTTCTTGTGCAGCAGCGGCATGAAACCGTTCTTCGCCAGCTCCGCTTCACGGCGGTCCGAAATGGCGATTTCGGTCGGGCACTTCATGTCCACGCCACCGTCGTCGGTGGGGAAGGTGTGGGCCGGCAGGTTTTCCACTTCACCGCCAGACTCCACGCCACGGATGCGCGAGCACCAGCCGAAGTGCTTGAACGAACGGTTGATGTTCACCGCCATCGCGTAGGCAGCGTTGGCCCAGGTGTACTTGGAGCTGTCGGCACCGTCGGTGTTTTCTTCAAAGGCGAAGGCCTCCACCGGATCGGTCTTGGCGCCGTACGGCAGGCGCGCCAGGAAGCGCGGCATGGTCAGGCCGATGTAGCGCGAGTCTTCCGATTCACGCAGCGAGCGCCAGCCGGCATATTCCGGGGTGGTGAAGATCTTGGTCAGGTCACGCGGGTTCGACAGTTCCTGCCACGAGCCCATGCCCATCACCGTTGGCGATGCGGCGGAAATGAACGGTGCGTGCATGGCCGCGCAGACTTTGGACAGCTCGCCCAGCAACTCGACATCCGGTGGCGACTGGTCGAAGTAGTAGTCGCCCACCAGGCAGCCGTAAGGCTCGCCGCCGAACTGGCCGTATTCTTCTTCGTACATCTTCTTGAAGATCGGGCTCTGGTCCCACGCCGTGCCCTTGAATTTCTTCAGGGTCTTGTGCAGGTCGGTCTTGGAAATGTTGAGCACGCGGATCTTGAGCTGCTCATCGGTCTCGGTGTTGTTGACCAGGTAGTGCAGGCCACGCCAGGCGCTTTCCAGCTGCTGGAAGTCCGGGTGGTGGATGATCTGGTTGACCTGGGCGGTGAGCTTGGCGTCGATGGCGGCGATGATCGATTCGATCGACTTGATGGCGTCGTTGGACACCAGGTCAGTCTGCGCCAGGGCCTGCTCGGCCAGGGTGCGCACGGCGGTCTCGACCGCTTCGCGGGCGCGCTCGGTCTTGGGTTTGAATTCCTGCAGCAGCAGAGACGCGAACTCGCTGGTTTCTTGGGTCGCACCCAGGTTCTGGGCGCCTTCGCGGGCTGTATTGTCGGTCATGATCATTGATCCTGTGCTGGCTTCGGCGCGCTCGCCAGGGCCTGCAACAGCGCTGGGTCCTTGATCGCCTTCATGATGATTTCTTCGGCACCGGTCTTGCCGTCCATGTAGGTCAACAGGTTGGCCAGTTGGGTGCGCGCTTCGAGCAACTTGTTCAGCGAGTCGACCTTGCGGGCCACGGCTGCGGGGCTGAAGTCGTCCATGCTTTCGAACGTCAGGTCCAGGCTCAGGTTGCCTTCGCCGGTCAGTTCGTTGGGCACATGGAACGCCACGCGAGGTTGCATGGCCTTGAGGCGCGAGTCGAAATTGTCGACGTCGATCTCGAGGAACTTGCGATCGGCCACGGGTGCCAGAGGCTCGGCAGGCTTGCCGGCGAGGTCGGCCATAACCCCCATGACGAAGGGCAACTGGACCTTCTTCTCGGCGCCGTAGAGCTCGACGTCGTACTCGATCTGCACTCGAGGCGCGCGGTTGCGCGCGATGAATTTCTGAGAACTTTGCTTCGCCACGTTGCTGCTCCTGGTCGCTTGAGCGACGGTGTTGGCGTCATCCGGTGGGGCCGGTGACGTGACTGCGTGATCCGCTCGCTTTTATTCGCTGTCTGGGCCGCGCAGGTTTTCAAATTGACTCATGCCGTCGGGAATCAGGTTACGCACGATGGTCGCGAAGTCGGCGTTGACCAGAAGCTTGGCCCGGTTCAACAGCACCGGCAGGGGGCTGGAGGGCTCATGACGGGTGTAGTAAGCGAGAATCCGGTCGAGGCTGCGCTGCACATCGTCGCGGTTGTTGATTTCAGCGCTGCCAGCGTTCGTACCGGTGCTGCGCGGCGCGCTCGGCGCATAGGCATGTTCGGTGGATGCATCGCTGTCGTCGCCGCTGGCCTCGGGTTGCTCGCTGTCGCCGTTCTGCGCGGCGGGCTGGCCGAGAATCTGCAGGGCCATCTTCAGAGGTTGCTTGAGTGGACCGAGGTCTACGCCCTGGGCGGAACCGACCTGATCGCTGACCTGCTGCTCGATGGCTTCGGCGGCGCTGCGGGCCTCCAGCAGAGCGGCGCGGATGGTTTCCAGCTGCTCGGGGTCGCTGTCGCGCAAGGCACCGGCAAGTTGCTCGGCGCCGAGGGTTTCGTCGGGAAAGCTTTGCAAGCCGCTGGCGTTGGCGGCAGCGCGCAGGCTGACGGACCCGAAGGTGCGCGAACGGGTCAGGATGCTTTCGCGCAACAGGCGGATAGTGGCATCGGACGTCAGGCCGGCGAGGGCGTTGATGCGCACCGTGGGGTCATTGTCGTCGTCGGCGTCCAGGCGCGGGTGCAGGTCGGCCCAGTATTGCTTGAGCAACTCGCTGATCAGCGTCAGGGCGCGAGCGAGCCCGGGAATGCCTTCGAGGGCCAGGGAGCTCTGCAACAGGTAATGGGTGATGCGCAGGTCTTTGCTGCGTTGCAGCAGGTCCAGGCTCTGCTGCCGGACGCTGCGCCACTCGGGAGGTTCTGCGGGGAGGATCGAATCGCCCATGCTGCGCTCGGGCTGACCGCGGGAGTCACGTTCCAGGCGCAAGAAATCCGGGTCATATTCCAGGTCGTCGCCGCACGGCGAGGTCGCGGAAACGGCGGCGAGCAACAAAGGCACATCCACTTGGATCGATCTCCCTATCACCCGATGAATGAAGTCGGGCAGTGCATACGCAAGTTCCAGACGGAACCTCGCATGAAACTTTGCATATTCCTTGAGGGTAATGGCCGTTTAGATGCTTAATGATCTTAAAGTGCCATCACGCTTAATCAAGAAGTTGTGCATTTTTGGTGTAGTACTTATCGCTTGTCAAGGTAAGCTATTTCCAGTCTGTTACAGTTGTGAGGCGCTTAACAACCCGCGCGACTGGCAGGTCGAGGAGGGTACGCAGACAGGTTTTTTGTCATGCAGGCCGGTTAATATCAGCCATCATGCTGGCAAAAAGCCGTTTCACGGCAGTTTGCAGGGGTTTTTCAAGCGAGTCGCCGAGGTGCGTATGCCTCGATACGCTCGCATGCGAAGACGAGTAAAGAAGTGTTCAGCAAGGAGGCGAGATGCCGCTGTGTTTGACTATCACTAGTTATCACAAGATTACTCCCGGTCAATGTTCTGAAAAGTCCATGGATCAAGGAGTGATGGCAATTGGCCGTAATTCCGATAATGATTGGGTATTACCGGACCCCGAGCGCCTGGTTTCCGGTAAACATTGCGTTATTCAATACAAGGATGGCCGGTATTATCTGACCGATAACAGCACTAACGGTGTGGAATTGGTCAAGGCCGGCGTTCGCCTGCGCAAGGGCAACAGTGAGCCCCTGCAGGACGGCGAAGTGATCCGCATCGGCGACTACGAGATCCAGGCGCGTGTCGATTTCAACCTGCCGGTCACCGACAGCAACCCGTTCGCCGAATCGCCCAGCAGCTTCGAAGCCCTGATGGGGCAGCAGAGCGCCCCCCTGCATACGCCTTCGCCAATTCCCGTGGTGTCGCCTGCGCAGTTCCAGGGCGTGTCCTCCATGGACACGATGCCGGATCTGTTCGACTTCCTGACACCCTCGAGCATCCCGCCGGCCACCCAGCCCGATCACGTACCGGCCCAGCAGCACGATTTCCGTCCGCCCACGCCGATGCCGCGCCCCAGCCCGCCGCCGCTGGTCGAGCCTGTGGCGATGACGGGCGCCCCGGTGATTCCGGAGGACTGGGACCCGTTCAGCGACAAGCCCGAGCCGGTGGCGGTCAACCCCCAGCCTGTTCCGCCGCCTGTGGTGGAGCCGGTATCGATACCGGTGCCTCCGAACCCGATCCCTGCGCCGCAGATCAGCGTGTTCGAAACCCGTGTGCCGGACGAGCCTGTTCCACCTCCGGTCGCCCGTGTCGAGCCGCCGGTTGCACCGCCGGTCGCACCCGAGCAGCCCGTCGAAGGCGCCCGGCCCGATCTGCTGCAGGCCTTTTTGCGCGGAGCCGGGCTGGAGCAGTTGCGCCTGGACAAGGCCCAGGCCGAGGCGCAGATGGAAAGCATCGGTCGCAGCTACCGGCTGATGGTCGAAGGCCTGATCGATGTCTTGCGCGCCCGCAGCAGCCTCAAGGGTGAGTTCCGCATCCAGCAGACGATGATCCAGCCGGTGGAGAACAACCCGCTGAAGTTCGCACCCAACGTCGACGAGGCCATGCTGTTGCTGCTGCGCCATGGCAACCAGGCGTTCATGGCCCCGGACGCGGCGGTGCGTGACAGTTTCGATGACCTGCGCGCCCACCAATTGGCGGTGATGGCCGGTGTGGAAGCGGCCATCAAGCATCTGCTGGGGCGCTTCGAGCCGTCGCAACTGGAAGAACGCATGGCCAAGCCCGGTGGGCTTTCGGGTATTTTCAGCGGCTCGCGGCAGGCCCAGTACTGGCAGCAATTCACCGAGCTCTACAGCAACATTTCCCGGGAAGCCCAGGAGGATTTCCAGGACCTGTTCGGTCGTGAATTCAGCCGTGCCTACGAAGAACACAGCACACGACAGCGACGCCGTTGAGCGTCGACGCCCCCTAACCTTTCATAGTCAAACAACGGATAGCTCAAACGTCATTGAGGACGCAGGATGATTCCCAGGTTTTTACTCGCAGTCGCCGCCGCGCTTCTGCTGACGGCGTGCGCCAAGGATGCGGCCAACAACCAGCCCGAAGAGGCTGAGGCCGATACCGCCGCCATCGAGCTGCACTTCCACGCCATAAACGGTCTCAACCCCGGTGCAACCGGCCAGCCGGCCCCGGTCCGGGTGCGGATTTTCGAACTGAAGAACGCCGCCACCTTCGGTCGCTCCGATTATTTCGCCCTGGCCGAACGGGCCCAGGCGACGCTGGGCGCTGACCTGATCGATCAGGACGAAGTACTGGTCCAGCCCGGCCAGCAGCTGAGCCTGCAACGCGATCTGGACCCATCGACCCGCCATATCGGCATCCTGGTGGGTTATCGCGAGCTGGACCGCTCGTTGTGGCGCACGGTGTTGAATGTCCCGGCGCGCCAATACACCGAATACCAGATCAGCCTCGATGTACGCGCCGTGCGCAGCGACGTCGTCGTTACCCCATCCAGCCCTGCCCAATAAGCAATCGGAGCCCCCATGTCCTGGAACAATCGCGTGGTCTGGTCGGAAGGCATGTTCATTGGAACGCAGCACTTCCAGCAGCATGACCGTTACCTGGAAAACCTTATCGACGCTCGCAGCCGCCCGCTGTCGGCCGGCGCCTGGGGGTTTTCCGAATTGCTGATCGACCAGGGCCTGCTGGCCCAGGGCAAGCTGGCGATCATCCGCGCGCGGGGGCTGTTGCCGGACGGCACACCGTTCAACATCCCCCAGGACGATGTGGCGCCGACGCCCCTGAATGTCGATGACAACCTGCGCGATGGCCTGGTGTACCTGGCCTTGCCGCTCAAGCGTGCCGGTACCCGGGACACCGTCGATGAGGGCGAAGCCCTGGGCGCGGCGCGCTATGTGAGCCAGGTCTGCGAAGTGCGGGACGACAACGCGCCGTTCGAAAACCGCGCACCGGTGGCGGTGGGTTCGCGGGCGTTGCGCCTGTTGACGGAGCAGGACGGCATCGGTGACTACGCTGCCGTCGGCGTGGTGCGAATCAAGGAAAAGCGCGCCGACCGCGCCCTGGTGCTCGACGAGACCTATATCCCGCCGGTGCTCGATGTGCTCGTCTCCAAACCGTTGGCCGCGTTTCGCAGTGAGCTGCTGGGCCTGCTTCACCAGCGTGGCGAAGCCCTGGCCGGGCGCGTGGTGGCGTCCGGCGCCGGTGGTGCCTCGGAGATTGCCGATTTCATGCTGCTGCAACTGGTCAACCGGGCTCAGCCGCTGATCCAGCACCTGAGCCAGTTGAGCCCGCTGCACCCCGAGCGGTTCTACAGCGAGCTGGTGGCCCTGGCCGGTGAGTTCTCCACCTTCACCGCCTCCGGCCGACGACCGCAGGAGTACCCGCAGTACCAGCACGACGACCTGGCACTGAGCTATGCGCCGGTGATGCAGGCCCTGCGCGAAGCCCTGTCCATGTTGATCGACAGCAAGGCGATTCCCATTCCGATCGTGGAAAAGGCCTACGGCATCCACGTGGCGATGCTGGCCGACAAGACCCTGCTCGACAGTGCTAGCTTCATCCTGGTGGTGCGCGCCGACGTTCCCGCCGAGACCCTGCGCAGCCGCTTCGGCCAGCAGAGCAAGATCGGTTCGGTGGAGCACATCCGCGACCTGGTCAACCTGCAACTGCCGGGCATCGGCCTGTTGCCGTTGCCGGTGGCGCCACGCCAGCTGCCGTACCACGCCGGATCCACCTACTACGAGCTCGACCGGGGCAGCGACCATTGGAAGCAGTTGGGCAACTCCGGCGGTTTTGCGTTCCACATCGCCGGCCAGTTCCCGGGGCTGAACCTGGCTTTCTGGGCGATCCGAGGATAATTGGCGATGAGCAACGACGATCGTACCCAGTTCATGCCGACGCCCGGTGGGCGTGGCGCCGATCCCTTCCGTCCGGAGGCGGGCCGCCCCGCACCGGCACCCGCGTCGACACCGCTGTCGGTGCCGGCCGCGCCGGTCCTGACCGGCAAGGCCCAGGGTCTCAATCCGCTGGAAAGCGCCGCCGGCCCCTTGCTGGCGTTGCTGACGCGCCTGCGCAACACCATCGCGCACCCGGCGCCGGCCAGCCTGCGGGCGCAGTTGCTGGCCTACCTGCGGCAGTTCGAGGAACGCGCCGAAGCCGCCGGCGTGGTGCGCAACGATGTGCTCCTGGCCCGCTACGCCTTGTGCACCGCCCTGGACGAAGCCGTGTTGAGTACGCCTTGGGGCGGCACCAGCGATTGGGGCAAGCAAAGCCTGTTGATCACTGTGCATAACGAAGCCTGGGGCGGCGAAAAGGTTTTCCAGTTGCTGGAGCATTGCCTGCAAAGCCCACGGGAGCGCCTGTACCTGCTGGAGCTTCTGTACCTGTGCATGTGCCTGGGGTTCGAGGGACGCTACCGAGTGATGAACGACGGTCGCAGCCAGTTGGAAGCCTTGCGCGAACGCACCAGCGCGGTAATCCGCAGCGCCCGTGGCGACTACGAGCGCGAGCTGTCGCCGCACTGGCGCGGCGTCACCGTGGGCCGGGATCGCCTGGCGCAATTCATGCCGCCATGGATCGCCGTGGCCATCGGCGCGGCCCTTTTGCTGGCGCTGCTGTTCGGCCTGCGCATGAAACTGGCCTCCGATGCCGAGCCGGTGTTCAAGAACATCCATGCCCTGGGGGAGATCCCGGTGCAGGCCATCGACCGACCCGTGGTGCAGCCCAAAGTCATCGAGCGCCCACGCCTGGCCGGTTTCCTGGCCGATGAAATCAGGGCCGGTCGGATCGCCGTGGAAGACGCCGTCGACCGTTCGGTGGTGACCATCCGCGGCGACGAACTGTTTGCCTCCGGCAGCGCCAGCATCAAGGACGATTTCCAGCCGCTGATGCTGCGCATCGCCGACGCGGTGCGCAAGGTCAAGGGCCAGGTGCTGGTCACCGGCCACAGCGACAACCGACCGATCGCCACGTTGAGATTCCCGTCCAACTGGGCGCTGTCCGAAGCACGGGCCCAGTCGGTGCTGCAGATTCTTTCGGCCAAGACCGGTCAACCCGAGCGCTTCAGCGCCGAAGGCCGCAGCGACACCGAGCCGCTGGCGTCCAACGCCACCACCGAGGGGCGTGCACGCAATCGTCGGGTTGAAATCACAGTTTTGGCGGAGGGGGTCGAGTGAAAGCGTTTTTCAGTTTTATGATCCGCTGGGTCATCCCGTTGCTGGGGCTGATCGCCCTGAGCCTGATCATCTGGTTCGTGGGCCCGCTGCTGGACTGGCTGGTGCCCGAAGGCCGGCGTTGGGCATTGATCATCCTGGTGTTCGCGGTGTGGATCGCCTATCGGGTGTTGCGCATCATCCAGGCCCGCCGGCAGGCCGCCGAAGTCATGCGCAGCCTGGCCGCGCAAACGCCGCCCGACCCCACCAGTATCGCCACTGCCGAAGAGCTCGAAACCCTGCGCCAGCGCATGGACGAAGCCTTGGCGCTGCTCAAGAAAGCCAAGCTTGGGGGCGACGAGCGTCGCAACCTCTACGAGCTGCCGTGGTACGTGATCATCGGCCCGCCGGGTTCGGGCAAGACCACCGCCCTGGTCAACTCGGGGCTGCATTTCCCGTTGGCCGCGCAACTGGGCGCCGGTGCGGTGCGCGGTGTCGGTGGCACGCGCAATTGCGACTGGTGGTTCACCGACGAGGCCGTGTTGCTCGACACCGCCGGGCGCTATACCACCCAGGACAGCGATGCCACCGTCGACAAGGCGGCATGGCTGGGCTTTCTGGGCCTGCTGAAAAAGCAGCGCGCCCGTCGCCCGATCGACGGTGCCTTCATCGCCATCAGCCTCTCCGACCTGCTGCTGGGCAGCGACGCCGAGCGCGCCGCCCATGCCGCGGCGATCCGGTTGCGCATCCAGGAGCTGTACACCCAGCTGGGGGTGCGCTTCCCGGTCTACCTCATGTTGACCAAGCTCGACCTGGTGCCGGGGTTCATGGAGTTTTTCGACACCCTGAGCAAGGAAGAACGCGCCCAGGTCTGGGGCATGACCTTTGCCCTGGACGATGGCAAGAGCAACGACAGCCCGCTGGCCCACCTGCAAAGCGAATTCGCCGGCCTGGAGCAGCGCCTCAACGACCGTCTGGTAGAGCGCCTGCAGCAGGAGCGCGATCCGGCGCGACGCGACCTGATCTATGGCTTCCCGCAACAGTTCGGCGCCCTGAAGGATTGCCTGCAAAGCTTCCTCGAAGGGGTGTTCAAGCCCAATGCTTTCGAAGAGCGCGTGTTGCTGCGTGGGGTGTATTTCACCAGCGGTACCCAGGAAGGCAGCCCGATCGATCGACTGATCGGCTCCATGGCCCAGAGCATGAACCTGGACCGCCAGCATCTGGCGCGCCAGACCGGTACCGGGCGCAGTTACTTCATCGAGAAGCTCTTCACCGCCGTGGCCTTCGCCGAGCGTGGGCTGGTGGGCGTCGACCCCAAGGTCGAGCGCCGGCGCAAGTGGATCGCCCGGGGCGTGCTGGCTAGCACCGTGGTGCTGGTGCTGGTGGTCGGCACCTTGTGGTGGGTCAGTTATCGCGCCAACCAGGCCTATATCGCCCAGGTCGACCAGAAGGTCGCGCCGCTGGGCCAGACGGTGCAGAACCTCAGCCCGGCGCAGCGCGATGTGCTGGCGGTGCTGCCATTGCTCAACGCCGTGAAACATCTGGCCGACGACGCCCCGAGCTGGGCCGAAGGCCTGGGCCTGTACCAGGGCGACATGCTCGAAGCCGAGTCCGGCAGTGTCTACCGCAAGCTGCTGATCGCGGTGTTCGCCCCGCGCCTGCTGACGCGCATCGAAGAGCAACTGCACAGCGGCGGCAATTCGGACTTCCTCTATGAGGGCTTGAAGGCCTACCTGATGCTCGCCGACAACGAGCACTACGATGCCGATTTCATCAAGGCCTGGGTCGCCCTGGACTGGGATCGCAGCCTGCCGCGAGACCTGCCGGCCGAGCAGCGCCTGGCCTTGGGCGAGCATCTGCAGGCGTTGTTCGAGCGCCGTCCGCCGACCGCGCGCCTGGACCCGCGGCTGATCGACGACCTGCGTCGGCAATTGCAACAGCTGCCGGTGGCCCAGCGTGTCTACGACCGGATCAAGCGGCAGAAACTGCCCGACGGCGTACCCGACTTCCGCATCAACGAAGCCGCCGGGCGCGACGCCGCGCTGGTGTTCAGTCGCAAGAGCGGCAAGCCGCTGGGCGAGCCGTTGAGCGGGTTCTTCACCGTCAAGGGTTATCGCCAGGGCTTCCTGCTCGCCAGCCTGAGCCAGACCGGCACCCTGGCCGAAGAGCAGTGGGTGCTGGGCTTTGAGCAGGCCGACCAGCAGAACGTCGCCAGCCTGGCCGCCGATGTGCGTCGCCTGTACTTCGAGGACTACCAGCGGCAATGGGACGCGCTGCTGGCCGATATCGACTTCGTGCCCATCACCAGCGTGGCCCAGGCCGCCGACGTGTTGCGGGTGATTTCCGGTCCGACGTCGCCCCTGAAAAAACTGCTGGTGGCCGTGGCGAAGGAAACCGACCTGCAACAGCACGAGCGCCAGCTGGCCGCCCAAGGCGTGCCCACGGAGGGGGGGGTCGACAAACTCAAGGAACGCCTGGGCAGCCTGCTGGGCCAGGAACAGGCGACCCAGAGTGCACCGGCGCAAAGCGACGATCCAGTGACCGCGCACTTCGCCGAGCTCAACAGCATCGTCAGCAAGACGGATGGCGAGCCGGCAGCCATCGATGGCCTGTTGGCCGACATGAACGCCCTGTACGTGCAGGTCAGCGCCATGGTCGGTGCCAGCGGCGACGCGCTGCTCGGTGAAGCCAAGAACCAGGCCGCCGCTGCGGCCACCCGGGTCAGCCTGAACGCCGAGCGCCAGCCGCCGCTGGTGCAGGGGCTGGTCAAGTCGGTGGTCAACTCCACCACCAACAGCATGATGGGCGGGGTACGCAATCAACTGAACGCCGCCTGGACCAGCGAAGTGGTGAACATCTATCGCCAGTCCCTGGCGGGGCGTTACCCCATGTCGCCGGGCAGCGCGCGGGATGCGACCCTGGATGACTTCGGCCAGTTCTTCGGGGTGGGCGGGGTGATGGACAATTACTTCCGCAAATACCTGCAGCCCTACGTCGACACATCGACGCCGACCTGGCGCTGGCAACCGGGCGCCGCCCAGAAGCTCGGCATCGCCCCCGGCGTGCTGCAGACCTTCCAGCGCGCGGCCACCATCCGCGATGCGTTCTTCCGTTCCGGCGGCACGCAACCGATGGTGCGTTTCGAGCTCAAGCCAGTGGCGATGGATTCCACCATCACCCAGTTCCTGCTGGACCTCGACGGTCAACAGCTGAGCTACGACCACGGTCCGAGCCGGCCGACCGCCATGCAATGGCCCAACCCCGGCAGCATCGGCGTGGTACGGATTTCCATCATGCCGCCATCGTCCAGCGGCCGTTCCGGCATCACTCTGGACGGTCCGTGGGCCTGGTTCCGCCTGCTGGAACAATCGGACCTGACGGCTGGCAACTCGCCGGACCGCTTCAACCTGCGGCTGCGGGTCGATGGCGCCAGCGCCTCCTACGAGCTGCGGGCCAACAGTGCCTTCAACCCGTTCAAGAGCCGGGTACTGAGCGGCTTCAGCCTGCCGGAGCGGCTATGAGTACACCGGGCTTCTATGGAAAGTTGGCCAGCCGGGGGGACTTCGTCAGCCGTGGCTTGCCCCAGAGCTTCATCGCCCCGTGGGACTCCTGGCTGGCGGCGGGGCTGCTCGCCAGCCAGACCAGCCTTGGCGAGCGCTGGCTGGACGCCTATCTGGTCAGCCCGCTGTGGCGCTTCATGGTCGCGCCGGGCGTATGCGGGCCGGAGGCGGCCGTGGGCGTGGTGATGCCCAGCATCGACCGGGTCGGCCGCTATTTCCCCTTGACGGTGGCGGTGCTGCTGGAACCCGACGCCGATCCGGCGTCGGTGGTGGGTGGTGCGGACGAGTGGTTCGAGCGGGTGGAAAACCTGCTGTTGAGCACCCTGAACGTGGAGGCCAGTTTCGAGGCTTTCGGCACGGAGCTGGAAAGCCTGGGCAGCCCTGCGTATCGAACGCGCCTGCCGAGCAGCCAGTTCGCCAGCCTGCATCGCTTCGATGCCACCGACCCACAGGCGCGCATGACCGCGCTCGCCGAGTCGGCCTGCGAAGGCACAAGCCTGTGGTGGGGGCAGGGTTCGGAGCGCATCGCGCCCGGTTTGATGCGGTGTCGGGGCCTGCCGGCTGCCGCCGATTTCGCGCAATTTTTGCTCGGCCAAGAAGGTGTTGTGTAGATGCGTCCAAGTGCTGGGAAAGCATTCAAGTCTGCAAGCAAGAGCCATGTCGGCATGGTCCGCCAGGTCAATGAAGACGCCTGCCTGGACCTGCCGGAAAACGGCCTCTGGGTGGTGGCCGATGGCATGGGCGGGCACGCCGCGGGCGATTACGTCAGCAGCCTGATCGTCGACAGTCTGCGATCCATTGCCGTGGGCCGCTCCCTGGATGAATACGTCGCGGCGCTGCAGAGCGATCTGCTGCGGGTCAACGCCGCCGTGCGCGAAGAAACCGCCAACCGCGGCGTCACCATGATGGGCAGCACCGTCGTGGTACTGGCCACCCGAGACCTGCGCGGCATGTGCCTGTGGGCCGGTGACAGCCGCTTGTATCGCCTGCGCGACGGGGTGCTCGAAGGCATCTCCCGGGACCACAGCTACGTCCAGGACCTGCAGGACAGTGGCCTGCTCAGCGAAGCCGAAGCCCGGGTCCATCCCCGGGCCAACGTGGTCACCCGGGCCATCGGGGTCGAGGCGCAGTTGAAGCTGGCGCTGGTCGAACTGCTGCTGGTGCCCGGCGACAGTTACCTGCTGTGCAGCGACGGGCTGACCAAGACCGTCGAGGACGATGAGATCCGCGAAGTGCTGAACCACGACGACCCCGGCGAAATTGCCAGCAGCCTGGTGTCCCTGGGCCTGATGCGCGGTGCGCCGGACAATATCACCGTGGTGGTCGTGAAGGTGCCGTCATGAGTTCCGTGTTGAATATCCAGATCCCCGGCTACGACATCGAAGGGGAGATCGGCGAAGGCGCCATGGCGAGTGTCTACCTGGCGACCCAGCGATCCCTGGAACGCAAGGTGGCATTGAAAGTCATGGCCGCGGCACTGGCCGCCGACCCGACGTTCTGCGAGCGCTTCCTGCGCGAAGGCAAGACCCTGGCCCGCCTGTCGCACCCTCACACGGTCACCATCCATGACATCGGCAACGTCGGTGAGCTGTATTACATGGCGATGGAGTACCTGCCCAACGGCACGCTCAAGGAGCGCATCGCCGCCGGCCTTTCGCCGGAGCAGGGGCTGGCCTATATCCGCCAGATCGCTTCCGCGCTGGGCTATGCCCATGGGCTGGGCCTGGTGCACCGCGACGTCAAGCCGGCCAACATCCTGTTCCGCGCCGACGGCACGGCGGTGCTCTCGGACTTCGGCATCGCCAAGTCACTGGACGACCGCACCCAGTTCACCCAGGCCGGTTTCGCCGTGGGCACACCCAGCTACATGAGCCCGGAACAGGCTCGCGGACAGGACATCGACGGCCGCGCCGACCTGTATGCCCTGGGCGTGGTGCTGTATGAAATCCTCGTCGGCAAACTGCCCTATACCGGCAACGACGCGCTGTCCACGGCACTGGCCCACCTGACCGAACCGCTGCCGGAACTGCCGGTGCATCACGGCCGGTACCAGGACGTGCTGCGCAAGCTGCTGGCGAAGGATCCGGCGGAGCGCTTCCCGGATGCGGCCGCCTTGCTGCGGGCCCTGGACAACCTGCCGCCGGAGTCCGACGCGACCTTGATCCGGCCTTTGCCGCTGCCGGTGTCGACGAAGCCTGTGGGGGATGACCTGGCCGGCCTGACGCCGATGTCCATTGACATCCCGAGCGGCCCGGTGCCGCCCTCGTCCCAGGCTCAACCCCAGGCCAGGCCGGTTCCACCGCCGGTGAGCCCGTCGCGATCGGCGGTTTCGCCGCCGCGCAAGACCCCGGTATTCGCCCTGGCCGCCGTGGCGGTGGCCGTGGCGCTGGCATTGGGCGGCGCGGGTTATTGGTGGCTGTCCGGCGACAGCGGCCAGGCCAGCAAGCCGCCGCTTGCTTCCGGTTCATCGGCCACGAAACCGCCGGCCAAGACCCCCGACGTGCCACCGGCGAAAGCCCCCGATGCCTCACCGGCCCAGCCTCCCGTGACGCCCCCAGTGAATCCGCCCGTGGCGAACCAGGCCGATGGCGGCCAGCGGCCGTTGTTGATGGCTGGCAAGAAAACCCTGTTCCAGCGGGTACTGAGCAAGCCGGGCGCGACCCTGGTCGATGAGCCGGGTGCCGCGCCGGGCAAGGCGCTGCCGGCGTTTTCCGTGTTGTATGTCTACCAGCGCAAGGACGTCGATGGCAGTCCGTGGGTACGGGTGGGCGCCGCCACGGACGGACGCAGCGATGGCTGGCTGCCGGCCGCCCAGGTCAGCGACTGGAAGCAGAGCCTGGTGCTCAAGTTCACCGAGCGTTCGGGCCGCGCGCCGGTCATGTTCCTGCGTCAGCCCGGTGAAGTGGAGAAGCTGCTGGCGAACCCGACGAACGCCAGGAACGTCCTGCTCAAGGCCCAGCAGAACCGCGAGGACAACCAGCAAGTGTTGGCCCTGGAACCGGCCGCCAGTGCGGTGCCGCAGAATCAGTTCTACCTGTTGCCGATCTTCGATTCCCGCGAGAGCTTCGATGAAAACGGCCAGCCGGTGCAGTTGTTGAACGTGGCCTCCATCGACCCGGGCAACACGCCCCGCGCCTCGACCAACACCCCGATCACCACGGCCAACGCCGATGCGTTCCGTACCGCCGTGGTGCTGGTGGTGGACACCACCGTGTCCATGCAGCCCTACATCGACCAGGTTCGCGACGTGGTCCATCAACTGCAGACCCGTATCGCCGAACGGGGCGAGCTGGACAGCGTCAGCTTCGGCATGGTGGGTTTCCGCAGCAGCGTCAAGAAGACCCCGGGCCTGGAATACGTCGCCAAGACCCTCATCACCCTGGAGCAGGGGCGCGACCCGCAACGTTTCATGGATCTGGCGCGGCAGGTCAAGGCTTCCACGGTATCGAGCCATTCGTTCAACGAGGACGCGTTTGCCGGTGTCATGGAAGCGGTGGAAGGCATGGACTGGTCCGGCTACGGCGGGCGCCTGATCCTGTTGGTCACCGACGCCGGTGCCTTGCGCAAGAACGACCCGTTCGCCGCCACCCAGATGAACGAGGCCGAAGTGCGCCAGGCGGCCCTGGGCAAGCAGATCAAGATCTACGCCCTGCACCTGCTCAGCGACGCCGGCAAGAAAACCCACGCCGGCGCCCAGAGCCAGTACCGCATCCTGACGGCCGACGCCAACCCGCAGATCGGCGACCTGTACATCCCCGTGCCTGGAGCCGATGTGCGCAAGTTCGGCGAGCGCGTGGACGAGATCGGTTCGGTGTTCGCCGACCTGGTGCACCAGGTGCGCAGCAACAAGCCGCAAAGCGTACCGATGTTGAGTGCCGCGCCGAGCCTGGCCGACAAGTCGGCAGCGGTGGGCTATGCGATGCACATGGATTTCCTGGGCCGCAAGGCCGCCAGCCAGGCGCCACAGCTGGTCAGCGCCTGGACCGCTGACCGCGACCTGACCAATCCGGCGCTGCCGGCGTTCCAGGTCTGCGTGATGCTGACCAAGCTGCAACTCAACGACCTGCAGCAGTCGCTGAAGCTGATCGTCGACGCGGCTCGCAAGACCCAGCGTTCGCCCAAGGACTTCTTCCAGGAAATCGCCAGCGCCAGTGCCTACATGAGCCGCGACCCGTCGGCCTTGCGCAAGGGTGGCAACCTGGCCGATGGCGGGATTCTCGGCGAGTACCTGGAAGGGCTGCCGTACCGCAGCAAGTCGCTGAACATGACCCAGGATCTGTGGCTGTCGTTGAGCGTGGCCGAGCAGGAAGATTTCATCGATGAGCTGGATTCCAAGATCCGCCTCTACGAGACCTTCCACAACGACCTGGCGAACTGGGTACGGTTCGGCGATGCCGAGCCGGGCGATGCCTTGTACCGTGTTCCGCTGTCGACGCTGCCGTGATGCTGACCCTGAACGCCGTGCACAAGAGCCGGGGCACCGGCAGCCAGCGCTACAGCCTGGTAATTGGGAGGCTGCACCTGCGTGCCGGTGAACAATTGGCGGTGGTCGGTCCCAGTGGCTGCGGCAAAAGCACGTTGCTGGACTTGCTGGCGCTGGTGCTGGCGCCGGACCAGGCCGGGCAGTTCGACTTCGCGCCCGGCAATATGTCGCTGGATATCGGCAAACTGTGGCGTGGGTCGCAACAGGACACCTTGGCTGAGCTGCGCAGTCGTCACCTGGGCTATGTTCTGCAGACCGGTGGCCTGCTGGGCTTCCTGAACGTACGCGGCAACATCGAGTTATCGCGCAAACTGCTGGGCTTGAAGGATGACGGCAGCGTGACGCGCCTGGCCGAAAAACTGGACATAGCCGACCAACTGGACAAGAAGCCGGCGGACCTCTCCGTGGGCCAGCGCCAGCGGGTCAGTTGCGCGCGCGCCCTGGCCCACGGCCCGCGCCTGTTGTTGGCGGACGAACCGACCGCTGCCCTCGACCCCTTGAACGCAGAGCGAGTCATGCAGTTGCTGGTGTCCCAGGCCCGTGACAGCGGCGTGTGCTGTGTCGTCGCCACCCACGACGAAGCCTTGGCCCGGGCCAGCGGTCTGCAGGTACGGCGTATCAGTTGCCGTCGCGACACGGACGGCGGCGTGACCGCCACCCTCGGGGAGGCTTGCTGATGCGCGGCGCGCTGGTGGCTTCCCTGGCCTGGCAGGATTACCGCAACGATGCCTGGCTGTCGGCGTGCTCGGTGCTGGCGCTGGTGGCCGTGGTGGCGCCGTTGCTGGTGCTGTTCGGCCTCAAGTTCGGCCTGGTCACCAGCCTGACCGAACGCCTGCAGAACGATCCGGCCACCCGGGAAATCATCCCTCTGGGCGGTGGCCGGTTCAGCGCCGCTTTCATCGAACAATTGAGCCAGCGCGGTGACGTGGCCTTTGCCTTGCCGCGAACCCGGCAGATCGCCGCCACGGCGGACTTGAGCAGTGCCACGGCGGGCGTCACCGTCGAGATGATACCCACCGCCGCCAACGATCCCTTGCTGGAGCGCCTGCCGCTGCCACAAGGACTGGACCAGGTGGTGCTCAGCCAGACCGCGGCCGAGAAGCTCGGTGCCAGGGCAGGTGATTGGTTGCAGGCCAGTTTCGGCCGGCAGGTGGCCGGTCGCAGCGAGGCGCAGCGCACGCGGGTCCAGGTGCTGCACGTGCTGCCCCTGGAGGCCTTTGCCCGGGATGGCCTGTTTGCGCCACTGGCCTTGCTGGAGGCGGCCGAGGACTACCGCGACGGTCGTGCCGTAGCCGCGTTCGGCTGGCCCGGCGATGCGGTGGGCGTGGCCGAGCAGCGGGTGTACCCGGCATTCCGCCTGTATGCCCGCAGCCTCGGCGACGTGGAGCCGCTGCGTCAGTACTTCGCCGCGCAGAACCTGCTGGTGGCCACCCAGGCCCAGGCCATCGCACAAGTGCAATCGCTGAGTCGCAATCTGTCGATCGTGTTCTGGATCATCGCCGGCTTGGCCCTGGCCGGGGCATTCGCGGCGATCTTCGCCGGAGCGCTGGCGGCGGTCGAGCGCAAGCGTCGGGAGCTGTCGGTGCTGCGCCTGCTGGGAGTCTCCACCGCGGCGCTGTTGTTGTTCGTAGTGCTGCAGGCGCTCTACAGCGCCACGTTTGCGGCCTTGCTCAGCGCCGGCCTGTATGGCCTGGCGCAGTCGGGCCTCAATTATCTGTTTGCGCAGATGCCGGGCGAGTACGCCAGCCATCTGCTGGTGCGTCACTACATCCTGGCCCTGGTGGCCGTGCTCGGCACCAGTGCCTTGGCGGCGGCGTGCGGCGGCTGGCGGGTGGCGCGCATCCAGGCATCTGAAGGAATCCGCGATGTATAAGCTATTGGGCGCCGCCGTGGCGCTGAGCCTGGCCGGCCTTGTGTATGCCGATGAAGGCACCGACAAGCTGGACAACCCCAAGCCGTTGCCCGACGACGTCAGCCTGCCGCTGCCGTGCGAGGGGCAGATGGTGTTCCGCTACGTCTACATCCTCGCCCAGGGCACCCTGGACGACCGCGAGATCAGCCTGGGCTATCCGTTCAGCGAGGGTGAGGCCGGCTACCAGCAGTCGTTCATTTCCGGTTACCGGCGCGACTTCATCAACGGCCAGTTCACCCTCAAGGACCTGCCCAAGGAGTGGAACAAGACCATCACGCCGTTGATGCCCAAGACCGATGCCCAGACCCCGCTCAAGCCGATGCTGTACTTCATCGGCAAGTACGAAGTCACGGCCCGGCAATACGCCCAGGTGATGGCCCAGGCACAGTCCCTGGCCAGCGGCGAACCGGCACCGGCCTGTGAGGCTTTGCTGGCCGAGCTTCCCCAGGGCATGGCCGGGCGCCTGCCCAAGGTGAAATTGTCGAAATTCGAGGCTGAGCGTTTCTCGGCCGTTTACAGCGCCTGGCTGATGAAATACCACAAGGACCTGTTGCCGGTGAGCGGCCGCGGTACGTCCGCCGAAGACGGCGGGTTGGGCTTCGTGCGCCTGCCCACCGAAGTGGAATGGGAATTCGCCGCCCGGGGCGGGCAAGCCGTCAGCCGCCAGGATCTGGAAGGGCGGCTGTTCCCCCGGCGGGTCGAAGGCAGCGAAGGCGATGGCCCATTGGCTGACTGGGCGGTGTTCAACCAGGTGGCCGGCGGCACCGGCCAGGCCGCACGCTTGATGCCCATCGGCACCAAACTGCCGAACCCTGTCGGTCTGTTCGACGTGATCGGCAACGCGGCGGAAATGGTTCAGGAGTCCTTCCAGCTGGTGCATTCCGGACGTCGCCAGGGGGCGTATGGCGGCTTTGTGGTCAAGGGCGGCAATTACCTGGAAGGCGAGGGCACGCTGTTCACCGGCATGCGCCGCGAGTACCCGCTGTTCGCCGCTGACGGTACCGAGCAAAGCAACGAAACCACCGGTTTCCGGGTGGCCGTGGGGGCCTTGTCGGCACCGCGCTCACGCTACAAGGAACTGTTCGCCCAGTGGCAGAAAGAGGGCCGCCTCGCGTCCCTGACCGATGCCATCGACGACGCCCAGGATCCCACCAAGCGCCTGGACAGCATCATCGCCGCCAGCGTCGATCCACGCCTGCAGGCCGAGCTGGGGCTGGTCAATGAAGAGCTCAAGCGCAACGTGTCGCTCATCGCCCAGCAGCGTGAGGAAGCGGCCGGCAATCTGATCCAGTCCGCGGCCCTGGTGGCCGAGACCGTCAACAACTACAACATTCGCCTGACCAATCTGCAGCGCAGTCGCGAGGCGGCCGTGGAGGCCAAGGACGAAGCCAGCGCCCAGCTGTTCGCCACGGCCATCGACAACGGCCGCAGCGCGCTGGACGGCGCGGTGGCGATCTACATCGACAACCTCGCCACGGGCACGCGCTACACCGATGCCGTGATCCAGGCGCAGTTTCAACGCATCAAGGAGGAATTGGAGCGCAAGCCGGTGCTGGGCAAGAGCCTGGTGGCGCGCGCAACGTTGTTCGTTCGCCATGTCGGTGACTATCGTCAGCAAAAACGAGCCGATCCGGCGGCGATATTGAAGGAATTGCTCGCATCGAGCGGTCAACGATCATGACCGCCCGTTGTCAGCGAGCTTGGAAGGGACTCAGGCGGCGTTGGGCCGTGCTGAGCTGGTCAAAACTTAAAAGAGAACACAACTATGCTTTTCTCCCGTAAACCTTTTGCTTCGGTTTCCAAGCGTCATTTGCTGATGGTCGCGGTCGGCTTCAGCACCGTCCTGACCGGCTGCGCGACGTCGCCGACGTCCAAGGTCGCATCGAGCACCAAGGTCGAGTACTACCCCAACTGCTACGAGCCGGTGCAGCACCTGCGGGCCACTGAGGGGAACATGACCAAGTCGGTCATCACCGGTGCCGCTGTCGGTGCCGTCGGTGGTGCGCTGCTGGGCGCCCTGACCGCCGACAAGGAAGACCGTGGCCGCAACGCCGCCATCGGTGCGGCGGGCGGTGCCCTGGCGGGCGGCGCCGCCGGTTACTACACCGAGCGCCAGAAGCAGATCGCTGATGACAACCAGCGCATCGCTTCCTATGCCGCCGACGTCAACAAAAGCGTTACCGACATCGACCGCAGCACCGCGTACGCCAAGGCTTCGCAGCAGTGCTACCAGAGCGCGTTCACCAAACTGGTTGCCGACCGCAAGGCCAAGACCGTCAACGACACCGAAGGTCGCAAGCGCCTGGCAGAAATCGTCGCCGGCCTGAAAGAGTCCAACGACCTGATCGTCGCGGTCAACGGCAAGGCTTCGGAAGACCTGAACAACTACACCCAGGCCTATGAAAAAGACCTGCAGCAAGTGGGCGTGCAGCGCACCGACGTCGTGACCGTGGCGACCGCCGAGACCACCCCGGTCGTGGCGACCACCACCAAGACCAAGAAATCCGTGAAGCCTGCGAAAAAGCCGCCAGTGCTGCCAACCGTGCCGAAAGAGGCGGTGACCACCGAGAAGACCCTGCAGACCGCCAAGGCCAAGCAGGATGAAAGCAAGCAGGTGGCCAGCGCCGGCACCACCCAGGTCAACAGCATGTGCAAGAACCCGGACCTGGGCGACTGGGCACCGGTGCCTTGCCCGAATGTTTGATTGAGTGAGAGCTGCTGATCATTCCCCCGGGAGTGATCGCTGCGTTAAAGCTGTGGGAGCGAGTTTGCTCGCGATAGCGTCCGTTCAGTTGGCATTCATGTTGACTGACCCGCCGCCATCGCGAGCAAGCTCGCTCCCACAGTTGTTTTGTGCTGGTCGCAGTATCCGCGTTATCCCCGATTCCCTTGTGAGAGCGAGCTTGCTCGCGATGGCTGCCTGGCAGTTGGCGGGGATTTTGTTGACCGTGTGCATATCCATTGCTGCGGTAACGGCTGCTTATGGTTCCGCCCTTACGGCGGGTTACTTTTGGCAAACGCTCCAAAAGTAACCAAAAAGGCTTCGCCCCACCACTGGGCACCTCGCCAAGGCGAGGTGTTCCCGAACGAAGGCATTGCTCCGTGGGCCCGCCGCGAAGGGCCATCCATGGCCCAGCGCGGCTATCCCGGCATCCATGCCGGGATGCCCACTCCACAATGCCTGCGTTCGGCCCTTGTGGTTAATGGGGCGCCTAAGATCAAAAGCCAAAGCCAAAGTCAAAGCCAAAGCCAAAGCCAAAGCCAAAGCGAGGTGACATAAAAGCCGATTTGTTTCTTTCAGCCGTGCCTGGATCTACCTGTGGGAGTAAAGCTTGCTCGCGATAGCGCCGGCCCAGCTTGCATTGATGTCGACTGACACCCCGCTATCGCGAGCAGGCTAGCAAGAGTATGGATTAGACCCTGACGCCTTGCCGGGTCTCCAGATCATCCAGCGCCCGTTCGACCAATAACTGAACCCCATCGGCCATGCGGCTGATCGCCAGGGCTATGCTGCGGCGGGAGTCGTCGACGTCGTCGGCCAGGTCGGCGGCGATGGTGCTGATCGATTGCAGGTCTTCGGAGGCGTTGGCCAGCAGGGTTTCGGTGTCGATATGAGGGGCAACGATGAACAGCTGGTTTTTATCGGGTGCGGGAGATGGGGAGGGGGGGGTGAGGTAGTAGTCGAGGGCGCGGGTGGCGGCGTCTTCGAGCTTTTTTTCTTCGAGGGCATCGACGCGGGACATTTGACCGCTGGCGGTGGATTAGGGGTGACCTTGAACATAGTGAATATCCTGAGAGTGATGGAGCCGACACCCTTCGATTGCACTTCGAAAGTGGTGGCAGCTGTGCGCAGGTGTGCAAGACCGGTCTCAGGAACCCGGCAGATCCGAAGATCTCCCACGCGCAGCCGCCATAACAGTCCGCGAGCATAGAAAAATGCTCGACGAATAGCCATAAACGAATGCGACCTGAGACGGACTTGCACGTCCGTGTCACCGTTTTTTGCGATGACGAACAGAGGTTAGCGGCGCTCGGAAGCCCTGCCTAGTTCATGGACAGCCCGGCGTTTTGAAGGAAATCTCCGAGGGAGCTGAAGGGAAACGGTCATGCTGGGAAAACGTGACTTGGCAGTCATCATGCAGGAAATACTGCTCATCTTCCGCTAAAGCGTCACGATGATGGCGTTCCGCCAAAGAATCGCTAAACTGCCCCGGCCATTCATCTTTCTTACGAGGCCGTGCCGATGAAATTTCGTTTCCTGCTGTGGATGCTGGGGTTGTTGATGGGCAAGGCCAGCCGGACCAACCCGGCGTTTCAGCAGCAACTGGGCGACAAGGACCTGGTGTTCCAGCTGCAGACTCTGGATGGCAAGGTCGCCCGGCATTTCACCGTGAAAAACCAGCGCATCACCAGCCAGTCCGGCACCCACCCAACTCCAGCGTTCGCCATTGCCTTCAAGGACGCTGCCTACGGCTTGGCCACGATGCAGGCCAAGAACAAGCAACTGGCGTTCATGAGCGGTATCCAGGACAAGTCCATCCAGATCAAGGGCAACCCGGCGCTGGTGATCTGGTTTCAGGGATTGACCCGGTACTTGAAGCCGAAGAAGGCCAAGTCCAAGGTCTGAGTGGCTTGGTATAAAGCGTCAGCGCCTTATTTCCAAAAGATCACCTCAACTGTCATTGCTGACAGGTGCAAAGCCATGCGTTCAGGCGCTCCATGAAGGTTGTTACCTAACGCGGATTGAGTACAACCTTCACGGAGCAACAGCCATGATTCAGTCAGCAGGGCTTTTAGAGGCAGGTACGCTCGACCCCACCTTCGCCGACGGCGGCGTTCAGAGATTGTGCTTCCCTGAAATCTCCGGTGATGCCGCAACCGCTGTCCTGGCTTTACCCGATAAAAAACTGATGGTTGCCATCCTGTTGTCGGGATTCCACGCCCCTGTCGCCATGACACGGCTGCATGAGGATGGAACGCTCGATACCGAGTTCGGAGGAAAAGGCGCGGGTTACGTTGAGGTGGCTTTGGACGAAGCCTACGTGGATCTCGTTTTTGGCCTCAGCGGACTGAACGACGGGAGATGGATGCTGCTAGGTCAGTATCAAGCAAATGAATCCTCCGATGGAGGGCTATTTCTCGTCCGGCAGCACAGGGATGGTCAACTGGATGAGTCTTTCGGCGAGAGGGGAATACGTTTGATTTCCTACCTCGACATGGGCCGGCATGAGCACGTCGGCGTGCGGGTCGAGGTCGTGGCAAGGGATGACAAGGCTCCCACTACCAAAGCCTCGCGAAGCGCCAGCTACCCTAGGCCGTCGGCCGTCCAGCAACCGGACGGCAAGATTGTCCTGATCGCTCAGGTAAGCCATCTGGGAGACGGTTCCAAGATGAAGGGGATCGTTCTTCGCCTGAATTCGGATGGCTCGACCGACACGACATTCAACGGAACCGGTTTTGCGATCGTCGAGCTCGAAGGCTTGACGTATGACTGGAATAGCGCCCATGGCGTTGCGGTTCAGAGCGATGGCAAGGTGCTGGTTTCCGGGATGTATACCCGGCTGGCCACAAATTTCGCGGGTGGTTATGTAACGCGCTTCGATGCCACAGGACATGTCGACACCCGATTCAATGGCGGAACCGTGACGGTTCGTCAATCGGATTTCGCCGACCTCTCAGCGCTTTGGGTAAGAGAAACGGATGGCCGGATCGTGGCGGTGGGCAGAGCTATTCGCGAGGGCGCTTCCAATGGACTGATCATTGTTTTAACCGTCGACGGTTTTTTCGATTTCAATTTCAATCAGGGGCAGCCGCTGTTTTCCCAACTGGTGCCCCAAGGGATGTTTTGGGAGCACTGTCGGGGACAGGAGGATGGCTCGCTTCTCGTCGCGGGCGCTACCGGACGGGGCTTCGTCACCGAAGAGCTTACCGTGATAACCGCACGATACCGTTCCGACGGATCCCTCGATCCGGCATTCAACGGCAGTGGTTTTACCGTTTTCGACGAGGGCGAGGAGTATGAAGACATACAGGACATGACCGTCATGGTCGATGGCCGGATCGTTATTTGTGGTTTTGCATGGAAAGCGGCTGATCCATTGCCTCACGTCGATGGAGGCTGGTTGATTCGCTATCTGACCTGAGGGCACTGTGGCAAGGGACCATGGTCCCCTTCCACAGAGTCATCAATGATTAAACTGCGATGCCAGTTCCCGCAGCAACACTTCAGCTTCAAGCACTTTGCTGACCACGTCGTTGGCTTTCTCTCGCGCCAGGCCCACGCGTTCGAGCAGGGCGTCGGGGATTTCCTCGTCGGGACCCGAGCCGATGCCCCGGGCGCGCAGCAGACGCACCGCCAGGCAGACCAGGTTCGGGTAGGCGGCGTATTCGCCGTCGTAATGCGGATCGTGCTGGAAGCGCAGGGCGGTGGCCAGTTCGTCGGGCATGTCCCAGTAGCGCATCAGCCATGAACCGATCTGCTCGCGGCTGATGCCCAGCAGGTGCTGCTCGACATAGCTGTGGCACAGGTGCGGGTTGACTTCCAGGTGCCGGCACATCAACGAGAAGTGCGGTGGAAAGACGTGGGCAAGCAGCAGGTAGCCGAAGTTGTGCAGCAGGCCGGAGAGGTACGTCAGGCCGCCTTCCGGGCGCTGGGCGCGAGGCATGGCGCGGGTCAGGCCTTCGATGACGGCGGCGGTGTAGATCGATTGTTGCCAGTACGGCGTGGTGTGTTGCGGATGGTCCTTGGGCAGGCTCAGGGTCTTGCCCAGGGCCAGGCCCAGCGCCAGGTTGATCACCAGGTCGAAGCCCAGCACCCGGACGATGGCGTCTTCCACCGAACGGATCTTGCCCGGCGAGGCGTAGTAGGGTGAGGCGGCCCAGCTCACCACTTGCGCGGCCAGGGCCGGGTCGGTTTCGACGACGCCGGTGATGTCATCGATGGTGGCGTCCGGATCGACCCGCAGCTTGATGATTTTCTGAGCGGTCTCGGCCAGCGGCGGAATCTCGATGGTTTCTTCCAGCCGTTGCTGGATGCGCCGGGCCGTGAAGGCCTGTACCGCCTGGGTGATTTCCGCGCGGTCGTCGTGGGGACGGTCCAGGTTGGGGGTGATATTGCTCAAGGCTTCGCCGAATGTGGCGGCGCTGGCCTTGGTGAGCATGCTCTTGAAGGCCTCGCTGGTCACTTCCAGCAACACCCCCGGCTCGCCCGAGTTGATCAGCAGCATCGGCTCGCGCAGCAGGCTTTCTTCATACAGGCACGGGGAGCTGGTGAGCGCGGGCAGGCCTGGCAACATGTTCAGGCTGTGTTTGCCGAGCATGCGCTCCAGCTTTTCGGTCGGCACCGCCGTGAGCTTGCGGCCGGTGAGCTCGGCCAGGCGATTGAGATCCAGCAACTGGCTTTGGGGAAACAGCACCATGAGTGCGCCGACGGCATCGTGCAGCAGAACGGCCTGCACCTTGCGGGCAGGGTTCAGGCCCGGTCGTTCGAGAACTTCGTCGAAGGCGATGCCTGATTTCTCGAGCAGCAGCCGAATAACAGACGGAGCATGCGGGATTTCTGGGGCGAGAGCAGCGTCAGTCATGGTCTGTATCCGTTTTCCAACAAGTTGAGCAGTATAACCAGCTTGCCCGGCGGACGCGCCCGGAAACTGAGAGACTGCTCACACTTGGCCGTATTGCTGCCCATGACGCAGCCAGCGATCCAGCAACGGGCTGACGTGGTCCGGCCAGCGCTCCAGCAGAGCCTGGGCTGCGTCGCGTACCGCAGGGAGCAGATCGGCGTCACGCATCAGGTCGGCTACCTTGAATTGAAGCAGACCGGTCTGGCGCGTGCCGAGCATTTCACCGGGGCCGCGCAGTTCAAGGTCTTTTTCGGCGATGACGAAACCGTCGTTCGTTTCGCGCATGATACCCAGGCGCTGGCGGCCGATCTGGGACAGCGGCGGGTGATAGAGCAGGACGCAATGGCTGGCGGCGCTGCCTCGGCCGACCCGGCCGCGTAGCTGGTGCAACTGTGCAAGGCCCAGGCGCTCGGGGTTCTCGATGATCATCAGGCTGGCGTTCGGCACGTCCACCCCCACTTCGATGACCGTGGTGGCGACCAGCAACTGCAAGGCTCCGGCCTTGAATTCGGCCATGACGGCGGCCTTCTCGGCGGGCTTCATGCGCCCGTGGATCAACCCGACCTTCAACTCGCCGAGGGCGGCGGTGAGGTCTTCATAGGTGCTCTGCGCCGCCTGGCAGGTCAGCTCTTCGGACTCTTCGATCAACGTGCACACCCAATAGGCCTGACGCCCTTCGGCGCAGGCGCTGCGCACGCGCTCGATCACTTCCACCCGGCGGGTGTCGGTGACCAGCACGGTGTTGACCGGCGTTCGCCCCGGCGGCAGTTCGTCGAGGATCGAGGTGTCGAGATCGGCGTAGGCGCTCATGGCCAGGGTGCGGGGGATCGGTGTGGCGGTCATGATCAACTGATGCGGGCACATGCGTCCGCCCACGCCTTTCTGCCGCAGGGCCAGGCGCTGTTGCACGCCGAAGCGATGCTGTTCGTCGATGATCACCAGAGCCAGGTTCTTGAACTGCACTTCGTCCTGGAACAGCGCATGGGTGCCCACCACCATCGGCGCGCCTTCGGCGATCTGCGCCAGGGCGGCGGTGCGGTTCCTGCCCTTGAGCTTGCCGGCCAGCCAGGCGACTTCGATGCCCAGCGGTTCGAGCCAGCGCTGGAAGGTGATGAAATGCTGTTCGGCGAGGATCTCGGTGGGCGCCATCAGCGCTACCTGATACCCCGCTTCCAGGGCTTGCAGGGCGGCGAGGGCGGCGACCACGGTCTTGCCGGCGCCCACGTCGCCCTGGATCAGCCGCAGCATCGGCTCGGGCTGGCTCAGGTCGTAGGCAATCTCGTTGCCCACCCGTTGCTGGGCGCCCGTGGGGGTGAAGCCGAGGTTGGCGAGGTAGCGTGCCGGCAGATCCCTGGCCTTGGGCATCGCCGGGGCGCGCAACGAGCGCAGGCTTTCCCTCAGGCGCTGCTGGGACAGTTGATGCGTCAGCAACTCTTCGAAAGCCAGGCGGTGCTGGGCCCAGTGATGACCGAGGGCAAGCTCCTCGACATCGGCATCGGCGGGTGGGTGATGCAGATAGCGGATCGCATCGGCCAGCGGCGCCAGTTGGTAGTCCCGGGCCAGCTCCGTGGGCAGCCAGTCCGGCAGGCTGCTGGGGCCGAGCAGGGTCAGGGCCTGCTGGCAGAGCTGACGCAGGCGCTGTTGGGTCAGGCCTTCGGTGAGGGGATAGACCGGAGTCAGGGTCTCATCTACCGGGGGCGGCTCGTCACCGGTGATGGCGCGGTATTCCGGGTGATAGATTTCCAGCCCGGAAGCGCCAGGCCGCGCCTCGCCGTAGCAGCGCACGCGAGTGCCACGCTTGAGGCCTTCCTTCTGGGCATTGCTGAAATGATAGAAGCGCAGGCTGAGCCCGCCGGTGCCGTCCTGCAGGCGCACCACCAGGCTGCGGCGCCGGCCCATGACCACATCGGCGCCGCTGACGGTGCCTTCGATCACCGCGTCCTGCCCCGGCCGCAAGTGGCCGATGGGCACCACGCGGGTACGGTCCTGGTAACGCAACGGCAGGTGGAACAACACGTCCTGAAGGTTTTCCAGCCCGACCCTGGCCAGTTTCTCGGCCATGGCCTCGCCTACACCCTTGAGTGCCGTGACCGGTACTTTGGACAGCTCAGTCATGGCAGCGGCTTACTTGGCGGACGGCGGCTTGGCCACGGAACACAGGCGGATCGAATCAGCGAGGATCTCGATGGCCTTGGGTCGCGGGAAGCTGGCGCGCCAGGCAATGGCGACGGTACGGAACGGCACGGGGGCGGTCATCGGGCGGACTTCGATCACGCCGGGGGCATAGTGATGGCTGTCCACCGCAGACAGCGGCAGGATCGAAATCCCCAGGCCCGAGGCGACCATGTGGCGAATGGTCTCCAGGGAGCTGGATTCCACCGTGGTGTGCTTGGCGCCTTCGCTGCCCTTGGTCAGGGTCGGGCAGGCCTCGAGCACCTGGTCGCGGAAGCAATGGCCTTCGCCCAGCAGCAACAGGCTCTTGTCGTTGAGCAGGGCGGCGTCGATGGTCTTTTTCTGGGTCCAGGGGTGCTGGGCCGGCATCAGGACGTAGAACGGCTCGTCGTAGAGCGGCAGGGTCAGCACGTCGGCTTCGTTGAACGGCAGGGCGATGATGATCGCGTCCAGCTCGCCGTTGCGCAGTTTGTCGCGCAGCACATGGGTGAAGTTTTCTTCGATGTACAGCGGCATCTGAGGGGCGACCCGGTGCAGCTGTGGAATCAGGTGCGGGAACAGGTACGGACCCACCGTGTAGATCGCGCCGACCTTCAGCGGAGCGGTGAGCTGGTTCTTGCCGGCCTGGGCCAGTTCGCGGATGCCCTGGGCCTGCTCAAGGACCTTCTGGGCCTGGGCAACGATGCCTTCGCCTACCGGGGTCAGGCGCACGGCGCTTTTGCTGCGCTCGAAAATCAGCACACCGAGTTCGTCTTCAAGCTTCTTCACGCCCACCGACAAGGTCGGCTGGCTGACGTGGCAACGCTCGGCCGCATGGCCGAAATGCTGCTCTTGGGCGAGGGTCACGATGTAGCGTAATTCTGTGAGGGTCATAGCGAGCATCCATGAAGTTGCGAGCCAAGCATACCGGCTGCAATCGATAGACGCACGTTATCAGACTGAAGGTGCGGTGTGACACCGGGCAATAGGGGGCGGTGGCGAAAGAAACAACCTGTGGCGAGGGGATAAATCCCCCGCCACAAGGTCACAAGCCCCTGTAACAGGGGCTTGCAAATATCAGCGCCTGCGCTTGTCGATGGAATACACGAACGGCGCAACGATTTCGATGGAGCCGTTGGTCAGCATGTCCGCCGGGGGCTTGGGCAGTGGCTGGGCGCGGCGGATCATTTCCAGGGTGGCCCGGTCCAGATCGGCGTTGCCCGACTTGCCTACCAGTTCGAAGGACAACACGTTGCCTTCGGCGTCCACCACGAACCGCAGGCGGTTCAAGCCTTCCTTGCCCCGCGCTTGTGCGCTGGCCGGGTACTTCTTGTACTTGCCCAGGTGGGCCAGCAAGGTACCTTGCCAACTGGCCTTGGCCGCCAACTGTGCGGGCGAAGGGCCAGGGGCCGGCTGCGCGGATTTTTCCGTCGGTGCCTGGGTCGGCTGGGCGTCGCTGGGCTTCTGCTCCGAGGGCTGTTCCTTCGGCGGCTCCGGCTTTTTCTCCACGGGCTTGGGCTTGGGCGGTTGAGGCTTGGGCTTGGGCTTGACCGGCTTGGGCACGGCGATTTCCGCCTTCGGCGCTTCGGCGAGTTTGGGCAACGGCAGCTCTTCGACCGGCTCCGGCGGTTTCGGCGGCGTGACGACTTTAGGCGGCGCCGGCGGTGGCGGGGCGGGAACCGGTGCCAGCTCCACCATCATCGCCTGGGGCGGCAGTTCGATGGGGGGCCGTGTCGTCCAGTTCAGCGCCAGCGCGATGGCGAGCGCATGCACGCCCAGCACCACGGCCAGGCTACCGCTGTAACGCGTCAGCTTTTGGCGCGTCGTGATCATTTCTTGGGCGCCGTCTCTAAGCCGACCAGACCGACCTTCAAGTAGCCGGCGCCGCGCAGGGCATCCATCACGCTCATCAGGTCGCCGTAGTCCACGCCTTTATCGGCTTGGAAGAAGATCGTCGTGTCCTTCTTGCCCTGGGTCTTGGCATCGAGGGCCGCGCCGAGGTTCTCGGCCTTGACCTCCTCTTCGCCCAGGAACAGGCGCTGGTCGGCCTTGACGCTCAGGAACATCGGTTTCTCAGGCCGGGGCGAGGGCTTGGCCGTCGACGCCGGAAGGTCGACCTTGATGTCCACGGTGGCCAGCGGGGCCGCCACCATGAAGATGATCAACAGCACCAGCATCACATCGATGAATGGGGTGACGTTGATTTCGTGGTTCTCGGCCAGATCGTCGTCTGCGCCTTCTTTCAAATGCAGGCCCATGGCCGATTACCCCACTTTCACCATGTGCGGTTGCGAGCTGCGCTCAGGCGGCAGGTGGTCGAGGTCGCGGCTGACCAGCAGCAGCACCTCGGCCGACGCGTCGGACACCTGGGCCTTGTAGCCGGCAATGGAGCGGGCGAAAACGTTATAGATGACCACGGCGGGGATCGCCGCCACCAGGCCCAGCGCAGTCGCCAGCAAGGCTTCGGCGATGCCGGGCGCCACGACGGCGAGGTTGGTGGTCTGGGTCTTGGCGATGCCGATGAAGCTGTTCATGATGCCCCACACGGTACCGAACAGGCCCACGAACGGCGCGGTGGAACCGATGGTGGCGAGTACGCCGGTGCCGCTGCTCATGTTGCGACCGCAGGCGGCCACCAGGCGCTCGAGGCGGAAGCTCACGCGTTCCTTGATGCCTTCCTTCTCGCGGCTGTTGGCCGACAGGCGCATCTCTTCGAGCGCATCGTGCACCAGCAGGTTGGCGAGGGTGCCTTCCTTCGCCGCAGTGGCGCTGGCTTCCTTGAGGGTGGTGGCTTTTTTCAGGGCGGCGATCTCACCGCGCAGGCGACGCTTGGCTCCCAGCAGCTCGAAGCCCTTGGCGATCCAGATGGTCCAGGTGATGATCGAGGCGATGGCCAGGCCGATCATCACGGCCTTCACGATGACGTCGGCGTTCTGGTACATGCCCCATGGGGACAGGTCATGGGCCATGCCCAGGGTGTTGTCGGCTTCAAGCACTTCAGGCGCGTCGGTCGGTGTGGCTTCGACGGCCTGGGCCGGCTCGGTGGCCACCGGCGTTGCAGCCGGAGCGGCCGCATCGGCAGGTGCCTGGGTGGCAGGCGCGGTGGCTGGGGCAGCCGTAGCGGGCGTCTGCGCATCGGCGAACGCGGCGACGGGCGTCAGCAGCAGGCTGAACAACAGCGCAGCCACGGCGCTCCAGGCGCGAGGTCGTTGGGTTGGCGAAGCGAAGGATAGAGAGTGTTTCATGCTGGCCGGACCTGAGAGATAAAGAAGGTTGATGTTCTTCCAGGCCTCGTGGGGCCGAGAACAAAAGTGGCGAGCATTATTGCAAGTAATTCTTGTTAGCAGAAGTAATAGAGTATCTTTTTTTCCGACATCGCTAGCCGCTCGTCCCTTTCGAGGGCTAGTCTGCGGCTTTAAACGAGGAGTTTCTGATGTCCGCGCCTTCTGTTCTGATCGCCGGTTGCGGTGATATCGGCGGCCGTCTGGCCAGCCAGCTACAGGCCCGACACTGGCAGGTGTATGGCTTGCGCCGTACGGTTTCCAACCTCCCGGCGGGTGTGCTCGGGGTGGCGGGTGACCTGTTCAGCCAGCAATGCCCGGCCGATTGGCCTACCGCTCCGCTGGACTACCTGGTGTACAGCGCCGCAGCCACCGAACATGACGAAGCGGGCTATCGCGCCGCCTATGTCGAAGGGTTGAAGCATGTGCTGGGCTGGTTGAGGCAGCACGGGCAGCAACCGAAACGGCTGCTGTTTGTCTCCAGCAGCAGCGTGTACGGGCAACAGGCGGGGGAGTGGGTCGATGAAACCTCGCCCACCGTGGCCGGCGGCTACTCCGGCCGGCTGATGCTCGAGGCTGAGCAAGTGGCGCTCGAAAGCGGCATCCCGGCCAGCCGTGTCCGCCTGACCGGCATCTACGGCCCGGGCCGCGAATGGCTGCTGACCCAGGTGCGCCAGGGCTACAGTGTGGTGGAAGACCCACCCCTGTACGCCAACCGCATCCACGCTGATGACGCCGCAGGCCTGCTGGCCTTCCTGCTGGAAGCCGATCGCCAGGGCAAGACCCTGGACGACTGCTACATCGGCGTCGACGATGCTCCCGCCGCCCTGGCCGACGTGGTGGGCTGGCTGCGGGACTACCTGGGTGTCACCCAATGGGCCGAAAACGCCAGCGTCCGTCGCGCCGGCAGCAAGCGTTGCAGCAACGCCCGGGCCAAGACCCTGGGCTGGTCGCCGCGTTATCCGAGCTTTCGCGAGGGGTATGCGGCGATTCTCGAAGGGCGTTGCTGATCCGTCAGCCTGCGGTGGATGCGGCTGTGCTCAGGGCACCTGCGGGTGCACCGGGCTTGCAGCCGCCTCAGGGCGGCAGGCTTGCAAAACAACCCGGTCGCGCCCCGTCTCCTTGGCCTGGTAAAGCGCCTTGTCCGCCATCCCGACCAGCTCCGCCGCATCGAAATGACCGATGCCCGTCGAGGCCACGCCAAACGAGGCCGTGACCGAGAGGGCCTTGCCGGCCTCGGTGATGATCAACGCACGCACCGAATCGCACAGCTGTTGTGCCTTCTGCACGGCGTGCTCGCTGGTGCAGTTGGGAAGGATGAGCATGAGCTCCTCGCCGCCATACCGACAGGCCACGTCCGAAGTCCGTAGCGACTGTTTCAGCAGATTCGCCACCGAACGCAGCACGGCATCGCCGACAGCGTGGCCATGCATGTCGTTGATCTGCTTGAAGTGATCGAGGTCCAGCATGACCACACTCAACGGCGACTCCATGCGTTGTGCCCGGGCCATCTCCCGGTTGAGGGTTTCCTCCATATAACGGCGGTTGAACAGCCCGGTCAGTGGGTCGCGGATCGACTTGTCATGCAGCGCATTGCGCAGCTTGACGTTGGACAGGGCCAGCGCGACCTGCTCGGAAATCGACTTGGCGATCTCCATTTGCGTCTCGCTGAAAGCTTCCTGGCTACCGGCCTCGGCAAGCTTGCGAATGTAGAACATCCCCATCACTTCGCCGTAGGCGATGAGCGGAAGGCAAAGGTTGGACTGGTTGCGCTCGGAGGCTGGGTCCAGCGGCGAGTAATGCTCGCAGCAAATCAGTGGCTGGCCGAGCACACCATGGTGGGCATTGCCACGCCGCAGGCCCCAGCATTCGTGGGGGATGATGGTCGGGGAGGCGGGTTGTCCATCCCCCCATTCACCGGCCAGCTCGAACAGATCGGCTGCCTGGCTGTACAGATAAACGGAACCTGCGGTTCCCGCCAGCAGATGATTGCAATATTCCGCAGTGACTTTCAGGCCTTCGGCCAGGGTCATTTCGGTCTGCAGCAGTTGGGACATTTCTCCGAGTAGCGAGATTTCCCTGTTGCGTTTTCGCAGCAACACCATGCCCGCCTCGACACGACTCGACTCCTGGGACGCCTCCAAAGCCGAGTTTTCGGTCTGGCGTATGGCTTCACGCATCCTCAGGAAAAGCCAGGTCAGCAGCACCAGCGTGAGCAAAGTGCCCGACAGGGAAAAGGCAACGGCCAACAGGGCTTTTTGCACCAGTTGCTGATCGAGCTGCACGACTTCATCCATTTCGCCTTTGACCTGGGTGGCGATGCTTTCCCTGATGCGGTCCGTCAGCCCCTTGCCGACGCCCTGCATCACCACTTGCATGGCCGCGTCGTAGCCCTTGTCACGGCGCAGCTTGATGGTCTCGGCCAGGTTCGCCATCTTCTCGTCCACCAGGGCCCGTATGCCCTGGACGGCCTGTTGTTCTTGCTCCGGATCGGTGGCGTACAGCGCTTCGAGCGTGCGCAGTCCTTCGGGCAGATTGGTCATGGTGGCGTAGTAGGGCTGCAGAAAACGGTCATCGCCGGTGATGATGTAGCCGCGCTGCCCGGTTTCAGCATCCACCACCAGCTCGAGCAAGCCACGAAGGGAGGTCAGTTGGTCCTCGACCAACTGACGGTCACGTTGGGTCTGCCCCACCCAGGACAGGCACAGCGGCGCAACGGCGGCATTGAAGCTCATGATGATCACCGCCGCGGCGGCTGCGATTTTCAAGCTGGGTTTACGGTATCCCATCAAGGCCCCTGCACATGGAGGTAAACGACCTGCGCTTTGAAGATACGGAACAGGAGGTTTCGTTGGAGTTCATCCCAAGCCTAGTCCGTGTGGGCCAAAGCCCGGGGTGGAAATGCGCTCCACTGCAAGCGTCATCCCCAGAAAGAGCGACCTTGACGCCAGCCTGGGGTTGATGCAACGGGCAGAGGCCTGGCTTTCTAACTCATCGCTCTGCGACGCCATGTGCGTTGGGCATCCAACGCTAGGTGTGTTGCTGGTGAATCAAGCGTGGCAAAAGATTCAAATGTCTTGTAGAACGGCCGACACCTAGCATCGCCGTTTTGCTGGCGAGGTTGGTCGTGGCGTTACCGGATGTGAACATTGCATGTCGGTAACGCAAGACTTGCGGTAATGGATTGGCTCAACGGTAACCTGCGATTGGGCATTGAGCCAGGCTTCGAGGCGTTGCCACTCGACATCATTCCGGTCGGCAACCCGTTCCCCGCGTCGGCCAGCCGTCATGCGCAGCCCAAAGTCCTGCGGCAGAGGTGGACCGAAGGCGCCGAAGCGCCAGGCCTGTTCGAACACAAGGACGTTCCGGCCGCCAGTGTCGTGCTGCAGCGCCTCAGCACCGTGAACACAATTACGCTGCCAGATGAAACCACCGCCATCGGTAGGTTTATAGAAGTTGTCCGGTACCTCGGTGCGGTTAGGCTTCTTTGAGGCAAAGCGCGCGTCGTTCCAGTACTCGGCGATGGTCAGGACTTCGGAGACGACGCCTGCCCAGACGACGCTGTGGCGTGAGGAGGGATTCATTGCCGAACCGGCAAATGCGAGCACGACATCGCCCACTTTCGCCTTCTTGCGGATGCGTGGTTTACAAACCGCCAGCGTTACGGCCGGCGGGTCGTAGTTCGGGGCGGACCCCGCGTCCGTAACGATTACATACGTGTGGACTCGCAAATCCGCGCCTCCTTCATAAAGATTCGAACGAGGAGTTTTACCGAGGATACCGTGCTGCCAGTTCCGTCCTCGGTTCGCTTTCCCGCGAAAGTTACATCTCCCCCCGGCGCAGGTCCTCAATTGCCTTTTGCAAGCCTTTGGGGTCGACCGCCAACTCCTTCCCGAGGGGTTTACCAGGTTCGAGTTTTTTCATTACAGCCATACTGTGATCATCGTATAGGAACAGTTGTGCGCCCGACGGCAAAGTTACAGTACGGGCAACTCGGGAGTTCATTCCGAGCGTAGGCGGAGGCGTATCGACGCGCCCTCCCTCACCGGGTCGAGCTAGTTGGCCTGATTGTTGAGATTGTTGTCCTAAGCTTTTCACGCTATCGCCCAGGTCTCTTGCGAAAACAGCCGAGCACCTGTCTTTCAGTACGGTCGGGACCTTGTCCTCGCCAATACTTTCGTACAGGTCAAGGCACAGATAAAACTGATCATCAACACCGATCACCGAGCCAGCTATCTTCTCCACACTGGCCGCAACCACTTGCATGACGTCCTTACTGATTTCGCTTGTGCTGGCCAATGTGGAGGCGCTTGATCCAGACGCCGTAACCAGCGACTTTCTCGCCTCCTTGAGCGCAGCCTCAATGGAGTCAATCGACGCTTTCAACTGCTTGGCTCCATCAGTCGTCGGATCCATGCCCTTGTACTTTGCATTTGCTGCGTTCAATTGGGTGGTCAGTTCAAGCACGGTACCCGCTCTGTCTGCTGTCGCCGAGCCGCTCAGCGTTACACTTGGACTACGAACCACCCCCGTGAGCTGTTCTATCGCCATTAAAGCGACAGTGTTGCGCTGGTTTCTGGTGAGCATCATCCTGTACGCGCTCGGTGTAATGCCAGAGTTACCGTAGGCTTGGCAAATACTGTAGAGCTGATCCCTCAGCAGCTGAATAGAATGGGTTCGCAGACCAATACTTGCCCCCGATTCCTGAAAGGCTGCCGCCAGCGCAGCCACATCTTCTTTTTCCAAGGATAACGAACCAGCCAACGTCTTGAGGGCATCCGGGCTGGGCTCGGGACACAGCACCTCGGTGTTCTTGCCACTCCTATCCGTGCGAGTGGAGTAGGTCAGTAACCGTTCGTCAGCCTCAAGAACTCGAGACTTCTGATAAGGCGCACATCCCGCGAATAGACAGACACACACAATCAAAACGGATGACCAAGTCACGTCCTTCATGATTTCTTTCCTAAGAATGCGAAGGGGAGGAGGCGGTCCGGCATGCCCAGTCGGAGCGTAGATGGCAAATTGCCGTCTCGCCAATCCCTCGTCATGCATTCTCAGAAAGGCGACGGCGGCAAGAACCGTCCCCACGCTGAAATACGTTCGGCGGTCACGGCGCCCATCATGATCAAGGTGAGAAATCCCAGGCAGAGCACCACGAGGGGAAGTTTGGTAAAGGCGAACCGGATGCCGCCCAAGGGGCCTGGGTATTGCTTGAGGTAGGCCTTGGCGACCCGCCGGTAACCGTCGCCCGACAGATAGCCCCAAAGAAAAAACAGCGCAGTGACGATCATCGCGAAGGGGCGGGGATCGGGGAATTGCAGGCAGGTGAAGCCAGCGCTAATGCCAAACAGGGCGCCAATGTCCTGGGAGGAGCGGAAGTAGCGCTCGGCGATCAGCTCGTCATCGGTTTTGAACAGCATGGTTTCTCTTCCAAGCGAAGTGGTGGATTGCGCCGCTGCCTTGTGGCAGAGCGATTCGACACCATAGATCAAAGCCTGGCGGCCAGGGCAATGAGAGGCTCCCGCCGCGTGCTTCATCTCCTGACTGCCAGGCTTCCACCAGGCCACGCCGCTTTGCGCCTCTGCCTACGACTACGCCAGAATCCGCCGGCTTGTGCGGATGCCATGGTCAGCGACTTGGCTTTCGAACTGGATGGCTCCCGCCGCCATGTTGCCCATGGAATTCAGCAATTGATCGAGCTGGGTACGTTGCTGGCGAATCGGGCGTTGGATAACGTCGAGCCGCGATAACGGCAAGTGGGACCGATGAAAAAACTGATGCGTTGTATCGGGTTTTTCAGGGGGGGCGCCATCTAGAGCAGCTTTTCGCAAGGCTGCCTTTACGGAACATCAGCCGGATCGAACCGGTAATCGTGGATGCGATTCACATCTTCCTGATCTGGCGAGGCGAGAGCCGTGAAGATAATGTCGCGGATTCTGGAGCGTAATGGATACCGGTTGATCAGAAGCACCTGCCTCGCTCTTCGGGCAGATGCTTCGTTCGCAGCCGGTCCATGGGTGCGCAGCCCAGCATCATCACGCGTTGTAAGTCATTCGATATGTCGCTGCATCTAGCGCAGTGTGTAGCCGCCGTCCACCACAATGTCCTGTCCATAGATACCGCGTGAGCGGTTGGACAGCAGCAACAGGATCACATCGGCCACTGCCTCAGGCTGGAGAAACTCGCCTCCGATCAAGCGTTCATTAACCGCTTCCGCTACCGCCGACAATTGAGCATTGTCCAGCCCTAACGTCCTCCAGATCGGCGTCGCGGTTGGCCCCGGCGATACAACGTTGACCCGGATGCCCGCACTGGCCAGTTCCACCGCCAGCGTGCGTGCATGAGCGGTCAATGCCGCTTTTGAAGCGATGTAGCCGGCAAGGCCTGGAAATGCCAGCGCGCTGAGAAAGGTTCCGATGAATACCACCGAAGCGGACGTTGCCAATTGCGAACGTAATACCGATAAGGTGTTTAGTGCTCCTGCTCCGTTCACCTCCCAATTGCGGGCAAAACCAGTGCTGTCCAGACTGTTTTCCAAGATTGCCACTCCCGCATTGGGCACCAGGAAATCCACCGGGCCGAGCTCGCTGCTGTAGCGCGCCAGCCCTTCCAGGTCAGCCATCGAGGTGACATCGCCCTTGAACAGATGCAGGCGATCTCCATGGATATCCTTGAGTTCGGTAAGTCCGCCTCGCCCTCGCGCCATTGCCACCACCGACGCGCCCTGAGTCAGCAGCTGCTGCACCACGGCCAGGCCGATGCCTGAACTGGCCCCCGTTACCACTGCAATGCGATTGTCGTACTCACTGTCCATTACGCTGCTCCGCGATCATTTGAAATAACCGCATTGCTTTTACATTTTCTGTGCCAGCAGCATGATGCTAATAAAATCAGCAGGTTGAGAGCATTAGGTGTCTTTATGACAACTTACTAGAGTTGTCGTAAAGACTAGGGAGGAGGTCTTAATGACCCCATCTCGCCTTCTGCTGCCTATATACATCACACGCGTCGACCGCCTGAATTGGGCACTACTGAAGTGAAAAACCTTGGATCCTAGAAAATCTGGGCTGGGTGCGGGTCGCCTTCCGGCGTATTCAGGGGAGGGGCGCCGCTGGGGGGTTATCGGCGAGAGAATGTGCGATAGAGATTCATTGGGTGGGTAACTGGTCTACTGAGTTCGCTAACGGCAGTCGTACCGGCATCGATCAGTCAACCTTGCTCGAGATGGCTGCGGCTCTTCACCGCGCTATCGCGAGCAGAGGATTGGAAAGGTTCAGGTCCAGCTTATTGCTGTTCCAATACCCACTGCCGGTTGCCCGGCGAGAACGACGGCATTTCATCCGCCAGTGCCGCGTTCACGGTCTGGAAGATTTCCAGCGTCTTGCCATTGCGGGCGAAGATCCAGGTGTTGCCCTGGCCATTCTGTTGCAGCCAGATGTTGTCGTTGCCGCCGCTCATGGAGGCGCAGTCGCCTGCCAGGCACAGGGCATAGCGGTCGGCGCCCGGTAGGCCGCTGACCTGGCCGTCGGGCTGGAATTGCACGGTGGCGCCCTGGCCGGGGCCGCTTTGGATGTGCCAGGTGCCGCCCAGGTAGGCGGCGTACAGGGTGCGTTCGAAGCTGGCACCCAGGGGAGCGCCTGCCGGGACCTGAACCTGGGCACGGTCGAAGACTTGTTCGGGTTCGTTCTCGGTGGCGGCCTGGTTCAGCTGATCGCCGTCGCGCTTGAGTTCGCTGGCGGAGCTGCCATAGAAATCGACTTTCCACGCGCCGTCTTCTTCGCCCAGCAGCTTGCCTTCGACGTTTTCAAAACCATTGGTGTAGCGCGCCTGGCCGGCCCGGGTGTTGACGTCCCATTCCAGGTTCGGGCCATAGGCCTGCAGCGCTTCGCGCAGTGGACCGCCCTTGGCGGCTGCGTCGATGGCCGCCTGGTTGATCCAGGTGCCGCTGATGTCACGGTCGGCGGGGTCGCTGGCGCAGCCGGCCAGGAGAAGGGCGAGCAGCGGGAGAGCAAGCGCTTTGCGCATGGTGAAATCCTTTCAAAACGAAAACGGCGCAGCGGGGAACGCTGCGCCGGCCTTGTTACTCGATGACCAGGATGGCATCCATCTCGACCTGCGCGCCCTTGGGCAGGGCGGCTACGCCGATGGCCGCGCGGGCAGGGTAGGGCTGTTCGAAGTACTTGCCCATGATCTCGTTGACCTTGGCGAAATGGCTCAGGTCGGTGAGGAAGATGTTGAGCTTGACGATGTCCTTGAACGAACCGCCGGCCGCTTCGGCCACGGCTTTCAGGTTTTCGAATACCTGCACGGTCTGGGCTTCGAAGCCTTCCACCAGCTCCATGGTTTTCGGGTCCAGTGGGATCTGGCCCGACATGTACACGGTGTTGCCTGCCTTGATCGCCTGGGAATAGGTGCCGATGGCGGCCGGGGCCTTGTCGCTGGTGATAACGGTCTTGGTCATGAGGACTCCTTGTTATGGGTGGGCTACGCGCGCATGCGGGTGATGCGGATGACCCCGGCCAGGGCGCGCAGTTTCTTGATCACGCGGGCCAGGTGCACGCGGTCGTGCACGCTGACCACCAGTTGGACGACGCTGATGCGGCCATCGCGTTCGTCCATGCTGATTTTCTCGATATTGCCGTCGGCGGCGTTGACACTGCTGGCCAGCAGGGCGATCAGGCCGCGCTGGTGTTCAAGCTCGACTCGCAGCTCGACGTTGAATTCGCCAGTGACATCCTTGGCCCAGGAGAGCTGGATGCATTTTTCCGGGTTGTGGCGGATTTCGCTGATGTTGCGGCAGTTGTCCAGGTGCACCACCATGCCCTTGCCGGCGGACAGGTGTCCGACGATAGGGTCGCCCGGGATCGGCGTGCAGCACTTGGCGTAGCTGAGTACCAGGCCTTCGGTGCCGCGAATCGCCAGCGGGCCTTCGGGGCTTGGCAACTGTTCGCCCTCACCGAGCAAGCGGCGGGCGACCACATAGGCCATGCGGTTGCCCAGGCCGATGTCTTCGAGCAGGTCTTCGATGAGTTCGAGGCGGTACTCGTTGAGCATCACCTGCACGCGCTCGGCCGGGATCTTGTCCAGGGAGCTGTCAAAGCCGTTCAGCACTTTGTTCAGCAGGCGTTCGCCCAGACTGATGGATTCGGAGCGGCGCTGCAGTTTCAGGGCGTGACGGATGTGGGTGCGGGCCTTGCCGGTGACCACGAAGTTGAGCCACGCCGGGTTCGGCCGCGCGCCGGGGGCGCTGACGATTTCCACGGTGGAGCCGCTTTGCAGCGGCTCGGACAGCGGCGCCAGGCGACGGTTGATCCGGCAGGCGATGCAGCTGTTGCCGACGTCGGTATGCACCGCATAGGCGAAGTCCACCGCCGTGGAGCCCTTGGGCAGCTCCATGATCCGGCCCTTGGGCGTGAACACGTAGACCTCGTCCGGGAACAGGTCGATCTTCACGCTCTCGATGAATTCAAGGGAGTTGCCGGCCCGCTGCTGCATTTCGAGCACGCCCTTGACCCACTGTCGGGCCCGGGCATGGGTGCTCTTGGGCTGTTCGTCGCCGCTGGACTTGTAGAGCCAATGGGCGGCGATGCCGTTGTTGGCCATTTCTTCCATTTCACGGGTACGGATCTGGATCTCGATCGGTACGCCGTGCATGCCGAACAACGTGGTGTGCAGCGACTGGTAGCCGTTGGCCTTGGGGATCGCGATGTAGTCCTTGAAGCGCCCCGGCAACGGTTTGTACAAATTATGCACAGCACCCAGTACGCGGTAGCAGGTGTCGACCTTGTCGACGATGATCCGGAACGCGTACACGTCCATGATCTCGTTGAAGGCCCGGCGCTTGCCGCGCATTTTCTTGTAGATGCCGTAGAGGTGTTTCTGTCGGCCGCTGACTTCGCCTTCGATGCCGTCGATGGCCAGGCAGTGGCTCAACGACTCCTCGATCTTGTTGACGATTTCCTTGCGGTTGCCCCGGGCGCGCTTGACGGCCTGGTTGATCCGCGCCGAACGCATCGGGTGCATGGCCTTGAAGCCAAGGTCTTCGAATTCGATGCGGATCGCATGCATGCCCAGGCGGTTGGCGATGGGTGCGTAGATTTCCAGGGTTTCCTTGGCGATGCGCCGGCGTTTTTCACCGGACAGCACTTCCAGGGTGCGCATGTTGTGCAGGCGGTCGGCGAGCTTGACCAGGATCACGCGGATGTCGCGGGCCATGGCCATGGCCATTTTCTGGAAGTTCTCGGCCTGGGCCTCGGCCTTGGTCTCGAAGTTCATCTGGGTCAGCTTGCTGACTCCGTCGACCAGTTCGGCCACGGTTTCGCCGAACTGCGCTTGCAGTGCTTCCTTGGCGATGCCGGTGTCTTCGATCACGTCATGGAGCATGGCCGCCATCAGGCTCTGATGGTCCATGTGCATGTCGGCAAGAATGTTCGCCACGGCAAGGGGATGCGTGACGTACGCCTCGCCGCTGCGGCGGCGTTGGCCGTCGTGGGCTTGTTCGGCGTAGAAATAGGCTCGGCGGACCAGGTTGACCTGGTCCTTGCCGAGGTAGGCCGATAAGCGATCGGCGAGGGCGTCTATGCTCGGCATGATGACTCCTGCCGTTTGCTGTGACCCCGCGCCGTGCTACGTCGACCAGGCATAGGCTTAGACCGCCTCGTTGGACTCGTCCTCGAACGCTGCGAACAGCGGCTCGTCTTCAACGATTTCGGCATTGGCGATGAACTCGTAGCTCATCAGGCCTTCGGCGATTTCACGCAGCGCTACCACGGTAGGCTTGTCGTTTTCCCACTGGACCAACGGCTCTTTGCCACCGGTGGCCAGCTGACGGGCCCGCTTGGTAGAGAGCATGACCAGCTCAAAGCGGTTTTCCACGTGTTCTAGGCAGTCTTCAACGGTTACGCGGGCCATGGTATTCCTCGGAGCGAATGCAATATGCGCGCTGCCCGGTTGGGCGAGCGGACTCGACAGTTTAAAAAAACACCAGCGTTTAGGGAAGCGCTGATTTTTTAACCAAACCCCTCGGCGCGCTGCGAGTACCAATGTAAGGCCGTCGCAACGGTTTTGGGAAGGGCTGTTCAGCCCAATAATTCAGCCAGCAATTTGCCGAAACGTTGTTGCTGGCGTTTCTGTTGCAGCTGGCTGGCGCGGAAAATCGCCTTGAGGTCGTCCAGTGCGTGGGCAAAATCGTCGTTGATGATCAGGTAATCGTAGTCCACGTAGTGGCTCATTTCGCTGACCGCTTCGCGCATCCGGCCTTCGATGATGTCGTCGCTGTCCTGGCCGCGATTGGTCAGGCGCTGGCGCAACGCTTCCTGGCTCGGTGGCAGGATGAAGATCGAACGGGCCTGGGGCATCAGCTTGCGCACCTGTTCGGCACCTTGCCAGTCGATTTCCAGGATCAGGTCGTGGCCTTCGTCCAGGGTCTGCTGCAAGAAGCTCTGCGAGGTGCCGTAGAGGTTGCCGAAGACTTCGGCACGCTCCAGGAAGTCGCCGTGCTCGGCCATCCTCACGAACTCTTCGCGGTCGACGAAGTGATAGTTCACGCCGTTCACTTCGCCCGGGCGCATGGCGCGGGTGGTGTGGGAGACGGAGACGCGGATCTGCGGCTCGGCGTCGATCAGTGCCTTGACCAGGCTGGTCTTGCCGGCGCCCGAGGGCGCGGAGATGATGTAGAGAGTGCCGGTGCTGTGGGTCATGTCGGGTTAGCCTTACTCAATGTTCTGCACTTGTTCGCGCATCTGCTCGATCAACACCTTGAGGTTGACCGCAGCCTGGGTACTGCGCGGGTCGAAGGCCTTGGAGCCCAGTGTGTTGGCTTCGCGGTTGAGCTCCTGCATCAGGAAGTCGAGGCGGCGGCCGGCCGCGCCGCCGGACTTGAGCACCCGGCGCACTTCGATGATGTGGGTGCTCAGGCGATCCAGTTCTTCGGCCACGTCGCTCTTCTGTGCGAGCATGACCATTTCCTGTTCCAGGCGCTGGGGGTCCAGCTCGGCCTTCATGTCGGTGAAACGGTCGAGCACTTTCTGACGCTGGGTGGCCAGCATCTGCGGGACCAGTTCGCGCAGGGTCGCCACGTCTTCCTCGATGGCGGTCAAGCGTTCGTTGATCAGCCGGGCCAGTTCCGCACCTTCGCGCTCGCGCCCGGCCTTGAGCTCCTGCAATCCCTGGTTGAACAAAGCCAGTGCCTCGGCGTTGAGAGCCTGGGGATCGCTGGCGTCACCCACCAGCACGCCGGGCCAGGCCAGCACTTCCAGAGGGTTGAGGGCGGCGGGGTTCTTGATCAGGCTGGCGACGGTTTCGGCGGCGGCCACCAGTTGCGCGGCGCGCTCGCGATCTACCTGCAGGGTCTTGCCGGTGTTTTCCTCGGTGAAGCGCAGGGTGCATTCAAGCTTGCCCCGGGACAGGCCCTGGCGCAGCGCTTCGCGTACGCCGCCTTCGAGGTCGCGGAAGGATTCAGGCAGGCGCAGGTGGGGCTCCAGGTAACGGCTGTTGACCGAGCGCAGCTCCCAGCTCAGCGTGCCTTGTGCGCCGGCTTTTTCGACGCGGGCGAAGGCGGTCATGCTGTGCACCATGGGGGTTCCTCGCAATGCAGGCTGGGCACGACGGTGGTCGTGAGGCCTGGAATCTGTGAATTAAAGCCGAAGGGCCGCAAAGGCGCAGGATTGTAGCGCAGTGGGGCGCATGCCCCAAACCGAGCATGTGACAAAGCGCTGCAGCCCGTCGGCCGGGCTCGGGAGAGGCTTCGCTCGTCGCACCGGTTTTTTAGAACTGCCCTCCGCAGGCTCACGGCTCTATAATGCCGGCAGTTTTCCGTCCTCTGTACAGGTGTCCCCTATGAAACGTCCAAGTGGTCGCGCTGCCGATCAGCTTCGCTCGATCCGCATTACCCGCAACTACACCAAACACGCCGAGGGATCTGTACTGGTCGAATTCGGTGATACCAAAGTCATCTGCACGGTGAGCGTCGAAAACGGCGTGCCACGGTTTCTCAAGGGCCAGGGTCAAGGCTGGCTGACCGCCGAATACGGCATGCTGCCGCGTGCCACCGGCGAGCGGAACCAGCGCGAAGCCAGCCGTGGCAAGCAGGGTGGCCGGACCTTGGAAATCCAGCGCCTGATCGGCCGTTCGCTGCGCGCCGCCCTGGACATGTCCAAGCTGGGCGATGTGACGCTGTATGTCGATTGCGATGTGATCCAGGCCGACGGCGGGACCCGCACCGCGTCCATCACCGGTGCCATGGTCGCGCTGGTCGATGCCTTGAAAGTCATCAAGAAGCGTGGCGGTCTCAAGGGCGGCGATCCTCTCAAGCAGATGATCGGCGCGGTGTCCGTGGGCATGTACCAGGGTGAGCCGGTGCTGGACCTGGACTACCTGGAAGACTCCGCCGCCGAGACCGACCTGAACGTGGTCATGACCAGCACCGGTGGCTTCATCGAGGTGCAGGGCACCGCCGAAGGCGCGCCGTTCCAGCCTGAAGAATTGAACGCTATGCTGGAGCTGGCGAAGAAAGGCATGAACGAGATCTTCGAACTGCAAAAGGCCGCACTGGCCGACTGATCGTGACACGATTCAGACAAGGAGAGCGACATGAGTGATGAGCAAGTCCTGCTGCCTAAGCCAAGCCAGGAGGCACGTCAGTGGGCAATGTTTTGCCACCTGTCCGCCCTGCTGGGCATCGTGATTCCGTTCGGTACGCTGATCGGGCCCCTGGTGCTCTGGCAGGTCAAGCGCGAGTCTGACCCGTTCATCGATGCCCAGGGCAAGGAAGCACTGAACTTCCAGATCACCGTGGCGATCGCTTCGATGATCAGTTTCCTGCTGATGCTCGTGGTGATCGGTTTCTTCCTGTTCGGACTGATCGCCATTGGTGCGCTGGTGTTGACCATCATTGCCGGGGTCAAGGCCAACGAGGGGCAGCCGTATCGGTATCCGTTCACTTGGCGGCTGATCAAATAATGATCAGCTAGTCATTGATAGGGGAGGCGAGCAGGTTCGCTTCCCTTATCGAAAAAATGGTCGCTCACAAAAAAACCGACAGTTCTGTCGGTTTTTTTGTGGCGGCCGGACGACACTCAGATCGTCAGCGTCCAGTCGTAGTCCACGATCAACGGTGCGTGCTGCGAGAACCGTGGCTGGCGGGGCAGGCGTGCGCTGCGTACGAAACGGCGCAAGCCTGGCGTCAGCAGCTGATAGTCGAAACGCCAGCCGAGGTTGAGCATCTCGGCCTGTTCGTTGTCTGGCCACCAGCTGTACAGGTCGCCTTCGCGGCTGACTTCACGCAGGGCATCGACATAACCCATGTTGCCGATGATCTCGTCCATCCAGGCCCGTTCCGGCGCCAGGAAGCCAGGCGATTGCTGGCTGTCGCGCCAGTTCTTGATATCCAGCTTCTGTTGCGCCACGTACAGCGAGCCACAATAGATGTACTCGCGACGTTTGCGCCGCTGTTTATCCAGGTAACGGGCGAAGTCGTCCATCAACTTGAATTTCTGATTCAAATCTTCATCGCCGTTCTGCCCCGACGGGAGCAGTAAGGTCGCGATGCTGACCTTGTCGAAATCGGCTTGCAGGTAGCGCCCGTAGCGGTCCGCCGTCTCGAAACCGAGACCGTTGATGACAGCCTTCGGTTGCAGCCGCGAGTACAAGGCCACGCCACCCTGGGCGGGGACTTCGGCATCGCAGGCATAAAGGAAGTAACCATCCAGTTGGAAGGCTGCATCGTCCAGTTCAAAGGCGGAGGCGCGGGTGTCCTGCAGGCAGATGACGTCGGCATTCTGTGCTTGCAGCCAACTGAGCAAACCTCGCTCCACTGCAGCCTGAATACCATTGACGTTCACACTGATGATCCGCATAAATGGCCCCAAAAATCACGTGCGTGTATGATACACGCCGTCTACCTATTTAGCTAAATCCGCGGTATCTGAGGCTTTTTTTCATGCAGGCGTATCAACGCGATTTCATTCGTTTTGCCATCGATCGCGGCGTTCTGCGCTTCGGTGAGTTCACCCTCAAGTCCGGGCGTACGAGCCCGTATTTCTTCAATGCCGGCCTGTTCAACAGCGGTTCGGCCCTGGCGCAGCTGGGCCGTTTCTACGCGGCGGCCATTGTCGAGAGTGGTATTTCGTTCGACGTCCTGTTCGGCCCCGCCTATAAAGGTATCCCGCTGGCCGCCAGCACCGCCGTCGCCCTGGCCGAACACCACGGCCGCGACCTGCCCTGGTGCTTCAACCGCAAGGAAGCCAAGGCCCATGGCGAAGGAGGCAGCCTGGTGGGCGCGCCGCTGACCGGTGACGTACTGATCATCGACGACGTGATCACCGCCGGCACCGCCATCCGCGAGGTGATGCAGATCATCGCTTCACAGGAAGGCGCCAAGGCCGCCGGTGTGCTGATCGCCCTGAACCGCCAGGAGCGCGGTAACGGCGAACTGTCGGCGATCCAGGAAGTGGAGCGTGATTTCGGCATCCCAGTGATCAGCATCGTGTCGCTGAACCAGGTCCTGGAGTTCCTGGCCGACGATCCGCAGCTCAAGCAGCATCTGCCGGCGGTGGAGGCCTACCGGGCGCAGTTCGGTGTTTAAAAGGCCTGTGCCAAGCCTTGTGGGAGCGTGCTTGCTCGCCATAGCGGCTTTTCATTCAGCATTGATATTGACTGACCCACTGCTATCGCGAGCAAGCTCGCTCCCGCAATAGTCAAAAAAAGACCCCGCTCAACCTGTTGAGCGGGGTCTTTTTTTTTTCCGATATCGCTTAAGGACGCTTGCGATTGCTGATCAACGTACCCACGCCAGTATCGGTAAAGATCTCCAGCAGGATCGCATTCGGCACCCGACCATCGATGATCAGCGAACTACCAACGCCGCCCTGTACCGCTTCCAGCGCGCAGCGGATCTTCGGCAGCATGCCGCCGTAGATAGTGCCGTCGGCGATCAGGTCGTCGACCTGTTGGGTCGACAGCCCGGTCAGGACCTTGCCCGACTTATCCATCAAACCGGCGATGTTGGTCAGCAACATCAGTTTTTCGGCCTTCAGGGCTTCGGCGACCTTGCCGGCCACCAGGTCGGCGTTGATGTTGTACGACTCTCCATTGGCGCCCACGCCGATCGGCGCGATCACCGGGATGAAGTCGCCCTTGACCAGCAGGTTCAGCAGGTCGGTGTTGATGCCGACCACTTCGCCCACGTGACCGATGTCGATGATTTCCGGCTGGGTCATTTCCGGTGTCTGGCGGGTAACGGTGAGTTTCTTCGCCCGGATCAGCTCGGCGTCCTTGCCGGTCAGGCCGATGGCGCTGCCGCCATGGCGGTTGATCAGGTTGACGATGTCCTTGTTGACCTGGCCGCCGAGGACCATTTCCACCACATCCATGGTCTGCGCGTCGGTGACGCGCATGCCATCGATGAAGTGGCTTTCGATCGACAGGCGCTTGAGCAGGTCACCGATCTGCGGGCCACCACCATGTACTACCACCGGGTTGATGCCCACGGCCTTCATCAGCACGATGTCGCGGGCGAAGCCGGTCTTCAGCTCCTCGCTCTCCATCGCGTTGCCGCCATATTTGATCACCAGGGTCTTGCCGACGTAGCGTCGGATATACGGCAACGCTTCGGACAGAACCTTGGCGGTATTGGTGGCGGCTTCGCGTTCGAGGGTCATTCAGGGCTCCGGAGCTTCAAAAAGTCAGAACGGTAGTTTGAGATCGGGTGCAACACGTTTGAGTTGGGTGTGGAACACATCCTTGATGCGCTGCAGTTCGGCTTCGTTATCGGCCTCGAAACGCAATACCAGCACCGGTGTGGTGTTGGATGCGCGAACCAGGCCCCAGCCATGGGGATAGTCGACCCGTACACCGTCGATGGTGGTCAGCTCGGCCCCTTCGCCCCATTGAGCGTCGTGCAGTGCATCAATGATGCTGAATTTGCTCTCTTCGGTCACATGGATATTGATTTCCGGCGTAGAAATATCGTTCGGGAAGGTCGCGAACAGCTCTTCGGCGCTCGCAGGCTCCTTGCTGAGGATCTCCAGCAGGCGCGCGGCACTGTAGATACCGTCGTCAAAACCGAACCAGCGCTCCTTGAAGAAGATGTGGCCGCTCATCTCGCCAGCCAGCAGGGCGCCGCTCTGCTTCATTTTCTTCTTGATCAACGAATGACCGGTCTTCCACATCAGGGGGCGACCACCATATTCCTTGATCAGCGGCACCAGACGACGGGTGCATTTGACGTCAAAGATGATTTCCGCGTCGGGGTTGCGAGCCACCACATCCTTGGCGAACAGCATCAACAGACGGTCGGGGAACACCACGCTGCCGGTATTGGTCACTACGCCTACGCGGTCGCCGTCACCGTCGAAGGCCAGGCCCAGGTCGGCATTGGTTTCCTTGACCTTGGCGATCAGGTCTTCGAGGTTTTCCAGCTTGCCCGGGTCCGGATGGTGGTTGGGGAAGTTGCCATCCACGTCGCAGAACAGCGGGATGACCTCGCAGTTCAGGGCTTCGATCAGTTGCGGGGCGATCACGCCGGCCGCGCCGTTGCCGCAATCGACCACCACTTTCAGGCGACGGGCGAGTTTCACGTCCTTGACGATTTCGTCGTTGTAGCGCTCGAGGATATCGACCTTGGTCACGCTGCCCTTGCCGCTGCTCAGGTCGTTGGTCTTGAGGCGGGTATGCAGGGCCTGGATCTGCTCGTTGGCAAGGGTGTCGCCAGCGATCACGATCTTGAAGCCGTTGTAGTTGGACGGGTTGTGGCTGCCGGTGAGCATCACGCCCGATTTACCTGCCAGCACATTGGCGGCGTAGTACAGCGCAGGGGTCGGGACCAGGCCCACGTCGCTGACGTGGCAGCCGCTGTCGGCAATGCCCTTGATCAGTTGTTCGACCAGTTCGGGGCCGGACAGGCGGCCATCGCGACCGACGCATACGTTGGGTTCGCCTTGGGCCAGGCTCTGGGAACCGATGGCACGACCGATCCAGTAGGCGGTTTCGGCGGTCAGCGTCTCCGGCACCACGCCACGGATGTCGTAGGCGCGGAAGATGCTGTCAGGGAAGATCGGGGCGATTGCGGCTGGGGTGTTCATGGACGGGGCGCTCTATCAGAAGGTGACTGGACAGGCCGACGGACAGCGTCGGCAGGCTCAAGCTGAAGGGTATGACGGCGTTTTTGACAGAGAGTTCGTGGTGGGAAAGTGCCATGAGACAGCGTTACCCCGGCCTCGCACGCCTAATACATTGATTCCGGATGGGAAACCTAGCAGAAAGCCATTGCGCATTTTTTGCCCTGAAACAGAAGCTTAATAAACCGGCCGGGCAGGACGCCCGGCCGATCTCACCGGTCAGTGGCTGCCCGAGTGCCCGAAACCGCCTGCGCCGCGCTGACTCTCGTCGAATTCCTCGACCAGTTCGAAGTGGGCCTGGACCACCGGTACGAGCACCAGTTGGGCGATGCGTTCGCCCACCGCGATGTTGAATGTCGTATGGCCACGGTTCCAGCACGAAACCATCAGCTCACCCTGGTAGTCGGAATCGATCAGGCCCACCAGGTTGCCCAGCACGATACCGTGCTTATGACCCAGGCCCGAACGCGGCAGGATCAGAGCGGCCAGGCCCGGATCGCCGATGTACACCGACAGACCGGTGGGAATCAGCAGGGTCTGGCCTGGTTCCAGGATGGTGTCCTGCTTGAGCATGGCCCGCAAGTCGAGACCGGCGGAGCCCGGTGTGGCGTACTGCGGCAGCGGGAATTCGCTGCCGATGCGGGGGTCGAGGATCTTGGCTTGTAGAGCGTGCATGGAAAATTAAACCTGGTTCAGCCGTTCGGCGATAAAAGTGATCAGTTGGCGGGCGATCTTGCCCTTGCTGGTCTGGGCGAAAAGGGTGGCGTGCAACTGGCGGTCGATCACGCTGCAGGCGTTTTCTTCGCTGTTGAAGCCGATGCTCGGGTTGGCGACGTCGTTGGCGACGATCAAGTCCAGATTCTTGTCCTTGAGCTTGCGCGCGGCGTAATCGAGCAGGTTTTCGGTTTCGGCGGCGAAGCCGACGCTGAAAGGGCGGTCGGGACGGGTGGCGATGGTGGCAAGAATATCCGGGTTGCGGACCATTTGTAATAACAGGCCGTCGCCGCTTGTAGGGTCTTTCTTCAATTTTTGTGGGGCGACGACCTCGGGACGGTAGTCCGCAACCGCCGCCGAGGCGATGAACAGGTCGCAAGGGATGGCCGCTTCGCAGGCCGCCAGCATGTCCCGGGCGCTGACCACGTCGATGCGGGTCACCCGGTCCGGCGTCGGCAGGTGCACCGGGCCGGTGATCAGGGTGACCCGGGCGCCGGCTTCCACGGCGGCTTCGGCCAGGGCGAAGCCCATTTTCCCGGAGCTGTGGTTGGTGATGTAGCGCACCGGGTCGATGTTTTCCTGGGTGGGGCCGGCGGTGATCAGCACGTGTTTGCCGGTCAGCGCCTGGCGCTTGAAGCAATCGGCGGCGCATTGGGCCAGGTCGGTTGCTTCGAGCATGCGACCCATGCCGACATCCCCACAGGCCTGGCTGCCGGAGGCCGGGCCGAAGACTTTCAGGTCGCGGCTTTCGAGCAGTTGCAGGTTGGCCTGGGTGGCCGGGTCGCGCCACATGGCCTGGTTCATCGCCGGCGCGAACGCGACCACCGCGTCGGTGGCGAGCACCAGGGTGGTCAACAGGTCGTCGGCGATGCCTTGGGCCAGGCGGGCGATCAGGTCGGCGGTGGCCGGTGCGATCAGCACCAGGTCGGCCCACTTGGCCAGCTCGATATGCCCCATGGCGGCTTCGGCCGCCGGGTCGAGCAGATCCAGGTGGACCGGGTGCCCGGACAGGGCCTGCATGGTCAGCGGAGTGATGAACTCACTGCCGCCGCGGGTCATGACGACCCGTACTTCCGCGCCCTGGTCGATGAGTCGGCGAACCAGCTCGGCGCTCTTGTAGGCGGCAATGCCGCCGCCGACGCCCAGAACGATGCGTTTCCGATACAGCCGCTGCATAGGCCTGCCTTTCGATTTCAGTGGTCAGTGCAAGGCGAACCTCTTGGCAACCGCTTGCCAGGGTGCAAATCGCCTGCAAAAAAGATGGGCTACGATATCACAGCGTCCGCTATGGAACAGCGGCGCACCACTGACCAGGGAGGTCCTATGAGTATTCGTGATTGGCCGGCGGCCGAGCGGCCCCGGGAAAAGTTGTTGGAGTTGGGCCCGGCGAGTCTTTCCGACGCCGAGTTGCTGGCGATTTTCCTGCGAACCGGTGTTTCGGGCAAAAGCGCGGTGGACCTCGCTCGACACCTGCTGCGGCAATTCGGTTGCCTGCGCGTGCTGCTGGAGGCCGACCTGCGAACGTTCAGCGCGCAGTTGGGCCTGGGGCCGGCGAAATTCGCGCAATTGCAGGCGATCCTGGAGATGGGACGCCGGCACCTGGCCCAGGATCTGCGCCGCGCGTCGGTGCTGGAGAGCCCGTTGGCCGTGCGTGATTACCTCAAGGCCATGCTGCGCCATGAACCCCATGAAGTGTTCGGTTGCCTGTTCCTGGATTCGCGACACCGGGTGCTGGCCTACGAAGCGCTGTTTCGCGGTTCAATCGACAGCGCCAGCGTCTATCCGCGGCAAGTGGTCAAGCGCGCCCTGGCCCACAATGCCGCCGCGCTGATCCTGTGTCACAACCATCCTTCGGGCAACACCGAGCCGAGCCAGGCCGACCGGGTCCTCACCGAGCGCCTCCAGGAGGCGCTGGAACTGATCGATGTGCGGGTGCTCGATCATTTCATCGTGGGCGACGGGGAGCCGCTGTCCATGGCGGAGTCTGGGTGGATGTGAGGCGGTGGCAAGCTGTCAGCTTCAAGCCGCAAGTCCAGGGCAGGGTGTGATCTGAGCTTGCGGCTTGCGGCTTACGGCTTGAGATTGACCTTCGAGTAATCCTGTCGACCAAACGGGCTGACCGCGTAACCCTGGACTTCCTTGCGAGCCAGCGCGAAGGCGGTGGGGTGCGCCAGGGGCAGCCATAGGGCCTGTTGCTGGATCTGTGCCTGGGCCTGCTCATAGAGCTTGGTGCGCACGCCCTGTTCGCTGGTGGTCTTGCCGGCTGCGATCAGCTTGTCCAGGTCGGCATTGCAATAGCGAGCGAAGTTGGTGCCGGACTTGACCGCCGCGCAGGAAAACTGCGGCGTGAGGAAGTTGTCCGGGTCGCCATTGTCGCCGGCCCAGCCCATGAACAGCAGGTCGTGCTCGCCGGCCTTGGCGCGGCGGATCAACTCGCCCCATTCGATCACGCGGATCTCGGCCTGGATGCCGATTTCCGCCAGGTCCGATTGCAGCAGTTGTGCGCCGAGGCTGGGGTTGGGGTTCAGCAGGCTGCCGGAAGGTCGGGTCCAGATCGTCGTCTTGAAACCGTCCTTCAGGCCCGCCTTGGCCAGCAGGTCGCGGGCCTTGGCCGGGTCATGGGCGTAGCCGGGCAGGTTCTTGGCGTAGCTCCAGGTGTTTGGCGGGTAAGGGCCGTTGGCCGCCTGGGCGGTGCCTTCGAAGACGGTCTTGAGGTAGCTGCCCTTGTCGAAGGCGAGATTGATGGCCTGCCGGACCTCGGGTTTGTCCAGCGGTGGGTGCTGGCTGTTGATCGCTACGAAAGCGGTCATGAAGGCGTCGGTCTGTTCCACTTTCAACGTCGGCTCCTGTCGGGCGGCCTGTACGTCGAGCGGCTTGGGCGAGAGGGCGATCTGGCATTCGTTGCGTCGCAGTTTCTGCAGGCGCACGTTCGCATCTGGCGTGATGGCGAAGACCAGCGGGTCTAACTGGGGCTTGCCGCCGAAATAGTCGCTGTTGGCCTTGTAGCGGATCGAAGCATCCTTCTGGAACCGGTTGAAAATGAACGGGCCGGTGCCGATGGGCTGGCCGTTGAGTTTTTCCGGCGTGCCGGCCTTCATCAACTGGTCGGCATATTCAGCCGAATAGATCGAGGCGAACCCCATGCTCAAGGTGGCCAGGAAGGTCGAGTCCGCGTGGTCAAGGGTGAAGCGCACGGTCAGCGGGTCGAGGGCGTCGATCTTCTTGATCAGCGCCGGCAGTTGCATGGATTGGGCGTGGGGGAAACCGCTCTGGGCGACTTTATGCCAGGGGTTGGCCGGATCCAGCATGCGCTCGAAACTGAACTTCACGTCCTCGGCGGTCAGCTCGCGGTGCGGAGTGAAATATTCGGTGCGATGGAATTTGACCTTGGGCCGCAGCTTGAACACATAGGTCAGGCCGTCGGGCGAGATATCCCACTGTTCGGCCAGGCTGGGGACCACCTTGCCGCTGGCGGTGTCGAAATCCACCAGTCGGTTCATCAGGACGTCGGCCGAGGCGTTGGTGGTCGTCAGGGAGTTGTATTGGACGACGTCGAACCCTTCCGGGCTGGCTTCGGTGCAGACGCTCAGGGCAGCGGCCTGGGCCAGGGGGCTGGCCAGCAGGGGGACGAGCAACAGTGATAGGGCAGCGAGGCGCATGAGCAGGTTCCTTGTGCAGGTCGGAGGCCCATCTGCGAGTGCAGTCTGGAAAAGGCCTACCCTAGTGGGCTCGTTGGCAAATGACTATCCCCTTTTTGCTTTTTCCGGCAGGCTTTGCAGGTCAATTGATGAGGCGAAACCCACTGGCGGTTGAAAAAACCTCAATCCAGCGACGAGCGGTCATGGGTCTCGCCAGCCTTTGCCCCAGTGATCCGGGGCTGCAGGCCTATGCATTCTCATGAAGACAAATCACACGGGCTGTTGTTGCACCGAGGTCTTTCTGGTATAAAGCAGCGCTCTTTTCTAGGGGCCCGGTTCCTTCACTGTAGGTGTAGCCGGTAAGACCCTTAAAGAAACGCGGCGCCTGGCGCCAAATGACTGAGAGATTAAGCGGCCAACCCATGCCGGGTTGGGCATGTGGTTTTAGAGGGCTGAGGCATGTCTAGAGTCTGTCAAGTTACCGGTAAGGGTCCGGTGACTGGGAATAACATTTCCCACGCAAACAACAAAACCCGTCGTCGTTTCCTGCCGAACCTGCAGCATCACCGCTTCTGGGTTGAGTCCGAGAAACGTTTTGTACGTCTGCGCGTATCTGCCAAGGGCATGCGTATCATCGACAAGCGCGGCATTGATGTCGTGCTGGCCGAACTTCGCCGCGATGGCAAGGTTTAAGGGAGCTAATCATGCGTGAATTGATTCGTTTGATCTCGAGCGCCGGTACTGGTCACTTCTACACTACCGACAAGAACAAGCGTACTACCCCGGACAAAATCGAGATCAAGAAATATGATCCAGTTGTTCGCAAGCACGTGATCTACAAGGAAGGCAAAATCAAGTAATTGATTTTTCCTTCTTACGAAAAAGGCCCGTATCGCGAGATACGGGCCTTTTTTGTTGCTTGTCGGATCAGGAGCGCACCGCAATACCTGTCCGCCGTGAGGTCAGGCCCGCAAGACTCCCATCCTCAAGCCTTCTGTTCGAACACCACGTAGATCTTGCGGCACGGTTCCAGCACTTCCCAGGTACCCTTGAAACCTGCCGGGATCACGAAGCGGTCGCCGGCCCGCAAGGTCTTGGCATTGCCTTCCTGGTCTCGTAGTACGGATACGCCCTGGACGATCTCACAGTATTCATGCTCGGTGTAGTTGACGGTCCACTGACCGACGGCGCCTTCCCACACGCCAGCATTCATCTGCCCGCAAGGGCTGTTGTAGTGGTTGAACACGGCCTGCTCGGGGTCACCCTTGAGGACCTTGGCCGGATCCGGGCGATAACGGTCGGCGGCGGTGCTGGCCTGACTGAAGTCGACGATGTCCTGGATGTTCATTTGCGTAATCCCTGGTGAATGCCTGGAAGGTTCCGAGTCTATGTTTATTAAAATGAACATCGCAAGGCCGTTTACTGGCCTTGTGTCAAATATATTGAAACTTGAGGGGCGGCTGGTTTAGGGTGGCGGGTGCCCTGTGCCAAAAACGTACGCCGCGAATAGGCTGGCCGGGCAGAATTCTTGAGCGCTGCGCGCAGCACGGCGTTTATTTTCCAATAAGAGGAGGACACTCGCATGACCACCCTGACTCGTGCCGACTGGGAACAGCGTGCCCGCGATCTGCGCATTGAAGGCCGCGCCTTCATCAATGGCGAATACACCGATGCAGTGTCCGTTGAAACCTTCGAGTGCGTCAGCCCGGTCGATGGCCGTTTGCTGGGCAAGATCGCCAGCTGCGACGTTGCCGATGCCCAGCGAGCCGTAGAGAACGCACGCGCCGTCTTCAATTCCGGCGCCTGGTCGCGCCTGGCGCCGAGCAAGCGCAAAGCCACCATGATTCGTTTCGCCGGCCTGCTCAAGCAGCACGCCGAAGAGCTGGCCCTGCTCGAAACCCTGGACATGGGCAAGCCTATCAGCGACTCGCTCAACATCGACGTTCCCGGTGCGGCCCAGGCATTGAGCTGGAGCGGCGAAGCCATCGACAAACTCTATGACGAAGTGGCCTCGACCCCGCACGACCAACTGGGCCTGGTAACCCGCGAGCCAGTGGGTGTCGTGGGAGCTATCGTGCCGTGGAACTTCCCGCTGTTGATGGCCTGCTGGAAGCTGGGCCCGGCGCTGTCCACCGGTAACTCGGTGGTACTCAAGCCCTCGGAAAAATCCCCGCTGACCGCTATCCGTATCGCCGCCCTGGCTGTCGAGGCGGGCATTCCGAAAGGCGTGCTGAACGTGTTGCCCGGCTATGGTCATACCGTAGGCAAGGCCCTGGCCCTGCACATGGACGTCGATACGCTGGTGTTCACCGGTTCCACCAGGATCGCCAAGCAGTTGATGATCTATTCCGGCGAATCCAACATGAAGCGCATCTGGCTGGAGGCCGGTGGCAAGAGTCCGAATATCGTGTTCGCCGATGCCCCGGACCTGCAGGCCGCCGCCGAAGCGGCCGCCAGCGCCATTGCCTTCAACCAGGGCGAAGTCTGCACCGCCGGCTCGCGCCTGCTGGTGGAGCGCTCCATCAAGGACACTTTCCTGCCCCTGGTGATCGAAGCCCTCAAGGGCTGGAAGCCGGGTAATCCACTGGATCCGGCCACGACGGTCGGTGCGCTGGTGGACACCCAGCAGATGAACACCGTGCTGTCCTACATCGAGGCCGGTCATGGCGATGGTGCCAAGCTGGTGGCTGGCGGCAAGCGGATCCTGGAAGAAACCGGTGGCACCTACGTCGAACCGACGATTTTCGACGGTGTGAGCAATGCCATGAAAATCGCCCAGGAGGAGATCTTCGGCCCGGTCTTGTCGGTCATCGCCTTCGATACCGCCGAGCAAGCCATCCAGATCGCCAACGACACGCCCTATGGCCTGGCGGCGGCGGTATGGACCCGGGACATCTCCAAGGCCCACCTCACCGCCAAGGCCCTGCGGGCCGGCAGCGTGTGGGTAAACCAGTACGACGGCGGCGACATGACCGCGCCGTTCGGTGGCTTCAAGCAGTCGGGCAACGGACGCGACAAGTCGCTGCATGCGTTCGATAAATACACCGAGCTGAAGGCGACCTGGATCAAGCTCTGACAACGAAGACCCCGCGCTTCATGTAGCCCGGGTCCCTTGTGGGGGCGAGCTTGCTCGCGATAGCGGTAAGGCAGTCGACGACTCTGTTGAATGTTGCGCCGTCATCGCGAGCAAGCTCGCTCCCGCATTTGTTTTGGGCGAACACTGAAAAGCGAATAACTGTCCACAGGAGCGTGGAAATGCGTTGGGCGACTTATTTCGCCGTGTTGTCGTCAGTCCTGAGCGTCGGCCTGGCCCTGGGCGTAAGCATGCCGCTGGTGTCGCTGCGCCTGGAGAGCTGGGGCTATGGCTCGTTTGCCATTGGAGTGATGGCGGCCATGCCGGCCGTGGGAGTGTTGCTCGGTGCCAAGGTGTCGAGCCGCCTGGCGGCGCGTTTCGGCACGGCGGCCTTGATGCGCCTGTGCCTTTGGGGCGGCGCGGTGTCCATCGGGATGCTGGCGCTGTTGCCCAGCTATTCGGTATGGCTGGTATTGCGGTTGTTGATCGGTGTGGTCCTGACCCTGGTGTTCATTCTGGGTGAGAGCTGGATCAACCAGTTGGTCGTTGAACAGTGGCGGGGCCGACTTGTGGCGCTGTATGGCAGCAGCTACGCCTTGAGCCAACTGTCTGGTCCGTTGCTGCTCGGCGCCTTGGGCACCGAGCACGATTACGGCTTCTGGGTGGGCGTAGCCCTGCTGCTGGTCTCGCCGCTGTTATTGCTTGGCCGTAGCGGTGCTCCCAGCAGCGAAGCCTGCAGCGTTACGCTCAGGGATCTATGGGGTTTCTGCCGGGGCTTGCCCGCGATTGCCTGGGCCGTGTCGCTGTTCGCCGCGTTCGAGGCGATGATCCTGACGCTGTTGCCGGTGTATTGCCTGCGCCAGGGATTCAGCGCCGATATCGCCCTGGCGATGGTCAGTACGGTGGTTGTGGGTGATGCCTTGTTGCAACTGCCCATCGGAGCCTTGGCCGATCGGTTGTCGCGCCGCTCGCTGTTCGCCGGTTGCGCGGTGGCGCTGACCTTGTCCAGCCTCGCTGTTCCATTGTTGATCGATACCTTGCTGATCTGGCCCCTTTGGGTGCTGTTCGGTGCCAGTGCGGGCGGATTGTTCACCTTGTCGTTGATCCTGATCGGCGAGCGTTATCGCGACGATGCGCTGGTGCGGGCCAATGCCCATATCGCCCAGCTGTGGGGAATCGGTTGCTTGATCGGCCCCTTGGTGGCGGGCGCGGGCAGCCAGTGGATCAGCGGCCATGCACTGCCCTTGTTCATGGCCGTGGGAGCGTTCGGGCTGGTGATCCTGTTGTTGCGCCAGGGAGCGTTTGGCACCGCGCAGACCGCCTGAATCCTGCAAGCGCGACACAGCGCCTACAGCATTCGCTCCAGCCCCACGGTGGTGGCGAACCAGGCGTTGAAGCGTCGCCACCAGCTACCCGGCTCGCTGTCCAGGTCGTGCAGTTTGCCGTTGTCCTCGGTGCTCCACACGAGCCTGCCATCCTTGAGCCGGGCTTGATAGCTGAGCGGCGGCGCCATGCCTTGCAAGGCCAGCTCACGCACTTGGCCGGCAAGTTCCGGGCTGTCCACCAGGACGCCTACCTCGGTGTTCCACAGCACTGAGCGCGGGTCGAAATTGAAAGACCCGATGAAGGACTTCTGCCGGTCGAAAATGATCGCCTTGCTGTGCAGGCTGGAATCCGATTCGCCGTAGGACTTGCTGTAGAACAGGTGGGGGCTGCTGCCTCCGGTATCCCCGGGTTGGCGGCGCAGTTCGAACAGGCGTACCCCATGCTCCAGCAACGCCCTGCGATAGGGCGCATAACCGCCATGCACCGCGGGTACATCGGTGGCTTCCAGTGAGTTGGTCAGCAGGCTCACCGAGACTCCGGCATCGGCGCGGCTGGTGAGGTACACCAGCCCTGGCTGACCGGGCACGAAATAGGCCGAAATCATGATCAGTTCGTCCTGCACCCCCGTCAGCTCCGGTCCCAACTGCGTGGTCAACAGCAACTGCGGATCCGGCTCGTCCTTGGCCAGCACTTTGCTGGGGGCGTCCCACAATGCCTGGTTCCAGGCCCAGATCAACTGAGTGCGCCAGATATCCAGGCGTGGCTGAGTCCTGTAGGTGGTCAGCTGTCGGTACAGCGCCTGGTTCTCCTTGTGCGTCTGTTCCAGGGACTCCTGCAGGCGTTGGCGACTGTTGGCCAGGTCCTGGGCGGTGGGGCGATGGGACAGGAATTGCTCGATGGGCTTGCTCAGGGCACTGTTCCAGTACTGGTCGAAGCTGTGTCCCAGCTGTTCGGCTACCGGGCCGACGCCTAGCAGGTCGATGTCGGTGAAGTTGAGGTTGGGCTCGGCATCGAAATATTCATCCCCCAGGTTGCGCCCGCCGACGATCGCCATGCTGTTGTCCGCCAGCCAGAGCTTGTTGTGCATCCGCCGATGCTGCAACGACAGGTTGAACAGGCGCCCCAGGCCACGGGTTACACCGGTGGCGCGCCCCAGGTGCAGCGGGTTGAACAGGCGGATCTCGATCTGTGGATGTGCGGCGAGGGTGGCGATGATTTGCTCCTGGCCGTCGCTGGTGGTGTCGTCCAGCAGGATCCGCACTCGCACGCCGCGGTCGGCGGCCTTGAGCAACTCATCCACCAGCATCCGCGTGCTGATGCCGTCGTGCACGATGTAGTACTGCAAATCCAGGCTGCTCTGGGCCTGGCGAATCAGCTCGGCGCGGGCGGAGAAGGCGTCGGCGCTGTCGGACAGCAGGCGGAACCCCGAGCGCCCCTCGTGCGGGGCGGCCTGGCTCTGGACCGAGCGGCCGAAGGAAGACTGTGAGGCCGGCAGCGCCTGGGACGGCTCGCGAGTGACATCAAGACTGGCGCAGCCACCCAACAGCGAGGCGATTAACAGTAGAGCAGTCAGGATCGGTCTGGGTCTCACGTAGGAGCGTTCCGCAAGTTGGCATCTATCGGCTGTCGGGTGCTGCTTCCCTGCGTAAGTTCAGACGACGTCGCGTTGGCTTTCGTTCAACAACGCGATGGCGGCCGCACCGACCCTGCGCACGGCTTCTTCGATCTGTGCCGTTGGTTTGGCAGCGTAGTTCATCCGCAGGCAATTGCGGTATTTGCCCGACGCGGAAAAGATGCTGCCGACGGCGACCTGTACGCCCTGGTCGTTCAGGACCCGGTTGAGCTTCAGCGTATCGAAGCCTTCGGGCAACTCGACCCACAGCATGAAGCTGCCCCGCGGGCGACTGGCCCGGGTGCCCGGCGGAAAGTAGCGACTGACCCAATCGATCATCACGTCGCGATTGCGCTGGTACTGGGTGCGCATCCGGCGCAAGTGGGGTTCGAAATGCCCGGCCTTGAGGAACTCGGCGATGGCGATCTGCGGCTGCGGGGCGGTGGAACCGGTGCTGATGTATTTCATGTGCAGCACCCGTTCCAGATAGCGTCCCGGCGCTACCCAGCCGACCCGCAGGCCGGGTGCCAGGGTCTTGGAAAACGAACTGCAAAGCAGGACTCGGCCGTCTTCGTCGAAGGATTTGATCGTGCGTGGTCGTGGATAGGTGTAGGCCAGTTCCCCATACACATCGTCTTCGATAATCGCCACGTCGAAGCGTTGAGCCAGGGTCAGCAGGGCGCGTTTATTGGCGTCCGGCATGATATAGCCCAGCGGGTTGTTACAGCTGGGCGTCAACTGTATGGCCTTGATCGGCCACTGTTCCAACGCCAGTTCCAATGCATCCAGGCTGATACCGGTCAGTGGGTCGGTGGGGATTTCCAGTGCTTTCATGCCCAGGCCCTTGAGGGTCTGCATGGCGCCGTGAAAGCTGGGGGAGTCTACCGCGACGATATCGCCTTGCTCGCAAGTGGCGCGAATGCTGACCGACAGCGCCTCGTGGCAACCGGTAGTGACGATCAGGTCACCCGCCCCGAGTGTGCAGCCGCAAGCCAGTAACAGGCGGGCGATCTGCTCGCGCAGTGCCAGGTTGCCGTAGATATTGTCGTAATACAGCCCCGGCATATCCTGCCGGCGGCTGATTTGCGCCAGGCTGCGCAGCAGCGGTTTCATGGTCGGTGAGTGGATATCCGGCATGCCGCGCCCCAGCTGTACCACGTCCTTGCGCGGTACCGCACGTATCAGTTCAAGCACCTGGTCCCATTGGGAGATGTCCACCGGACGCTGGGCCGGGCGGCCAACCGCCGGCAGCTCGGGCAATTCTCGGCTGACCGGCACGAAATAACCGGACTTGGGCTTCGGCATCGCCAGGCCGCTGTCTTCCAATACGCGGTAGGCCTGCTGCACCGTACTCAGGCTGACCCCGTGCTCCACGCTCAGGGCCCGCACCGACGGCAGCCGGTCGCCCGGACGATAGAAGCCCTGTTCGATGCGAGTGCCGAGCAATTCGGCGAGGTTCACGTAGAGGGTCATGGCGTACTCTCGATAGAGGTGAGAACGATACCGATACAGTTGGCCGGGAAAAACAGGATTCAGTGACGGAAAAGCCTTATCTGTATGCTTCTAAAAGACAATGGTTGAATCTGTATTACATTTGGCCGTCCGCGCATCATGAAAGCTCTGGCTACCCAAGTAAACAGGAGCGATGAAAATGAACGGCTTGAGCGATGTACGGCTGGCGCTGCACGGTCAGGAACTCCAGGCGGGGCAGGAAAGGGAGTTGCGCAATCCAATGCTGCGCAGCGGGCCTGCCTGCCTGAGCCGCTGGGGCCTGTTCTGGCATCGCTTGCATACACGCAAGGCCTTGCTGGAGCTGACGCCCGAACAGTTACGGGATATCGGGTTGACGCGTGAACAGGCGAGGGAGGAGGGGCTCAAGCCATTCTGGCGGCTTTGAGCAATCGCTCGCCAAGCGCAGACGGGGATGGCGAGAGTCTGGATGCCCTCGCCACACCCCACCATGGATCAGACCAGCTCTTTCATCCTGTGCCACAGCATGCCCAGCGCCAGCAGCGGCGAGCGCAAGTATTTGCCGCCGGGGAAGGTGATATGGGGCACCCGGGCGAACAGATCGAACCTGCCGCTTTGTTGCCCGCTGATGGCCTCGGCCAGCAACTTGCCGGCCAGGTGCGTGGCATTCACCCCATGGCCTGAGTAAGCCTGGGCGAAATACACATTGGGTTGATCCTTCAGCCGGCCGATCTGCGGCAGGCGATTGGCGCCGATGCCGATCATCCCACCCCACTGATAATCGATTTTCACATCAGCCAGTTGCGGGAAGACCTTGAGCATCTTCGGACGCATATAGGCGCCGATGTCCTGCGGATCCCGCCCCGAATAATGACAGGCGCCTCCGAACAGCAAGCGTCGGTCCGCCGAAAGCCGATAGTAATCCAGCGCCACTCGCTGATCGCAGACAGCCATGTTCTGTGGCAATAGACGCTGTGCCAGGTCCTCGCTCAGGGGTTCTGTGGCAATGATGTAGCTGCCGGCCGGCAGCACCTTGCCGCTCAGTTCCTGGTTGAGGCCATTGAGATAGGCATTGCAACCCAGGACCAGGGTCTTGGCGCGGACCGAGCCCTGTTGTGTATGTACCGTCACTTCCGGGCCGTAGTCGATGCGCGTGACCGCCGATTGCTCGAACAGGCCGACCCCCAGGCGCTGTGCCGCATCGGCTTCGCCCAGGGCCAGGTTCAGCGGGTGCAGGTGGCCCGAGCCCATGTCGATCAGGCCACCCACGTAGCGATCCGAACCCACTACGCTGTGCATCTCGTGGGCCTGCAGCAGTCTCGTTGTGTGGCGATAACCCAGGGCGCGCAATTCTTCGGCGTCTTCGGCGAAACCTTCCAGGTCGGCAGGTTTGTTGGCGAGGTCGCAATAACCCCAAGTCAGGTCGCAAGGAATCTGAAAACGCTCGATGCGTTGTCGGACGATTTCTACCGCTTCCAGGCCCATGAGTTTCATCTCGCGCACGCCATCGGCCCCGATGACCGGGGCGAACTGATCGAGGCCATGGCCGACGCCACGGATCAACTGGCCGCCGTTACGCCCGCTCGCCCCCCAGCCGATCTTGTGTGCCTCCAGCAAGATGACGCTCATGCCGCGCTCGGCCAGTTCGATGGCGGTGTTCAGCCCGGAAAACCCGCCGCCGACCACGCACACATCCGCCATCCGCTCGCCTTGCAGCACTGGGTGGTCCGGCTGTGGCAGGCTGCTGGCGGCGTAATAGGAGGCGGCGTGTGCGTGGCTCGGGACAGCTTGCTGAACACGGGCGTTCATGTGCGTAATCCTGATTGTCATGTTTGAGAAATTTTACGGAGCATAAGCCGCGACTTCGCTCATGGGCAACATCGGTCGGCCGACGCTGTCTGGCGCACTGCTTTTAAGGCAGAATCCCGAACTGTCTCGCCTTGGTAGCCGTTTCGATGAGTTGCAACAGTCAAAAAATCCGCACGCTGCGCCAGCAGATCCCGTCGTTCGAATGTGTGCCGGGCTGCCATGACTGCTGCGGACCGGTGACGACGTCCCCCGAGGAAATGGCCCGTCTGCCGCGCAAGACCCGGGCCGAACAGGACGCCGCCCTGGAAGCGCTCGATTGCGTTCACCTGGGACCGAACGGTTGCACCGTCTATGACGAGCGACCGTTGATCTGTCGGCTGTTCGGCACCACGGCGAGTCTGCCATGCCCCAATGGCCGGCGCCCGGTGGAGCTGATCCATCCGCGGGTCGAGCAGCAGATCCATGAGTACATGGCCAGCAATCGGCAGGTATTGGTCTGACGCCGCAACGCCCAGGTTCAATCCGGAATCGGCAGGTTCAGGCTCTCCTTCACCTCTTCCATCACGATGTAGCTCTTGGATTCACGCACGTGGGGCAGCTTGAGCAGGATGTCTCCCAGCAGCTTGCGATACGAGGCCATTTCGGAAATCCGTGCCTTGACCAGGTAGTCGAAATCCCCCGACACCAGGTGGCATTCCAACACATGGGGCAATTTCAGCACGGCGCGTCGGAATTCTTCGAAAGTGTCGCCGGACTTGTAGTCGAGGCTGATCTCGACAAACACCAGCAGGCTGCCTTTGAGGTGCTGCGGGTTTAGCCGGGCGTTGTAGCCCATGATGATCCCTTCGCGCTCCAGGCGCCGCACCCGCTCGGTACACGGTGTGGTGGACAGGCCGACCTTTTCGCCCAGCTCGGTGAAGGAGATCCGCCCGTCGGCCTGGAGGATGCGCAGGATGTTGCGGTCGATCTTGTCCAGCTCGCGTTTGGTCTGTGTATTGGTACGCACAGGGGATGCTCCTCCATGAAAAGGGTTTTTGCCGAGAATTCTCGCCAAATATAGGCATTTATATAGTGAAAAGCACTGGCTGATCTTTTTTAAACTGCGCGCATCAAAGCTGTGTACAACAAACGTCAGCGGTTATCCGCGATGAGGTCATAAAATGCGCGTTCTGGTCTTGGGTAGCGGCGTCATCGGCACTGTCAGTGCTTACTATCTGGCCCGGGCCGGGTTTGAAGTGGTGGTGGTCGACCGTCAGCCGGCGCCGGCCATGGAAACCAGCTTCGCCAACGCCGGCCAGGTATCGCCGGGTTATGCCTCGCCGTGGGCCGCGCCGGGTGTGCCGCTCAAAGCCATCAAGTGGTTGCTGCAGCGTCATGCTCCGCTGGCCATCAAGGCCACTGCCGACATCGACCAGTACCTGTGGATGGCGCAGATGCTGCGCAATTGCACCGCCAGCCGTTATGCCATCAACAAGGAGCGCATGGTGCGCCTGTCGGAGTACAGCCGCGACTGCCTCGACGAACTGCGCGCCGAAACCGGCATTGCCTACGAAGGCCGTACCCTGGGGACGACACAGTTGTTCCGTACCCAGGCCCAGCTCGACGGCGCGGCGAAAGACATCGCGGTGCTGAAGGAGTCCGGCGTGCCCTTCGAGGTGCTCGATCGCGAAGGCATCGCGCGGGTCGAGCCGGCCCTGGCCAATGTCACCGATATCCTCGCCGGCGCCTTGCGGTTGCCCAACGACCAGACCGGCGATTGCCAGATGTTCACCACGCGCCTGGCGGAAATGGCCGTCAAGCTCGGTGTGGAATTCCGCTTCGGCCAGAACATCCAGCGCCTGGATTCTGCCGGCGACCGCATCAACGGCGTCTGGATCGACGGCAAGCTGGAAACCGCCGACCGCTACGTCCTGGCCCTGGGCAGCTATTCGCCGCAATTGCTCAAGCCCCTCGGTATCCGTGCACCGGTGTATCCGCTCAAGGGTTACTCCCTGACCGTGCCGATCACCAATCCGGCAATGGCGCCCACCTCGACCATCCTCGACGAAACCTACAAGGTGGCGATCACCCGCTTCGACAACCGCATCCGCGTGGGTGGCATGGCGGAAATCGCCGGTTTCGACCTGTCCCTGAACCCGCGTCGCCGCGAAACCCTGGAGATGATCGTCAACGACCTTTATCCTCAGGGCGGTGACCTGGCCCAGGCCAGTTTCTGGACCGGCCTGCGCCCGACCACCCCGGACGGTACGCCGATCGTCGGCGCCACGCCGTTCAGGAACCTGTTCCTGAACACCGGCCATGGCACGCTCGGCTGGACCATGGCTTGCGGTTCCGGTCGTCTGCTGGCGGACCTGATGGCTCGGAAAAAGCCACAGATCAGCGCCGAAGGTCTCGATATTTCCCGTTATGGCAGCAAACATCAGGAGTCTGCGAAACATGGCAATCCAGCGCCAGCTCACCAATGACCGCATGAGCCAGGTTGTGGTGCACAACGGCACCGTTTACCTGGCCGGGCAAGTCGGCGACGACATGAGCGCCGGCATTGAACAACAGACCCGCGAAACCCTCGCCAATATCGAGCGTCTGCTCGACCTGGCCGGGACCGACAAGAGCCGCTTGCTGTCGGTGACGATCTACCTGAAAGACATCGAGGCGGATTTCGCAGGCATGAACGCGGTCTGGGACAAATGGCTGCCCCAAGGTGTCGCGCCGGCACGGGCCACAGTGCAGGCCCGGCTCTGCGAGCCGGGAATCCTCATTGAACTGTCGGTCGTGGCCGCGCTGCCGTAAACCGATCGAACCAGTCCCTCTCCCGGCGCTGTTGATGGTGCATGCCGTCAGCCAGCGCCGGTTTTTTACCCTGTCCGACTATTAGAAGTCTGCCGCCATGCGTCCTGCCCGTGCCCTGATCGATCTCCAAGCCCTGCGTCATAACTACCAACTGGCCCGCGAAGTCACAGGGGCCAAGGCCCTTGCGGTCATCAAGGCCGACGCCTACGGGCACGGTGCGGTACGTTGCGCCGAGGCCCTGCAGGACAGTGCCGATGGGTTCGCCGTGGCCTGCATCGAAGAGGCCCTGGAGTTGCGGGCCGGTGGGATCCGTGGGCCGATCTTACTGCTGGAAGGCTTTTTCGAAGCCGATGAATTGGCGTTGATCGTCGAGCATGACTTGTGGTGTGTCGTGCACTCGTTGTGGCAGCTCGAAGCGATCGAGAAAGCGACGATGAGCAAGCCGATCACCGTCTGGCTCAAGCTTGACTCCGGGATGCATCGGGTCGGCTTGCACCCGGCGGACTATCAAGGCGCCTACCGTCGACTGCTGGCCAGCGGCAAGGTGGCGAAGATCGTGTTGATGACTCACTTTGCCCGTGCCGATGAGCTGCATGACCCCAGCACTGTCCAGCAACTGACGGTGTTCGAGGCTGCGCGCCAGGGCCTGGTGGCGGAAACGAGCCTGCGCAATTCACCGGCGGTTCTGGGTTGGCCGCAGATACCAAGCGACTGGGTGCGTCCGGGCATCATGCTGTATGGCGCGACGCCCTTCGAGGAGGCCCAGGCCACGGCGTCACGCCTGCAACCGGTGATGACACTGGAGTCGAAGATCATCAGCGTGCGGGAATTGCCCGCCGGCGAGCCGGTGGGATACGGCGCCCGTTTCGTGACCGCGCAACCGACCCGGGTCGGGGTGGTTGCCATGGGCTATGCAGACGGCTATCCGCGCCAGGCGCCGACCGGTACGCCGGTGCGGATCGACGGACAGCCCAGCCAACTGGTCGGGCGAGTGTCGATGGACATGCTGTGTGTCGACCTGACGCACCTGCCCCAGGCCGGCCTCGGTTCCACCGTTGAGCTTTGGGGAAAGCACGTGCTCGCCAGTGACGTGGCGAAGGCCGCCGGGACGATTCCCTATCAGATTTTTTGTAACCTGCGACGAGTGCCACGGCTCTATTCCGAGGGCTGAGGCGAGGCTGGGTCGACCGGAGGTCGCTTCACCGCACGGGATTCGGGCCAAAGTGTTGTAAATACTGAACGCTGTCGCCATGATAACGCTCACTTACCACACAACACTCCCTGGAGGTTCCTGCATTGGACGTCGGTGAACGACTGCAAGCCATTCGTAAACTCAAAGGTCTTTCCCAGCGTGAACTCGCCAAGCGCGCGGGCGTTACCAATAGCACCATTTCCATGATCGAGAAAAACAGCGTCAGCCCCTCGATCAGCTCGCTGCGCAAGGTTCTCGGCGGGATTCCCATGTCCATGGTCGAATTCTTTTCCGAGGAAATCCTCCAGGAGAAACCTACCCAGATCGTCTACAAAGCCAACGAATTGATCGACATCTCCGATGGTGCCGTGACCATGAAGCTGGTGGGCAAGGCGCACCCGAGCCGGGCGATTGCCTTTCTGAACGAAATCTATCCGCCTGGCGCCGATACTGGTGACGAGATGCTCACCCACGAGGGCGAGGAAACCGGGATCCTGGTGGAGGGCCGGTTGGAGTTGGTGGTGGGGGCCGAGACATTCGTGCTCGAGGCAGGCGACAGCTACTATTTCGAGAGCACCAAGCCACACCGTTTTCGTAATCCGTTCGATACGCCGGCGCGACTGATCAGCGCAGCTACGCCGGCCAATTTCTAGGAAAAACGGCGCCGAGCCTGGATGGCAAAGGCGCCTGGGGGTGAGCGGGCCATGGTTGACAAGACCCTTGCGACTTTAGGGTTGTTTCAGTGTGGCAGGCTTACCGCTATACTTGCGCCCGCCTGCAAACCGTGGCCGCAGGCGTGACTAGCCACCATTGAGGGTGTACGCGTGAACCTAATTATGAAAATGCTGGCTGCACCAGCAACCGTATTGGCCCTATGGGCTGCGAGCGCTCAAGCGGCGCCCAACGATGAAATCGCCAAGCGTCTTGAACCCGTCGGCCAGGTTTGTGTTCAGGGGAAAGAATGCAAGGGCATGGAAGTCGCCGCTTCGGCTGGTGGCGCTGGTGGGGCCAAGGCACCGAAGGATGTCATTGCGAAACACTGCAATGCATGCCACGGCACTGGCTTGCTGGGTGCCCCTAAAATCGGTGACAAAGCGGCCTGGAAAGAGCGTGCCGATCACCAGGGCGGTCTTGACGGTATCCTGGCCAAGGCCATCACCGGTATCAATGCCATGCCGCCTAAAGGCACTTGCGCCGATTGCTCGGATGAGGAGCTCAAGGGCGCAATCAAAGAGATGTCTGGCCTGTAAAAGCCAACAGCCCGCATCCATCCGGAAAAGCCGCTTACGAGCGGCTTTTTTGTGCCTGCGGCTTTGCAACGCTGTTCATCGCAACCAAGACCCGTCAATCTCGGTCCAACCCACATTCACGGAGCAGGTCGGAGGGGCCGATGGTGCAATTGTGTTCAATCGAACAGGCGGTGGACGAGGTGCTGGAGCGGTTGCCGACGCACATTCACCTTGGCATGCCCCTGGGGCTGGGCAAGCCCAACCTGTTCGTCAACGCGCTTTACCGACGCATCGCCCAACTGCCGGAGCGGCAGCTGACCCTCTACACGGCGCTGAGCCTGGGACGGCCGAACCTGGGCGATGGTTTGCAGAAGCGTTTCCTGGAGCCCTTCATCGAGCGTGTCTTTGGCGACTACCCCGAACTGGATTATCTCGCCGACCTGCATCGGGACAGCCTGCCGGCCAATATCCGGGTCCAGCAATTCTTCCTGCAGCCCGGCAGCCTGTTGCACAGTGCTTCGGCCCAGCAGGACTACGTCAGCAGCAATTACAGCCATGCGGCCCGGGACATCAACGCCGCCGGCCTGAACCTGGTGGCACAACTGGTGGCGAGCGACCCGCAATACCCGGATCGCCTGAGCCTCAGCTGCAACCCCGACATCACCCTCGACCTGTTGCCGATGATCGCCAAGCGGCGCGCGGAGGGGGAGACGATCCTCATGCTGGGGCAGGTCCACAGCGACCTGCCCTACATGCCGGGCGATGCTGAGGTCGGCTTCGACACCTTCGACCTGTTGATCGATGAGAAGGACAGCCACCGGTTGTTTTCCACGCCGAACATGCCGGTGGGGTTCCAGGATCATTTCATCGGCCTGCACGCCAGCACCCTGGTGCGCGACGGCGGCACCTTGCAGATTGGCATCGGCTCGATGGGCGACGCGCTGACGGCGGCACTGTTGGCGCGCCAGGCCGACAACGCCGGATACCAGGCCCTGCTGGCGGACCTGAACCTCAGCCAGTGGGCCCGGTTGATCGAGCGCGAGGGCGGGGTCGAACCGTTTGCCAAGGGGCTGTACGGCTGCAGTGAAATGTTCGTCAACGGCCTGTTGGCGCTGGCGGAAGCGGGGATCATCCGGCGCAAGGTCTATCCCGACGAGCCGACCCAGGAACAGGCCAACGCCGGTACCCTCGACGAGGCGGCCCAGCCCGATGGCGTCTGCATCCATGGCGGGTTCTTTCTTGGGCCGCGCAGTTTCTACGAGCGCCTGCACGAGCTGCCCCAGAGCAGGCGGCTCGAATTCAATATGACCCGTATCAGTTTCATCAACGAGCTGTACGGCCAGGAGCGGCTCAAGCGCTTGCAACGGCTCGATGCCCGGTTCATCAACACGGTGTTCACCATGACATTGCTGGGCGCCGGGGTGGCTGACCAGCTGGAAGACGGGCGGGTGCTCAGCGGCGTGGGAGGGCAATACAACTTCGTTGCCCAGGGCCATGCGCTGGAGGGCGCGCGTTCGATCCTGCTGCTGCGCAGCTGGCGCGAGGCAGGGGGCGAGGTCAGCTCCAACATCGTCTGGGAGTACGGCCACTGCACCATTCCCCGGCATTTGCGAGACATCGTGGTTACCGAGTACGGTATCGCCGACCTGCGGGGCAAGACCGATGCCGCAGTGATCGAGGCGCTGCTCAATATCAGCGATTCCCGGTTCCAGCCGGGGCTGATCGAGCAGGCACAAAACGCCGGCAAGCTGCCGAAGGATTTCCGTCTCGATCCGCGATTCGCCGAGAACACTTCGCAGCGCTTGCAGACGATCCAGGCACGGCATCCGAATCTTTTCCCGGAGTACCCGCTGGGCTGCGATTTCGACGCTGAAGAGCGGGACCTGCTGCGGGCGCTGAACTGGCTCAAGAGCAAGTTCAAGCTCACCGAGATCCTGGAATTGGGTAAAGCCGCGCTGGACGCACCGCAGCCGTGGGAATTTGCCCAGCACCTGGAGCGGATGCAACTGACGAGCCCTGAAGGCCTGAAGGAGGAGCTGGCCCAGCGGTTGTTGCTGGCGGGTCTCAAGGCCACTGCGCCATAGCGATCAGCCTGAGACGCCTGTGGGCGCGCGCCTGCTCGCGATAGCGGACTATCAGCCAACTCGATGCTGGATGTGCGACCTCATCGCGAACAGGCTTGCGCCCACAGGGTTGCGGATCAATCGATAAAGGTCACGACCCCGCCTTCCAGGGATTGCACCCGGGCCAGGGATTCGACGCGATAGCCTTGGGCATCCAGCTCCGCGCGCCCGCCCTGGAACGATTTCTCGATCACGATCCCCAGTCCGGCCACGGCTGCGCCTGCCTGCTTGATGATGGAGATCAGCGCCTGGGACGCCTTACCGTTGGCCAGGAAGTCATCGATGATCAGCACGCGGTCGCTGCTGGTCAGGTGGCGCGGGCTGATAGCTACGGTGTTTTCGGTTTTCTTGGTGAACGAATACACGGTAGCCGACAGCAGGTTTTCCGTCAGGGTCAGGGATTGCTGCTTGCGGGCGAAGATCACCGGTACGCCCAGGTTCAGGCCGGTCATGATCGCCGGGGCAATGCCCGAGGCTTCGATGGTGACGATCTTGGTCACGCCCGAATCCCTGAACCGCGCGGCAAATTCGTCGCCGATCAGCTTCATCAGCTGCGGGTCGATCTGGTGGTTCAGGAAGGCGTCGACTTTCAGAACCTGATCGGAAAGCACGATGCCTTGTTCACGGATTTTCTGGTGCAGGGCTTCCATGAAGCCTCCTTTGGTGGCGCTTTCGACGCCTGAGGTCAGTTGAAAAAATCGATTCTAGCGTTTGAGCATCGCGCGTATATCGGCCAGGGCGTTGTTGCCTCGCACGGCCTTCACTTCGGTCGGCGTGTCGTCGTTGCCTTCCCAGGCCAGGTCATCCGGCGGCAGTTCGTCGAGGAAGCGGCTCGGGGCGCAGTCGATCACCTCGCCGTATTGCTTGCGCTTGGCGGCGAATGTGAATGCCAGCGTCTGGCGTGCCCGGGTGATGCCGACGTAGGCCAGGCGCCGTTCTTCTTCGATGGTGTCGGCTTCGATGCTGGAGCGGTGGGGCAGGATTTCCTCTTCCATGCCCATGATGAACACGTAGGGAAACTCCAGGCCCTTGGAGGCATGTAGGGTCATCATCTGCACGCCTTCGGCACCTTCTTCCTCTTCCTGCTGGCGCTCGAGCATATCGCGCAGCACCAGCTTGCCGATGGCGTCCTCGACGGTCATTTCGCCGTCTTCGTCTTTTTCCAGGGTGTTCTTCAACGCTTCGATCAGGAACCAGACATTGCCCATGCGGTAGTCGGCGGCCTTGTCGCTGGAGCTGTTGGTGCGCAGCCAGTTTTCATAGTCGATGTCCATGACCATGCTGCGCAGCGCCGAGATCGGGTCTTCCCCGGCGCACTGCTCGCGTACCTTGTCCATGAAGCGCTTGAAGCGCGCCAGGCGATCGGTGAAACGGCTGTCCAGGTGTTCGCCCAGGCCGATTTCATCGGTGGCGGCATACATCGAGATCTTGCGCTCGGTGGCGTAGTTGCCAAGTTTTTCCAGGGTGGTGGAACCGATTTCTCGGCGCGGGACGTTGATCACCCGCAGGAAGGCGTTGTCGTCATCCGGGTTCACGATCAGGCGGAAATAGGCCATCAGGTCCTTCACTTCCTGGCGGCCGAAAAAGCTGTTGCCACCGGACAGGCGATAAGGGATCTGATGATGCTGAAGCTTGAGTTCGATCAGCTTGGCCTGGTAGTTGCCGCGATACAGGATGGCGAAGTCGCTGTAGGGCCGGTCGGTGCGCAGGTGCAGGCTGAGGATTTCCATGGCCACGCGCTCGGCTTCGGCATCTTCGTTGCGGCATCGGATCACACGGATCTCGTCACCGTGGCCCATCTCGCTCCACAGCTGTTTTTCGAATTCGTGAGGGTTGTTGGAAATCAACACGTTGGCGCAACGCAGGATACGGCTGGTGGAACGGTAGTTCTGCTCCAGCATCACCACCTTGAGCGATGGGTAGTCTTCCTTGAGCAGCATCAGGTTTTCCGGCCGGGCACCGCGCCAGGCGTAGATCGACTGGTCGTCGTCGCCCACCACGGTGAACTGGTTGCGTTTGCCGATCAGCAGCTTCACCAGCAGGTACTGGCTGGCGTTGGTGTCCTGGTATTCGTCCACCAGCAGGTAGCGGACCCTGTTCTGCCATTTCTCCAGGATGTCGGCGTGGTCCTGGAACAGCTTGACCGGCAGCAGGATCAGGTCGTCGAAGTCCACCGCGTTGAAGGCCTTGAGCGTGCGCTGGTAATGGGCGTAGACGATGGCGGCGGTCTGTTCCTTGGGATTGCGAGCGTTCTCCAGGGCTTCGGGAGGCAGCACCAGGTCGTTCTTCCAGGCGCCGATCATGTTCTTGATCTCGTCGACGCCGTCGTCGCCGGAGTATTCCTTCTGCATGATGTCGGTCATCAGGGCCTTGACGTCGGTCTCGTCGAAAATCGAAAAGCCCGGCTTGTAGCCCAGCCGCACATGCTCCTTGCGGATGATGTTCAGCCCCAGGTTGTGAAAGGTGCAGACCGTCAGGCCCCGGCCTTCGCCAGGACGCAGCAGGCCGCCGACCCGTTCCTTCATTTCCCGGGCAGCCTTGTTGGTGAACGTCATGGCGACGATGTATTGGGCACGAATGCCGCAATTCTGGATCAGGTGCGCGATCTTGCGGGTGATCACGCTAGTCTTGCCGGAGCCTGCACCGGCGAGCACCAAAAGTGGGCCGCCGACATAGTTCACGGCTTCTTGCTGCCGGGGGTTGAGTCGGGACATGACGGGTTCTGGGAGTCGTTTGCGAAAATGGGCCGGCATTTTAACAGGCTCAGCGAATTGTGCTGCTCTGTCCGACTTGTGACTCGACAACTGACGCAAATCACCGTTTTGCCTGTGCCATGCGGAATTTGCGGCAGATTTGCGGAGAATGTTCGATTTTTGGATGAAAAAATCGCCAGAAGCCTGTATTTGAGAACCATTGACATTGGTCATTGCCGATTGGCAGGTCATAATGCCCGGCGCCTACCACCTTGCAGAGTCTAGGGAGTCAGCTTGTCCACGCCTGTCGAACCCTTGCGTTTGCTGTTATTGGCCGAAGAGCCTGAGTGGCCGGCGAGACTGCGCGAGTGCCTGGCGCCCATGGCGGGCTCGATCGTGTTGACCAGCGCCCCGGACTGGGAGTCGGTCAGCGACCTGTTCGAAGACAATCGTAGTGCCGTGCTGTTGACCGTCGCGGCATTGCAGCCGGCACCCGGCCGTTGCCGCCTGCCGACTGTCCTGCTGTTGGAGCAGGAACCTGCGACACCGCCCGATGGCGCCAGCGACTGGCTGGTGCGCGACACGCTCGACAGCGCGACCCTGCGTCGTTGCCTGCGCCATGTACGCGAGCGCGGTGTGCTGGAAAACACGTTGCAGCGCCTGGCCGAGCAGGACCCCTTGACGGGCATCGCCAACCGCCAGGGTTTCCAGACCCTGCTGGCGGCGCGCCTGGCCGAGAACGAAGGTCGCGGCCTGGCGCTTGGTCATCTGGACCTGGACAACTTCCGCCACGCCAACGATGCCCTGGGCCACCAGGCCGGCGACCGCTTGATCCTGCAAGTGGTGTCGCGCCTCAAGGGTTCGCTCGAGGCCGGCGACCAATTGGCGCGATTGGGCAGCGACGAATTCGCCTTGCTGATCGATACCCGCCGCGCGCCGCAACGGGCCGAGTGGATCGCCGAGCGCATCACCCAGGCCATGGCCGAGCCGTATTGGGTGGACGGCGAGAGCCTGCTGATCGGTTGCAGCCTGGGCATCGCCCATGCCCGCGCCCAGGCCGGCGCCGACCCGCTGATGTGGCACGCCCACATCGCCATGCAGCAGGCCAAGAGCACCCAGGGCTGTACCTTTCATATCTTCAACGAACGTATCAACCGCAATGCCCGCAGCCTCGCCGACCTTGAGAGCGAACTGCGCCGGGCACTGCGTCGCGATGAGCTGGAACTGCATTACCAACCGCGACTGGACCTCGATAGCGGCAACATTGTCGGCCTCGAAGCCCTGGTGCGCTGGCGTCACGGCGAGCGCGGGTTGCTGCCGCCGAGTGAGTTCGTGCCGCTGGCGGAGCAGAGTGGCTTGATCGTGCCGCTGGGTTACTGGGTGATTTCCCGGGCACTGCGGGACATGCAGGCGCTGCGCGAGCGAGGGCTGGCGCCGTTGCACATGGCGGTCAACCTGTCATTCCGGCAGTTCCAGGACAGCCAGTTGCTGTCGACCTTGAGCCGGCTGATCGCCGAACGCGGCGTCGAGGCGCAATGGCTGGAGTTCGAGCTCACCGAAACCGCCGTCATGCGTCGCAGCGAGCTGGTCAAGCAGACCATGGACGCCCTGGGGCGCCTGGGGGTGCGTTTTTCCCTGGACGATTTCGGTACCGGGTTCTCCTCGTTCGTGCACCTCAACAGCCTACCCATCGCCTTGCTCAAGATCGACAAGAGCTTTGTCGGCGGCATGGAGCAGCGCGAAGAGAACCGCAAGCTGGTGCACGCGATGATCAACCTGGCCCACAACCTGAACCTGGAAGTTGTGGCCGAAGGGGTGGAGACCCCCGAGCAGCTGGACCTGCTGCGTGGCTTCGGTTGCGACCAGGTCCAGGGCTACCTGATCAGCAAGCCGTTGCCGTTGCCGGAATTGGTCGAGTACTTGACGTTCGAGGGTGATCAGCAGTCCACACACGATGTCGTGGTCTGACACAAACCCTTGTGGAAGCGAGCTTGCTCGCGATAGCGGGGTACCAGCCAAAATGGATGTGACAGACCTATCGCGATCGCGAGCAAGCTCGCTCTTACAAAGAGATGGATTTCACTTGGCCTGAATGGCTTCGAAACCGGGCTGTCCAGCCTCACTGCGAATCATCCGCTTCATCTTCCATTCAAATGCCAGCGTCAGGCTCACCGCCGCGCAGGCCAGCCCCAGGGCCAGGCCCCACCAGACACCGGTCGGCCCCCAGTTCAGGTGGAAAGCCATCCACCACGCGGCCGGCGCGCCGATCAGCCAATAACACCCCAGGCCCACCAGGAAGGTCGTCTTGGCATCCTTGAGTCCGCGAATGCAACCCATGGCGATGGTCTGCGTGCCGTCGAACAGCTCGAACCACGCCGCCACGGCCAGCAGGCTCACCGCCAGGTCGATGACCGCGCGGAATGCCGGGTCGTCATGGTCCAGGAACAGACCGACCAGCTGGTTCGGCAGCAGCCAGAACACCATGGCGAAAGCCAGCATCACCGACGCGCCGAAGCCGATGCCGACCCGCCCGGACAGCCGCGCCATCGACAATTGCCCGGCCCCGTAGTGCTGGCCGACCCGCATGGTGATCGCATACGACATCCCCGCCGGGACCATGAACGCCACCGAGACGATCTGCAGGGCGATCTGGTGGGCCGCCAGCGGCGTGCTGCCCATGGTGCCCATGCACAGCGCGGCGAACGCGAAAAGGCCGACCTCCACTGCGTACGTGCCGCCAATCGGCAGGCCCAGGCGCCAGAGCTCCTTGAGGTACTGGCGGTTGGGGCGCGACAGGCCTTCGAGCAGCGGATAGGCGCGGTAGGCCGGGTGCCGGTGGATATGCCACGCCAACGCCAGCGCCATGCAGTTGGCGACAATGGCGGTTACCAGGCCGATCCCCATCAGGCCCGGTTTCGGCAGGCCGAACATGCCGGTGATGAGTGCGTAATTGAGCAGGAAATTGATGACCGTGCCCCACAGGCTGATGACCATGACCGGCGTGGCGCGGCCGATGGCGCTGGTAAAGCCGCGCAGGGCCATGAAGCTCAGGTAACCAGGCAGGGCGAACGGCAGCGCCAGCAGGAATTGCCCGGCGGACAGCACGTTGGTTTCGGTCTGGCCGAACATCAGCAGTACCGGCTTGAGGTTCCACAGCAGCAGTCCGGCCATCAGGGCCATCAGCCAGGCCAGCCACAACCCGGCCTGGGTCAGGCGGGTGGCGCCCTCGACATCGCCCGCGCCCCGGCGGATCGCCACCAGGGTACCCACGGCCGCGATCACGCCAATGCAGAAAATCGAGACGAACGAGTAGGCCGCGGCACCGAGACCGCCGCCGGCAAGGGCTTCGGGGCTCAAGCGCGCCATCATCAGGGTGTCGGTCAGCACCATCAACATATGCGCCAGCTGCGAGGCAATCAATGGCCCCGCCAGCCGCAGGATGGCCCCGAGTTCGGTATGCACCGGATGCCGCATGTTCATAACACTCCCTGTCCAGACGAGGCAGTAAAGCGTCGATTCTCGGCCCTTGCCGGGCTTTGCACAAAAGGATAAAAAAGATCGCTGGCATGATTAAAACTCATGCAGAGCAACTATTTGCTAAGGTGCAGGACTCATCCCCGGAGCTTTTCTCATGTCCCGTCGTCTTCCCCCCCTGTATGCGCTGCGGGCATTCGAAGCGGCGGCGCGATACAGCTCGTTCACCCGGGCGGCGCAAGAGCTGTCGATCACCCAGAGTGCGGTCAGCCGGCATGTCCGCACCCTCGAGGAGCACTTTGCCTGTCGGTTGTTCCAGCGCAGTGGCCGCAACCTGCAACTGACCGAAGCGGCGCGGTTGCTGTTGCCAGGCGTGCGCGAAGGCTTCATGGCGCTGGAGCGGGCCTGCCACACCCTGCACGGGGAGGACGGCATCCTGCGCATGAAGGCGCCCTCGACCCTGACCATGCGCTGGTTGCTGGCGCGCCTGAGTCGCTTTCGACATCTGCAGCCTGGCAATGAGGTGCAGTTGACCAGCGCCTGGATGGACGTCGACTCCGTGGACTTCAACACCGAACCCTTCGATTGCGCGGTGCTCCTGGGTAATGGGCATTTTCCTGCGGATTGGGAGGCCAGTTTCCTTTTCCCCGAGGAGTTGATTCCGGTAGGCGCGCCGAACCTGGGAAGCGATCGACCCTGGGATGCGCAACGGCTGGCCAGTGTCGAATTGCTGCACCCGACGCCCGACCGTCGGGACTGGCGCAAGTGGCTCGAGTGCATGGGCCTGTCAGATAAGGTGTCCCTCAAGGGTGGGCAGGTGTTCGATACGCTGGAGCTGGGCATGATTGCGGCGGCCCGAGGTTACGGTGTATCCATGGGTGATCTGTTGATGGTGGCCGAGGACGTGGCCCAGGGACGTTTGAGCCTGCCGTGGCCCACCGCCGTGGCCAGCGGAGAGCACTACTATCTGGTCTGGCCGAAAACCCGGCCAGGGGGTGAACGTTTGCGTCGGCTCAGTGACTTCCTCCAGGGGGAGGTCAAGGCCATGCAATTGCCTGCGGTGAAGCGCCTGGGCTGAATCGTTGAAGCTTGGGTGGTGGCTAGTTGGCATTAATCCGTCCAACGCGCTCAAGTATTCGGCTTTGCCGCCGAATCCGTGAAGATGGAACCTTCGTTCAGAAAGGGCTTACCGATATTTCACCCCGAAAAAAAAGCCGAGTGTGCGACTCGATCAGGATGATCTGGTCACTCGTCCAGGAGCCGTCATGTCTCAACCCCGTGCCCGTATCGCCTCACAGCTGGGTCTTGCCCTTGCCGTGATACTGGCGGTCGTAATTTCCGGCAGTACTGTATTTGCGTTGCGTTCGCTGGATACAGCCAACCTCGCCACCCGTGAAGAGCATCTGGCCAGTGAAGCACGTCTTCTAGCCGATCAACTCAGCACTTTCCATGGCACCCTGAGGGAAAGCACCCAGCGGTTGGCCGGCCTGTTCGAAAAACGTTTCAGCGCCGGCCTGAGCGTGCATCCCGACCAGCCAGTCGCAGTGGCGGGCGTGCAGCTCCCGAGCCTGAACCTGGGCAATGCGGTGCTGAACAACGATTTCACCGAAGTCGATGAGTTCAAGCAGATGACCGCCGGCACCGCCACGGTGTTCGTGCGCAACGGTGACGATTTCGTCCGCGTCAGCACCTCGGTCACCAAGCAGGACGGCACGCGAGCCATCGGTACCGTGCTCGACCATGCCAGCCCGGCCTATGCCCGCCTGATGGGTGGGCAAAGCTACATCGGTCGCACCCTGCTGTTCGGGCGCTACTACATGACCCAGTACAGCCCGGTTCGTGACAGTGGCGGCAAGATCATTGCCGCACTGTACGTAGGATTCGATTACACCGACGCGCAAAACGCGCAATTCGAGAATCTCAAGCGCTTCCGCATTGGCCAGACCGGTTCGCTGGCCCTGTTGGACGAGCAAAACAAATGGCTGGTGCCGCCTGCCGGCGTGCAGGCCCTGGACCAGGCGAGCACGACGATCCAGAAGCTGGTCAAGACGCCGGGCAAGGGTGAGTTCTGGAGCGATAGCGCCGAGACGTTCTACAGCGTTGCCGTGCCGTTCGAAGGCGGGCCCTGGGCCGTCGTGGCGAGCATGCCGAAAACCGAGATCAACGCGGTGACCTGGAGCGTGGGCACCCAGTTGGCCATCGGCAGCCTGCTGGCGATGCTGCTGGCCGTTGGTGCGGCGGTATGGCTGCTGCGCAGCAAGCTGGCGCCGCTGGGGGATCTGGTACGCCAGGCGGAAGCCTTGGGAGCCGGTGATCTGAGTGTGCGCTTGAACGTATCGAGCCACGACGAAATCGGTCAGCTGTCCCGGGCTTTCAATCAGATGAGCCTGGCCCTGTCGACCATGGTCGAGCACATCCGCAAGGCCTCCCATGAAGTCAACAGCCGCGCCCAGGCCCTGTCCGGTCTGTCCAGCGGTGCGTATGAGGGTATGGAGCAGCAGTCGGGCGAGATCACCAGCATGGCCGGTGCGGTGGAGGAGTTCAGTGCAACGTCGGCGAACATTGCCGACAACATGGGCAATACCCAGCGCCTGGCCCAGGAAAACGCGCAACAGACCCAGATCGGTCGTACCTCGATGGACGAAGCGTCGTCCTCCCTGGAGCAGATTGCCGGGGCGCTCAACAGCACCGCCACGGTCATCAATACCCTGGGCCAGCGCTCCCAGGAAATCGGCGGCATCGTGGGCGTGATCACGTCCATCGCCGAGCAGACCAACCTGCTTGCCCTGAACGCCGCCATCGAAGCGGCTCGTGCGGGTGAGCAGGGCCGCGGTTTCGCGGTGGTGGCCGACGAAGTCCGTAGCCTGGCGTCTCGTACTCGTCAGGCCACTGATGAAATCTCCAGCATGATCACCAGCATCCAGCAGGAAACCGGCAACGCTATCAGCACCATGGAGCAGGGCAACCTGCTGATGCAGGAAGGCCTGTCGCGCAACGCCAATGTGGCCTCGGCGCTGGCGCGCATCGACGAGCAGAGTCGCTCCGCCGGCCAGCAATTCGCGGCCATCACCACCGCCACCCAGGAGCAGAGCAGCACCGCGACCTTGCTCAGCAGCAACCTGCAGAGCATTGCCATGGCCAACAGCGAACAGCGTGAAGTGGTCTCTAACCTGGCGATCACCGCCAAGGAACTGGAAAAGCTGGCCCAGGACCTGCGTCAGGAAGTTGATCGGTTTCGCTGAGGCTTAGCCGAACGCCCCCCATTCCTGTGGAAGCAGGCCAGCTTCCACAGGAATTGCCGTGTACGCCGATCTTTGCATCCCCGATCAGCGAACCACCCCCCGCGTTAGCGTTGATCGTTGGCACCCGTTGTTCCGTCGTCCTTGCGGGTAAGCCCGCTGCTGCCCCCGCCCCCTCTTTTCCATCGCCTCGTTTTTGATCGATTGCGGTTTTTCGTCTTGCTGAAACGTTTCTCCAAGACTATAAAACCCGCACAACTCCAAAAAAGAAGGCCATCTCCATGACTCCGCTCCGACTTATCATTGCCCTTGGCGCCTTGGGCGCTGCCTCCCAGGCCATGGCCTGGGACTATGTCCTGCTGGACACCGACAAAGCCGCCCAACCCTGGCAGATCACCAGCCAGCAGCTGGGCGTCAAGACCGACAAGCCATTTTCCGTCACCCTGCGCACACTGCACGGTGGGCGGCAGGAGGGTGTCAGCGTCGTCGACATCGACAATGGCACCCTGAAACTCTCCGTGGTCCCGACCCGGGGCATGAATGTGTTGCAGGCCTCGGTGGGGAATGTGCGCATGGGCTGGGATTCGCCGGTCAAGGAAGTCGTCAACCCGGCTTTCATCGAGCTCAACGGCCGAGGCGGACTGGGATGGCTCGAAGGGTTCAACGAACTGGTGACGCGTTGTGGCTACGAATGGGTGGGCCACCCTGGCATGGATAACGGCGAGTTGCTGACCCTCCACGGTCGCGCCGCCAACATCCCGGCCAACAAGGTCACCCTGCATATCGATGAAAAGCCGCCGTACGCGATCACCCTGCGGGGCGAGCTGAAGGAACAGGCCTTCAAGAAGGTGGATTTCTCGGTGCAGACCGAATTGGTCACCGAACCTGGCAGCGTGACCTTTTCGCTCAACGATACCCTGACCAACAATGGCGATTATCCCAAGGAGTACCAGGCGCTTTATCACAGCAATTTCAGCACGCCGTTCCTCGAGCAGGGTGCCCGCTTCGCTGCGCCGGTCAAGCAGGTCTCGCCGTTCAACGACAAGGCCAAGGGCGACCTGGCCGACTGGCAAACCTACCGGGGGCCTACCAGGGACTACGACGAAACTGTCTATAACGTCGTGCCCTATGCCGATGCCAAGGGCGACACGCTTACCGTCCTCCATAACAGGGCCGGTAACCTTGGCGTATCGGTGGGTTTCAACACCGCGACGCTCCCGGTGTTTTCCCTGTGGAAAAACACCGATACCCAAGGCCAGGGGTACGTGACCGGATTGGAGCCGGGTACCAGTTTTTCCTATAACCGTCGCTACCAGAGGCCGTTGGGCCTGGTGCCTGTCATCGGGCCGAAAGAGCACCGCCAGTTCATGATCCACTACAGCCTGCTGGCGGATAAGGGCGCTGTGGACAAGGCGCTCAAGCATATCGACTCGATCCAGAACGGCCAGAAAACCGAGGTGCGGGAAATGCCCCTGGTCGACCTGAGCAAGCCATGAAGCGGTCAGGCGGAGGGTCGATACTGCAACGCCTCGGCCAGATGATCCCGGCTGATGCGGCCCTTTTGCTCGAGGTCCGCCAGTGTCCTGGCGACCTTGAGCAGGCGATGGGCAGCGCGTAGGGACAGGGACAGTCGTTCGCACGCCGTTTCCAGCCATGTCTCGTCGGCCGGGGATAACGTGCAATGTCGCCGCAGGCCTGGCAGGTCGAGGAAAGCGTTGGCGCAGCCCTGGCGTCTTTGCTGGCGTTCACGGGCTTCGGCCACTTGCTCGGAAACGGTGGCCGTATCCTCGCCCGGTTCACCCTTGGGATTCAGTGCCGTGGCTTCCCGGGCAACGGTCAGGTGCAGGTCGATGCGATCCAGCAAGGGGCCGGAAAGCTTGTTGCGGTAGCGCTGCACCATGTCCGGCGTGCAGGAACAGCGCCCGGTGGGCTCCCCCAGATAACCGCAGGGACAGGGGTTCATCGCCGCCACCAGCTGGAAACGCGCTGGAAATCGCACACGGTCACGGGCGCGTGAGACGACGATATGCCCTGATTCCAACGGCTCCCTCAGGACCTCCAATACCTTGCGGTCGAACTCCGGCAGTTCGTCGAGAAACAGTACGCCATGGTGGGCCAGGGTGATTTCCCCCGGCTGCGGCTTGGACCCGCCGCCAACCAGTGCCGGACCGGACGCCGAATGATGGGGCTGGCGAAACGGCCGCTGCGGCCAGTGGCTCAACGGCACGCAACTGGCGACCGACTGAATCGCCGCGACCTCCAGGGCCTCGCACTCGGCCAGGGGCGGCAGCAGCCCTGGCAGGCGGCTCGCCAGCAACGTCTTGCCGGTGCCCGGTGGCCCGCTGAGCAACAGGTTATGGGCACCGGCGGCGGCAATCAGCAAGGCACGCTTGGCCCCGACCTGGCCTTGCACTTCGTTGAGGTCGGGGTATGGCTTGCTGGCGGCGAGCAGCCCGTTGGACACGAAGGCCTCGACCGGGGTGTGGCCGTTGAAGTGCGCCACCGCTTCGAGCAGGTGGTCGACGGCGATCACCTTCAGGCCCGACGCCAGGCAGGCTTCCTCGGCATTGGCCCGTGGAACCAGCAGCGTCCGCCCCGCCTGGCGTGCCGCCAGCGCTGCGGGCAAAACCCCGCGCACCGGGCGCACCGCGCCGGACAAGGCCAGCTCACCGAGGCATTCCACATCTTCCAGGGCCAGGGTCGGCACCTGCACGCTGGCGGCCAGGATACCCAGGGCAATCGCCAGGTCGAACCGCCCGCCATCCTTGGGCAGGTCGGCCGGCGCCAGGTTCAAGGTGATGCGTCGGGCCGGAAAGTTCAGCCCCGAATTGATGATCGCGCTGCGCACCCGGTCCTTGCTTTCCTTCACCGCGGCCTCGGGCAGACCGACCATCGTCAGCGACGGCAAGCCGTTGGCCAGGTGAACCTCTACGGTAACGGCGGGAGCCTGCACCCCTACCTGGGCGCGGCTATGGATGATGGCGAGCGACATGAATCGTTCCTTGAGTGAATAAGGGCCGCGTCCTGCGGTTCCTGAAGGGTAGTCGTGACAGAGTGCGTCGGAGCGGCAATTGCAGCGCAAATTTTCGCAGAATGTTGCCGAAGGCCCGGGCGGTCCTGAGCGTCCCGGGCCTCTGCTAGACTGCATTTGATCGGCATCTGTCGGTTCAAAGGCACAGGGAGGACGCGGCCATGGACGATCTGCTGGCGCTGTTGACCGACAAACGCTTCATGCCCCATGGGCACTGCTACATGTGGCGCCCGGACCTGCTCTGGACCAATGTGATCGCCGATAGCCTCATTGCCCTGTCATACGTCACCATCCCCTTCACCCTCATCTACTTTATCCACAAGCGCAAGGACGTGCCGTTCGACTGGATGCTGGCGGCCTTCGGCGTCTTCATCCTGGCCTGTGGCACCAGCCACCTGATCGAAATCCTGACGATCTGGCAACCCTACTACTGGTTGTCGGCGCTGATTAAGGTGGTCACGGCGATTGCCTCGGTGATCACTGCCATTCTCCTGGTCCGGCTGGTGCCCGCTGCGCTGAGGATCCCCAGTCCGCAGCAGTTGGCCAGGGTCAACGATGAACTGCGCGAGGCGCAGGCCGAGCTGGTCACCACGGCGCGTCGGGCCGGCATGGCGGAAATCGCGACGAATGTGCTGCACAACGTGGGCAATGTGCTCAACAGCGTCAACGTGTCGGCCCAGGTCCTGTACGACAAGGTGCACGCATCGAAGGCGGTGGGGGTGGCCAAGGTCGTTCAACTGATGAGAGAGCATTCGGACAACCTGGGGGATTTCATCAGCCGCGATCCGAAAGGCCGCGCGCTGCCGGAATACCTTGGCATGCTGGCCGAATCGCTGGCGACCGAGCGCGAGAGCATGATCAAGGAGCTGGCCCTGCTCACCAGGAGCATCGACCACATCAAGGAGATCGTCGCCACCCAGCAGTCCTATGCCGGCAATTCCAGCGTGCTGGAGCCAGGTTCACTGAAAGAGCTGATGGAGGACGTGGTCCGCATCTGCCATGGATCCCTGGCTCGCCATGACGTGACGCTGGTCCAGGAGCTCGACGACATACCGCTGATGGCACTGGATAAGCACAAGGTGCTGCAGATACTGATCAACCTGATCAACAACGCCCGGCAGGCGCTCGAGTCGGTGACGGACCGCCCGTCACGGATCGTCCTTCGCCTGAAAGCCGTGGGTGATCAGCGGGCACGTATCGAAGTCGAGGACAACGGCGAAGGCATTGCCATGGGCAATATCGCCCATGTCTTCGAGCATGGCTTCACGACACGGGCCGACGGCCACGGTTTTGGCCTGCACAGCTGCATCCTGGCCGCGCACGAGATGGGCGGTGACCTGGCGGTGCAGAGCGCCGGTCCGGGGCAGGGGGCGCTCTTCATCCTGGAGTTGCCGATGGTGACGCTGTCGGAGCAGGCTCGGCAGGTGCTCAGTGGCTGAACGGCGAAAAGCCGATCGGGCCTGTGCCCCTTGATGCGTCTTCGTTACTCGGCCGCCGAGCCCAGCCTGGCTTCCAACTCCGCCACCTTCGCCTCCAGGCTCTCGAGGCGCGCGCGTGTGCGGGCCAGCACGACCATCTGGCTGTCGAATTCTTCCCGGCTCACCAGGTCCAGCTTGCTGAAGCCACTTTGAAGCAGGGCCTTGAGCTGGCTTTCGATTTCACTCCTGGGCAGGGGCGTGTCGCCACTCAGGAGGCGGGAGGCGTGGCCGCTCAGGGCGTCGAGGAGGTCTTTTGGCGCAAGCATGGCAGGTGTCCTGGAAACGATGACGGGCAGTGTATCACGCAGTGTCTATAGTCAATCCGCAAGCCCGGGATGCACGCTTTTCGCGCATGGGGGCGGGCGCTGTCGCACCGTTGTTGTGCGTATCGCTGCGGTTCGTGGCGTCATGCGGGCTGGCTGTGCAGGTAAGAGACTGAAATCAGAGGGTTTGGGCACAGATGGCAAGGTTTCTGCTTAGAGCCTGGTGACCCATGCACTGATGCAGTCGTTGTGACGAATGCAGTGCAGCGGACGGAGCGGGGAGCTCCGTCAGGAACGGTTAACTGGCGCTGGTCGGGCAACTTGGGCCGACGACGCGTTACAAAGCCAGGCACTGCGCTTAGACTTGAGTCGGGTTTGTTTTCCTGGGGCAAGTCCACCAATTCGGGAGAGAGTTTCATGAAGCTAGTCACTGCCATCATCAAGCCGTTCAAGTTGGACGACGTGCGCGAGTCGCTGTCCGAAATCGGCGTGCAGGGCATCACCGTTACCGAGGTCAAAGGCTTCGGCCGGCAGAAAGGCCACACCGAGCTGTATCGCGGCGCGGAATACGTGGTCGACTTCCTGCCCAAGGTGAAGATCGACGTCGCCATCGACGACAAGGATCTTGACCGGGTCATCGAGGCCATTACCAAGGCTGCCAACACCGGCAAGATTGGTGACGGAAAGATCTTTGTGGTCAATCTGGAACAGGCTATCCGCATCCGTACCGGCGAAACCGATACCGACGCCATCTAAGCCGCCAAACCCAACGCCCCAGGAGAAAACAATATGACTCTGCGTAAATTCGCAGGGCTAGGAGCCCTGTTGTCCTTCGTAATGCCTGGCCTGGCCATGGCGGAAGAAGCGGCAGCCCCCGTACTGAATTCCGGCGACACCGCCTGGATGCTGACTGCCACGATTCTCGTGCTGTTCATGACCATTCCCGGTCTGGCGCTGTTCTATGGCGGCATGGTCCGGTCGAAAAACATTCTTTCCGTGATGATGCAGTGCTTTGCCATTACCGGTCTGATCAGCATCCTGTGGGTCATCTATGGCTACAGCATCGCGTTCGACACCACCGGCATGGAGCAGGGCGTCGTCAACTTCAACTCCTTCGTCGGCGGCCTGGGCAAGGCGTTCCTGGCAGGCGTCACCCCGGCCAGCCTGACCGGTCCGGCGGCGCTGTTTCCCGAAGCGGTGTTCATCACCTTCCAGATGACGTTCGCCATCATCACTCCGGCCCTGATCGTCGGCGCCTTCGCCGAGCGGATGAAGTTCTCCGCCATGCTGATCTTCATGGGCGTGTGGTTCACCCTGGTGTATGCACCGATCGCACACATGGTCTGGTCTGGCAACGGTGGCCTGATGTGGGACTGGGGCGTGCTGGACTTCGCCGGTGGCACCGTGGTGCACATCAACGCCGGTATCGCGGGCCTGGTGGCGTGCCTGGTACTGGGCAAGCGCAAGGGCTTCCCCACCACGCCGATGGCGCCGCATAACCTGGGTTACACCCTGATGGGTGCCGCCATGCTGTGGGTCGGCTGGTTCGGCTTCAACGCCGGTTCCGCCGTCGCCGCCAACGGCACCGCCGGCATGGCCATGCTGGTGACTCAGATCGCTACCGCCGCCGCGGCGCTGGGCTGGATGTTCGCCGAGTGGATCACCCACGGCAAGCCAAGCGCACTGGGCATTGCCTCGGGCGTGGTGGCGGGTCTGGTCGCGATCACTCCGGCAGCCGGTACCGTGGGCCCGATGGGCGCCCTGGTCATCGGCCTGGCGGCAGGCGTGGTGTGCTTCTTCTGTGCAACCACCCTCAAGCGCAAGCTCGGCTACGACGACTCCCTGGATGCCTTCGGCGTGCATGGTATCGGCGGTATTCTCGGTGCGATCCTCACTGGCGTGTTCGCTGCGCCGGCCCTGGGCGGCTTCGGCACCGTCACCGATATCGGTGCGCAAGTGTGGATCCAGATCAAGGGCGTGGGTTTCACCGTGATCTACACCGCGATCGTCACCTTCATCATCCTCAAGGTTCTGGATGCGGTCATGGGGCTGCGTGTCTCCGAGGAAGAAGAGGCTGTCGGCCTGGATCTGGCCCAGCACAACGAGCGTGGCTACAACCTGTAAGCGCACGCAAAAAAATATGCCCGGCTTGCCGGGCATTTTTTTGTCTGGAATTTGTCATTGCTCAAGGAAGGGGCCGTTTTCCAGGCGCTTTTTGCCATGCAGGCGACAGGACTTTTCTACCGTCAAAGGCTTACATCGAAGGAGGAATATTAGGCTCTTTGTTTTTTCCCAGAGCGCGCTAGAATGCGCGCCGAACGTGCGGAGAACTGTATGTGGCAACAGACGCTGATTACCCTGCGGGCAAGGCCCCGGGGCTTTCACCTGGTGACGGACGAGTTGCTCGCCGGCCTGCCTGAACTCAGGGCGTGTCGTGTCGGTCTGTTGCATCTGTGGCTGCAGCACACCTCGGCCTCGTTGACCATCAACGAGAACGCCGATCCGGCGGTACGTCGAGACTTCGAACGATTTTTCAATCGGCTGATCCCACAAGGAAATGCCGACTATGAGCACAACGACGAAGGCCTGGACGACCTCCCGGCGCACTTCAAGGCCAGTGTGCTGGGATGTCAGCTCAGCCTGCCGGTAACGGACGGGCGACTGGCACTGGGCACCTGGCAAGGTGTTTATCTGGGCGAGCACCGTGATCATGGCGGTGCCCGTAAAGTCCTCGCCACCTTGTACGGTGAAGGGGCATGACCGCCGATTGCCGGTGGATGTTGAATTTTTTCTGGCAGCCTTCGACAGATGGCGAAGCTGGGCTATAACTAATCTGCTTTTCGCAAGTCATGAGGTAGAACATGAGCGACGATGATCTGGAAAACGACGACCTCGAAGTAGGTGACGAAGACGAGGCCGAAGACGGTCTGGAAGCGGCGGCTGAAGATGTGGCCGACGATGATGTTGCCGATGTCCCGGCGCCTGCCAAGGGCAAGGCCAAGGCAGCAGTATCGATCGACGAGTTGCCGAGCGTAGAGGCCAAGAACAAGGAACGTGATGCGCTCGCCAAGGCCATGGAAGAATTCCTGGCCAGGGGCGGAAAGGTGCAGGAAGTGGAGGCCAATGTGGTCGCCGATCCGCCCAAGAAGCCCGACAACAAGTACGGCAGCCGTCCTATCTGAGCTTCTGCTTCTTGCTTGCCGAAAAAGCCCGCCGTCGTCGCGGGCTTTTTCATGGGCGCTATTGTATTTCCCGAATCAGGCGCAGTTCCTGTGTAGCGAGCTGCTCACGATAGCGGTGGCTCTGCTGGCATTGATGTTGGCTATGCCACCGCCTTCGCGAGCCAGCTCGCTCCCACGGAGGGGGAGGGTTCTGGCGACTGTGAAGCAGCGTTCAGCGCTGGCTATGCCAGCCCGCCAGCAGGCTTGGCAGTTCGGTCAGGCTGCGGATTTCGGCGTCCGGCGCATGCTCTGCATCCCAGGTCTTGCCCGCCGGGTTGAACCACACTGCGCGCAGGCCAGCCTGTTGCGCGCCGGCGATATCGTCGCCCGGGTGGTCGCCGATGTGCACGGCGGTCTGCGCAGTGGCGCCACCGCGTTGCAGGGCCTCGTAAAAGAGCCGGGCGTCAGGCTTGGCGATGCCGATGTCTTCGGCGCACAGGGCGAACTTGAAGTAATCGGCCAGCCCAAGGCGGCGTACATCGGCGTTGCCGTTGGTGACCACGCCCAGGGCGAAGTGGTTGGCCAGGATCTCCAGGGTGGGTTGCACCTCGGGGAACACCTCCAGTTGATGGCGGGCGTGCAGGAAGGTCTCGAAGGCCTGGTCTGCCAGCTCGGAGGCTTGCCACTGGTCATAGCCGGCTTCTTGCAGCGCACGGAACAGCACGCGCCTGCGCAATGCACTGATGCGGTGTTTCAGGCCCGGTTCTTCGCGCAACACCTGTTCGCGGATCGTCCAGAGATGCTCCACCGGTACACCGCCCAGATTCGGTGCGTTATCGGCCAGCCATTGGCGTAAGACGGCTTCGGCGCTGGCGATCACCGGGGCGGTGTCCCACAGGGTGTCGTCCAGGTCGAAAGTGATCAGCTCGATGGTCATGATTCGTCGCCCTTGATGCGTTTGGCCCTGGGGTGGGCACTGTCATAGACCGTCGCCAGGTGCTGGAAGTCCAGGTGGGTGTAGATCTGGGTGGTCTTGATGTCCGAATGGCCTAGCAGCTCCTGGACAGCGCGAAGGTCCTGGGATGACTCCAGGACATGGCTGGCGAAGGAGTGCCTGAGCATGTGCGGATGCAGATTCTGCCCCAGTTCACGTTCGCCGGCGGCCTTGACCCGCAGCTGGATCGCCCTGGGGCCGAGGCGGCGGCCCTGCTGGCTGACGAAAACGGCATCATCGGCGGGGTTGGCCAGTGCCCGTAGCGGCAGCCACAGCTCCAGGGCTTCCCGGGCCTTGCGGCCGATGGGCAGCAGGCGAGTCTTGCTGCCCTTGCCCAGCACCTGGACCATGCCGTCGGCCAGGTCCAGTTGATCGAGGTTCAGCCCCGTCAGCTCCGATAGCCGCAGGCCGGAAGAATAGAACAGCTCGAGGATCGCCTGGTCCCGTCGTGCCAGGAAGTCATCCTCGACCGCCCCTTCGAGCAGTTGCAGGGCCCTGTCGGTGTCGAGGGTCTTGGGCAACCGGCGCTCGCCCTTGGGGGGCGCCAGGCCGGTGGCCGGGTCGTGATCGCACAGGCCTTCGCGATTGAGGTAGTGATACAGGCCGCGCACCGCCGACAGCAGGCGGGCCAGGCTGCGAGAGGATTGGCCCTGTTGGTGCAGGCGGGCGACCAGGCTGCGCAGGCGCTGGATGTCCAGTGCCGACCAACTGCCGACGTTGTGTTTCTGACACCAGCCCAGCACTTTTGCAAGGTCGCGACGGTAGGCTGCCAGCGTATGGGGCGACACCTGGCGCTCACTGCGCAGGTGCTCGCAGTAGGCGTCCAGCTGCCGCTCCATCATCAGCGTACCGAGCGCAGCGAGCCGGTGAACCGTGGCAGCAGCCGGCCGGTGACCTCGGCGATGTAGCTGAGGAACAGCGTGCCCACCGAGCTCTTGTAGTGCTGGGGATCGCGACTGGCGATGGCCAGAACGCCATGCACGCCCTGATGGGCAATGGCGACGACGGCGGTGGAGCCGATCTGCTTGCGCTGTTCTTCGCCGAACAGGAAGTCCAGCTCGTGTTCGCGCAGGCTGCCGCTGACGCTCTTGTTTTCAGTCAGCAAGCCACCGATGGCCGTCTGTGCGTCGGCGTGGGTCACCCAGCGACCCACCGGCATGGCGTTGTCGCTGAACAGGATGAGGCTGACAAAAGGCACCTGGAAGTCCTGGCGCAGGCTGTCTTCGACACTCATCACCAGGTCTTCGAGGGTGTTGGCGTCCATCAATGCCAGGATCAGGCGACGGGTCTTGTCGAAGAGCCGGTCGTTGTCCCGGGCGACGTCCATCAGGTGCGAGAGACGATGGCGCATCTCGATGTTGCGTTCGCGCAGGATCTTCATCTGGTGCTCCACCAGCGACACCGTATCGCCGCGTCGGTGGGGGATGCGCATCACTGAAAGCAAGTCTTCACGCTCGACGAAGTAGTCCGGGTGAGCCTCCAGATAAGCGGCCACTGCCGCGGCATCCGGAAGCTGGCCAGGGGATTCGTCGGGCTGCGAGGCTGGAACCTGTGGCTTGTCGGTCATGGGTTTGGCTCATTCAAAGACGAACTTGTCCTTCGTATACGCGAACTGCCGGGCCGGTCATCATCACCGGTTGGCCGGGGCCTGCCCATTCGATGGACAGGCGCCCGCCCGGCAGGTCGATCAGCAGGGGCGAATCCATCCATCCCTGGCTGATCGCGGCGACCGCGGCGGCGCAGGCGCCGGTTCCGCAGGCCTGGGTTTCCCCGGCACCCCGTTCCCAGACGCGCAGTTGGGCGCGGTGACGGTCGATGACTTGCAGGAAACCGACGTTCACGCGCGCTGGGAAGCGCGGGTGATGCTCGATCTTCGGCCCCAGCTCATGCACCGGCGCACTGTTGATGTCGGTGACCCGGAGTACGGCATGGGGGTTGCCCATGGACACCGCGGCCAGTTCCACCGTGGCGCCATCGACTTCCAGCGGGTAGCTCAGGGCCTGGGCCGGCGCTTCGAACGGAATCTCTGACGGCTTCAGGCGCGGGGCGCCCATGTTGACGCCGATCTGGCCATCGTTGCGCACGTCCAGCTCGATGATGCCGCTCTTGGTCTCGACGCGGATCCTGCGTTTGGCGGTCAGGCGCTTGTCCAGCACGAAGCGGGCGAAGCAGCGCGCACCGTTACCGCATTGCTCCACTTCCGAGCCGTCGGCGTTGAAGATCCGATAGCGGAAGTCCACATCCGGGTTGGTGGGCGCTTCGACGATCAGCAACTGGTCGAAACCGATGCCAGTGTGCCGGTCGCCCCATTGCTTGGCGTGCTTGGGCAGGATGTGCGCGTGCTGGCTGACCAGGTCGAGGACCATGAAATCGTTGCCCAGGCCGTGCATCTTGGTGAAACGCAGCAGCATGGTCTTACTCCGGCAGCAGGCTTTCGCCGGCGAACAGCTCGGCTATCGTCTCGCGGCGACGTACTTCGAATGCCTGATCACCGTCCACCAGCACCTCGGCGCAACGGCCCCGGGTGTTGTAGTTGGAACTCATGACAAACCCGTAGGCTCCGGCCGAATGCACGGCCAGCAGATCCCCTTCCTGCAATGCCAGTTCCCGGCCCTTGGCCAGGAAGTCGCCGGTTTCGCAGATCGGCCCGACGATATCGTAGCTGCGTGGGGCGGTATCGCGTGGGCGAACCGCGGACACGTCCATCCAGGCCTGGTACAGCGCCGGGCGGATCAGGTCGTTCATGGCCGCGTCGACGATGGCGAAGTCCTTGTGCTCGGTGTGCTTGAGGTATTCGACCTGGGTCAGCAGCACGCCGGCGTTGGCCACGATGTACCGGCCAGGCTCGAACATCAGTGCCAGGTCGCGGCCTTCGAGGCGCTCGCGCACGGCCTTGATGTAGTCGGCCACCAAGGGCGGCTCTTCGTCGCGGTAGCGCACGCCGACACCGCCGCCCAGGTCGATATGGCGCAGGTAGATGCCGCAGTCGCCGAGGCGGTCGACCAATGCCAGCAGGCGGTCGAGGGCATCGATGAAGGGCTCCAGGGTGGTCAGCTGCGAGCCGATGTGGCAGTCGACGCCCAGCACTTCCAGGTTCGGCAGTTGGGCGGCGCGCACGTACACGTCTTCGGCGTCGGCAATGGCGATGCCGAACTTGTTTTCCTTCAGGCCGGTGGAGATGTACGGGTGGGTGCCGGCGTCGACGTCCGGGTTCACGCGCAGGGAAATCGGCGCGCGCACACCCAGTTCGGCGGCGACAAGCTGCAAGCGTTCGAGCTCGTCGGTGGATTCGATGTTGAAGCAGTGCACGCCGACTTCCAGGGCGCGGCGCATGTCTTCGCGGGTCTTGCCGACGCCGGAGAACACGATCTTGTCGGCACTGCCGCCTGCGGCCAGGACGCGTTCGAGCTCGCCACCGGAGACGATGTCGAAGCCGGCGCCCAGGCGTGCCAGGACGTTGAGCACGCCCAGGTTGGAGTTGGCCTTGACGGCGAAGCACACCAGGTGCGGCATGCCGACGAGGGCGTCGGCGAAGGTCCGGTATTGCGCTTCTATGTGGGCACGGGAATAGACATAGGTCGGCGTGCCGAAACGTTCGGCGATCGCAGACAGGGCAACCCCTTCCGCGAACAGCTCCCCGCCACGGTAGTTAAAAGCGTCCATGGCAATCCCTTAGTAAGTGGTCTGGGTGTCGTGGGAGTGGGACCTGGATTGTGACGACTTGGCCTGCTCTTCGGGAGACTTGCTGTCGTCGGGCAGGTACAGCGGACCTTTTTGACCACAGGCTGTCACTAGGCAGGCAACCGCGACGAGCGCAGCAAGGGAAGAGATCAGGCGCTTCATGGCGAAATCCTTGAAAATGCGTTAATTGCGCCGGAGTATACCGGCCACCCGGCGGCTTGCCTATGCAACGGGCCTCCCGTCCGGCGGGGCTGGCGCCGTTATCGATTGCGGTGGCTGCGGTTGTCGTTGGTCGGTATATCCTTTGCAATCGTCGGGAAGCGCCCGTATCTTGCGGCGCTTGAGCATAAGCAGACATTTTCGAGGTTGCCGCAATGAGTTTGACTGAAGCCCGTTTCCACGATCTGGTCGATGCGACCCAGCAAACCCTGGAGGATGTATTCGAAGACAGCGAGCTGGATATCGACCTGGAAAGCTCCGCCGGCGTGCTGACTGTCAAGTTCGAAAACGGTACCCAATTGATTTTCAGTCGCCAGGAGCCACTGCGCCAGCTTTGGCTGGCGGCGGTCTCGGGTGGCTTCCACTTCGACTACGACGAGGAGAGCGGGCGCTGGCTGTGCGACAAGAGCGAAGAGCAACTGGGCGAGATGCTCGAACGCATCGTCAAGCAGCAGGCTGGTGTGGAATTCGACTTCGAAGGCCTGTGATCGCGTGAACCAGACTGCCCCGGTTCGGCCACCCAAGCCGCTCTACAGCAACGTCAGCCCCGCCGTGCCGTCGCCGTGCATCAGCCTTTGTCGACTTGACGAGCAAAAGGTCTGCCTCGGATGCTTTCGTCATGTGGAGGATATCCGCGAGTGGCGCTCGGCCGATGATGAGCGGCGGCGGGTCATCTGTGCCGAGGCGGCCAGGCGCAAACCTCAGGTGTAACCATCCGTGGCGAGGGTTTTTATCCCCGCTGGCTGCCAAGCAGCCCGAAAGACTAACGCAACCAGGCAGGTCGATCGGGCAGGCAAGCTCAGGGCTGCAACAGCCCAGCTGGGATAAATCCTCACGCGACAGTTGGGTGTGCCAGCTCCCCGACTTGTATATTTATTGAGCTGTGTTAGTGTCCGGCTATGCCTCACCTTGCCGAGGCCCGTAAAAACCCCGTCTTCCTGTGGCGGGGTTTTGCTTTTTTCGTGCAGAAGAAAGGAGTCTGCCTGGATCATGACCGCACCTTCCATCACCCTTACCCGCCTGGACGTTCAGCGTCTGGAGCGTCTGATCGACAGCCTGGACGAAACGCTCCCGGGCGTGATCGCGTTGCAGACCGAACTGGATCGCGCCGAGACCCTGGTGGGCCATGAAGACGTGCCCGCCGACGTCGTGACGATGAATTCGCGTGTGCATTGCCGCGAGGAAGGCAGCGGCAAGGACTATCGCCTGACGCTGGTCTATCCACAGGACGCGAATGCCGATGAAGGCAAGGTCTCGATCCTGGCGCCGGTAGGCAGCGCGCTGCTGGGCCTGAAGGTGGGCCAGCACATCGACTGGCCGGCGCCGGGCGGCAAGACCCTGAAGCTGACATTGCTGGCCGTGGAATACCAGCCCGAAGCGGGCGGCGATTTCCACCTCTGATTCAGACCAGGGTCAGCGCCTCGTTCAGGGCGCGTTCCAGGTCGGCCTTGTAGCGCAGGTACAGATTGCTCGAGCAGGCACCGTCACCCACCAGGCCCGAGAGGTCCAGGTCGGTGATGTAGCAGCGATAGCGTTCGGCCTCGCGGCGCTGGCCGACGATTTCCCCGGCAACTACGCGGAACAGCTGGTCGCCGTGTTCCAGTTCAGAGAACTCCTGCTGGTTGCAGTACAGGGTGACGTGCACCTGGCCATGGGCCGCTTTGCCGATGATGGCCTGTACGTCATAGAACGGTTTGTTCACCGGTGTCTGCGGAGCCTGGCGTGCCTCGATCCGCCGCGCCCGTCCGTTGCCCGAGGGCAGCAACTGGTAATACAGGGTTTCCAGGTTCAACGGCTGGGCGGCATCCATTGGCAGCAGGGCGTCGCGGCGGTACAGCACCGATTGCAGGAAGCGTTGCAGCGGCACCAGCAGGCTTTGCTCGTCGTGATAGGGCAGGCGCTGCTGCCACAGGGCGTTGAGTTCGTCGAGCACGTACAGGTCGGCGTCGTCCTCGTTGACCCGGTAGAACACCTGGATGCACTCGGGTTGGCCCATGGGCAGGACCAGTGCCAGGTCATGATCTTCCAGGGCCATCGAGTCCAGGTGCAGCGGACTGTAGGCGGCCAGCTCTTCACCCAGGTAATCCATCAGCGCCGAGAGGCTGGCCAGGGGAATGTGGTTGACCTGGCCGGGCACCAGTTCCAGCACATGGTAGTGCTGCTGGACCTGAAGCAGATAGCGATGGTTGAGGTTGCTGAGCAGCAGCGTCTGGGCCGTTTCGATGACTTCTTCGACCCTTCGCGCAATGAACTGCGCGCGGTTGTGGCAGAAGCAGCGGACCTGCAAGCGCGGCTGGCGCGGCCCGGAGGGCAGGTCGTTGAGGTAGTCACGCAGGCAGTCGAGCAGCGCGTGCTCGCCGTCGAAGCGGTTGACCAGCACTTCGTTCCAACTGTTGAGCGTGACCTGGTCGAGGGTCAGCACCAGGTTTTCCCGGACACCGGCATAGCTCAGCGAGTCGGTGCGTTCGGTGGTCATCAGGATGTTCAGGTCGCGGTGATGCTTGAGCGGGTCGATGCCGACGTTTACCAGGATCAGCACCTCGCTGGGCACGCTGGCATGCAGCAGCCGTTCTTCGTCGACCGTGGCCAGGGGCAGCGCGATGGCCTGTTGCAGGCTGCCCAGCAGGTTGAACAGCTCGAACTCGCTCAGGTCGCTCTCGCCGGGGTGCAGCGCCAGCCGCGTACTGCTGTCGATCACGCCGTTGCGATGGCACCAGGTCAGCAGCTCCAGCAATTCCCGGCTGCGCTTGATCGGCGCGAAATTCTCCCACTCCAGGGCATTGAGGCTGCCGTTATAAAGGCCCCACTGGTTTTGCCCGGGTTCTTTCTTGTTGGGTGACTGAACCAGCGTCAGGGTGTCTTCGGCCAGGTCCGGCGCGATGCCGGGATTGATGAACTCCACCTTGTCGGCCTTGCGTTCGAACGCCGCGTACAACCGTCGGCCAAGGACGTTGAGGTCACGCTTGTTGATCAGGCTGGCGGTTTTCTCGGTGCGGGCGAACTGGGTCAGGAAGCGGTAGCTGTAGGTCAGTTCATTGACCAGGGCCCGTCTTTCGTTGCTGACCTGGCGCACCTTCCACTGGCTGCGGCTGTCCAGCAGCGCCAGTTGGCGCTGATCCCAGCCCCATTCGCTGGCCAGGCGCTCGAGCAGCGTGCGTTGCCAGCCGCTGCTGCGCGCCGGGCCGGTGAGCTTGCGGTTGACCTTCAGGTAGAGCGCGCGCCGGATCAGTTCCAGACGCTCGGGCTCGCCGCGGGCCTTGAGGTATTCCTCGATGCGGCGATAGATCAGCATGTACGGGTCCAGTTCTTCCAGGTCCAGGCGATTGGCGAATACCGCCTGCTTGAAGCGCAGGCTCAGGCACCGGACGTCGGGGTGCTCGCTGGCATAGACCTCGGTCAGCAGCAGCTTGAGCACGGACTTGTAAGGGGACTCGATACCCTTGAACAACTGCCAGAGGCCGGCGCCAATGAACTCTCCCGGCGGGATGTAGGCCAGGTGTCCGAGGTCCAGTGTCTCGTCCGCTCGGATAAAGCGCTTGGAAATCAGCGTGTGGGTGTACTGCTCATAGTTGTCTTCTTCGTAGACCGGCACCAGCCACCAGATCGGCGTACGCCCCGCCAGCCAGATCGCGGTGCGGTAGAACTCGTCCAGCAGCAGGTAGTGCTGGGTCGTTCCGCAATCGTCGGAGCTGAGCTGGTTGTCCCTTTCGCCCCGTACGAACCGGGCCGGGTCGATGAGGAAGAAGTGGGCTTCGGCGCCCTGGGTCGCCGCCCAGGCCTCGAGCAACTGGCATTTCTTGCGCAGCTCGGCCAGTTCATCGTCGCTCAGGTCCGGTCCGTGACAGACCCATACGTCCATGTCGCTCTGATCCGCCTGGGCGAGCGTGCCCAGGCTGCCCATCAGGAACAGGCCGAGAATCGGCCTTGGTGGGTTGCTGCCGTGGCGCGGCTTGTAGGAGAAGGAGCGGGTCAGCCGCTGGGCCTCGGTGAGGACGCTGGCGTCGGGTTCGTAGTTCGACAGCCCTGCCGGAGTCGTGCTCGAGACGTAGCCGGGCAACAAGGGGTGATTGACGTGGAAAAACAGGGGCAGCAAGGTCAATACGCTTTGCTGGCGAGGCGAGAGGCCTTCCAGGGCACGTTCCATCCGGATGGTGTTGAGCTTGAGAAAACGTGCGCGCAACTGGCTCAAGACCTTGCGGTCGATTCCCTCATCCAGATCGGGGCGTATTTCGTGATTGCGGGTCATGTCGGCTCAAACCGCTCGCGGCGTCGAACGTGGGAGATCGAAGGTGATGGCAGTTTAGCGTCCGGGGCGTGGAATTCTTAAGCTGAAATATGATTTTTGACGCCGGAATTTCTACAGGGGGCGCAGTGCGCCTGCGGAAACCCCGGCGCAGGGATTTCCGTGGGCGACAGGAAGGTCAGGCGGCTTGCGATACGACGTTGAGAATGGTCAACAGGCCTTGCACGTGCTCGGCGGCATCCCGGCCCAGGCTGGTCAGGTAACCGCCGTCGGACTGGGTGATCAGGTCTTTTTCGTAAAGGCGTTTGGCGGCGGCGATGGCAGAAGGGGCAGCGGTCTGATGGATTTTCAGGCCTTCCTGGGAACTGTCCAGGTTGAAGAGTGCAAGGATTTCCAGTTCGGCAACCAGCTCAGGGGTAAGCGACATAAGGACTCCAGACTTTCTAGGAATTTGGACGACAGCGCCCTTAAGTTGAGCGCACTCTGGCGAACTGTCCAGTACCAGTGTCGTGCTTTTTGGTTTCGAGTGACGCAACACCGCTGTTCTGCCAGGCACAAGAGCCGTGCGCCTGGGGCTCATTGCTTTTCCGGTGGCAGCTCGGGCAGGGCACGCAACGCGGTTTCGTACCACTGGGCATCGAACGGGCGATCCTGTTCGAGCATGGCGTCGATCTCATGGGCCAGCACATGGGCCATGAGGTTCAGGATTTCCTCCCGTTCGTACCCGACCAGGGTCAGTTTGTTGAAGGTTGCCTTGGCGGCGGGCGGGTTGTCGCTTTCGATCTGGTTTTCGATGGCTTCGATCAGGGTCGTTTCGACGAACTCTTCTTCGTCGTTGTCGATGTCGGTTGGCTCGCTCATGGCAGGCTCCTTTGAGAAAGGCCGCCAGTCTACCCCTATTCGCCAGGCTGATGGGCCTGGCGGGAAGTGCCCCGACCGTCTATAACGCAAGGCTGCCAACCCCGCACGGCCTGGAGGCTTGCAATGCTTGAGCTTTATGGTTTCTCTGTCAGTAACTACTACAACATGGTGAAGCTGGCGCTGCTGGAGAAGGGCCTGCCCTTCGCAGAGGTGCCGTTCTATGGCAACCAGGCTCCCGAAACCCTGGCCATCAGCCCCCGGGGCAAAGTTCCTGTACTGAAGACCGACCAGGGCTTCATCAATGAAACCAGCGTGATCCTCGAGTACATCGAGCAAACCCAGCCAGGCAAGCCCCTGCTGCCCGAAGACCCGTACGCCCGTGCCCAGGTGCTGGCCCTGTGCAGGGAAATCGAGTTGTACATCGAGCTGCCGGGGCGGGCGTGTTACGCCGAGGCATTTTTCGGCATGACGTTGCCCGACGCCATCAAGGAAAAGACCAGGACCGAACTGCTGCTGGGGTTCGCCACGCTCGGCCGCCACGGCAAGTTCGCACCCTATGTGGCGGGTGACAGCATGAGCCTTGCCGATCTGTACTTTCTCTACAGTGTCTCGCTGGCGTTACAGGTGGGCAGGAAGCTGTTCGATATCGATCTGTTGGCCGACGTGCCGGCAGCCAAGGCGCTGATGGAGCATCTGGAGCAGAACCCGAACGTACAAAGGATTGCGGCAGACAAGGAAGCAGCGATGCCGACGTTTTTAGCGATGATCGCCGCCAAGAAGTGAGCTTTTCGGTGAGTTGAAGCCGGCTATCACGAGCAGGCTCGCTCCCGCGTTTGAATCTCTGGATGTTCACTAGGGGTGTTCACCAAAGATCCGTCGTGGGAGCGAGCTCGCGATGCTTCTGGCTTTCAGCGGCTGGCGAGCAACGCCTGGCCCCGCACAACCGCTGCCTTGACCTGGGCCGGCGCGGTGCCGCCGATGTGGTCACGGGCATTGACCGAGCCTTCGAGGGTCAGCACGGCAAACACGTCCTGCTCGATCTGGTCGCTGAACTGGCGCAGTTCATCCAGGCTCATTTCCGCCAGGTCCTTGCCGGTGTCCACGCCGTATTTCACGGCATGGCCGACAATCTCATGGCAATCACGGAACGGCAGGCCACGGCGCACCAGGTAGTCGGCCAGGTCGGTGGCGGTGGAGAAGCCGCGCAAGGCTGCTTCGCGCATCACTGCGTGCTTGGGCTTGATGGCCGGGATCATGTCGGCGAAGGCTCGCAGCGAGTCGCGCAAGGTGTCGGCGGCGTCGAACAGCGGCTCCTTGTCTTCCTGGTTGTCCTTGTTGTAGGCCAGCGGCTGACCCTTCATCAGGGTCAACAGGCCCATCAGTGCGCCGAATACCCGGCCGCTCTTGCCCCGTACCAGTTCCGGCACGTCGGGGTTTTTCTTTTGCGGCATGATCGAGCTGCCGGTGCAGAAGCGATCGGGCAGGTCGATGAACTGGAATTGCGCGCTGGTCCACAGCACCAGCTCTTCGGAGAACCGGGACAGGTGCATCATCGCGATGCTGGCTGCGGAACAGAATTCGATGGCGAAATCGCGGTCCGAGACGTTATCCAGCGAGTTGCCGCCCACGGCGTCGAAGCCCAGCAACTGCGCGGTGTATTCACGATCGATCGGGTAGGTGGTGCCGGCCAGCGCGGCGCTGCCCAGGGGCATGCGGTTGGTGCGCTTGCGGCAGTCCACCAGGCGCTCGTAGTCGCGGCTGAGCATTTCGAACCAGGCCAGCATGTGATGCCCAAACGTTACAGGTTGAGCGGTTTGCAGGTGCGTGAAGCCCGGCATGATGCTCTCGGCCTCGCGCTCGGCCTGTTCCAGCAGGCCTTTTTGCAGGCGCGTGATTTCGCCCAGGATCAGGTCGATTTCATCGCGCAGCCACAGGCGAATGTCGGTGGCAACCTGGTCGTTGCGGCTGCGGCCGGTGTGCAGCTTCTTGCCGGTCACGCCGATGCGGTCGGTCAGGCGTGCCTCGATGTTCATGTGCACGTCTTCGAGATCGACGCGCCAGTCGAACTGGCCGGCCTCGATCTCGCCCTGGATGGTCTTCAGGCCATCGATGATGCTGTCGCGCTCGGCATCGGTCAGTACGCCGACCTTGGCCAGCATGGTGGCGTGGGCGATCGAGCCCATGATGTCGTGGCGATACAGGCGCTGGTCGAAGTTGACGGAGGCGGTGAAGCGGGCGACGAAGGCGTCGACGGGTTCACTGAAGCGGCCGCCCCAGGACTGATTGGTCTTGTCAGTGCTCATGAATTCGCTCGTGATCGGCTGTGGAAAAAGTAGCGGTAAAGGCTGCGGCGGATGATAGCAGGGTTACCGGGGCTGGCGCTGGCACTGCCCGGCAGGTTTTTTCGGTGGCGGCCCCGGCTTTCGACGGAGGGTTTGCACAACGATATTTTCCGATTGAGCAATATCATCCCGGCAACCGTCTACAGTGGACGATAGGACGTCGGATTTTTAATCCATGGTGCATCGGACGAACCCAGACGCGGAGGTGCTCATATTGATCGGATCGAGTCTTGATAACCCTTACGGCGACGCCGTGCGACAACGGGCCCCGAGCATCGGTCGGCAAGCGCTGGTAAAGATAGGCAACCGCCTCGCGGCACTTTTTGGCCCTCGAACGAGTCTTAGCGTGGATCGCGGTGACGGATGTCACTTCCCCTGTCTACGCTATCCTTGTGCGAGACTCACGCAGGAATCCAGCGCAATATGAATGTCCTGATCGTTGATGACGAACCCCTGGCCCGCGAGCGCCTGAGCCGAATGGTTGGCGAGCTCGAGGGTTACAGTGTCCTGGAGCCGAGCGCCACCAATGGCGAAGAGGCGTTGGCCCTTATCGACAGCCACAAGCCGGATATCGTGCTGCTCGACATCCGCATGCCTGGCCTGGATGGCTTGCAGGTCGCGGCGAAGCTGTGCGAGCGAGAGTCGCCGCCCGCGGTGGTGTTCTGCACCACACGGGACGACTTTCCCCCCGATGTGTTGCAGGCCGGTGCCGTGGGCTACCTGGTCAAGCCAGTGGCCTCCGAGGCGTTGCTCGACGCCTTGCGCAAGGCCGAGCGGCCCAACCGGGCGCAACTGGCGGCATTGACCCGCCCGGCAGCCGAAAGCGGCAGCGGTCCGCGCAGTCACATCAGCGCGCGTACCCGCAAGGGTATCGAACTGATTCCGCTCAATCAGGTGGTCTATTTCATTGCCGACCATAAATACGTGACCTTGCGCCATGAGAGCGGCGAAGTCCTGCTGGACGAGCCACTCAAGGCCCTCGAAGACGAGTTCGGCGAGCGGTTCGTACGCATCCACCGCAACGCCCTCGTGGCACGCGAGCGTATCGAGCGTCTGCAACGGACCCCACTGGGGCATTTCCAACTGTTCCTCAAGGGCCTCAATGGCGATGCCCTGATCGTCAGCCGGCGGCACGTGGCTGGCGTGCGCAAGATGATGCAACAGCTTTAACCGTCACTGCGGAGCGTCCATGCGCTCCCTTTCCAGGATATTGACGGGCAGGGAGGCCCCGGGGTCGTGATTCAAGTCAAAGCGTATTTGGCTGAGCTGTTATTATTCGCCGTATCTTTTAAGTACGGATTGATCCATGTCCCCTCGCGAGATCCGCATCGCCACCCGTAAAAGCGCCCTGGCCCTCTGGCAGGCCGAATACGTCAAAGCCCGCCTGGAAGCGGCCCATCCCGGCCTGATCGTGACCCTGGTGCCCATGGTCAGCCGCGGTGACAAGCTGCTGGATTCGCCGCTATCGAAAATCGGCGGCAAAGGCCTGTTCGTCAAGGAACTGGAAACCGCGCTTTTGGACAACGAAGCCGACATCGCCGTGCATTCGATGAAAGACGTGCCCATGGATTTCCCGCAAGGCCTGGGTCTGTTCTGCATCTGCGAGCGCGAAGATCCGCGGGATGCGTTTGTCTCCAACACCTTCGCCAGCCTTGATGCCTTGCCTGCCGGGAGCGTGGTCGGCACCTCCAGCCTGCGTCGCCAGGCGCAGTTGCTGAGCCGTCGTCCGGACCTGCAGATCCGCTTCCTGCGCGGCAATGTCAATACGCGCTTGGCCAAGCTCGATGCCGGTGAGTATGACGCGATCATCCTGGCCGCCGCCGGCCTGATCCGCCTTGGCTTCGAAGACCGCATCACCTCGGCCATCAGCGTCGACGACAGTCTGCCCGCCGGCGGACAAGGCGCGGTGGGCATCGAGTGTCGCAGCGCCGACAGCGAAATCCATGCCTTGCTCGCGCCTCTGCACCACGACGACACCGCCACCCGGGTATTCGCCGAGCGTGCCCTCAACAAACACCTCAATGGTGGCTGCCAGGTTCCCATCGCCTGTTATGCCGTGCTCGAAGGCGAGCAGGTCTGGCTGCGCGGCCTGGTGGGCGATCCGAATGGCGGCCAACTGCTGGGCGCCGAAGGCCGCGCGCCGCGCGCCGACGCCGAAGCCCTGGGCGTGCGTGTGGCCGAAGACCTGCTGAGCCAGGGCGCCGACGACATCCTCAGGAAAGTCTACGGCGAGGCCGGCCACGCGTGACGGGCTGGCGGCTGCTGTTGACCCGGCCGGCGGATGAGTCGTCGGCCCTGGCGGCCGTACTGGCCGATGCCGGTATATTCACCAGCAGCCTGCCGCTGCTGGATATCGAGCCGCTTCCCATCGTCGATTCCGCACGGGCGATTCTCCAGCGCCTGGACCAGTACTGTGCCGTGATCGTGGTCAGCAAGCCCGCAGCCCGCTTGTGCGTGGAGCAATTGCGTCAGCACTGGCCCGAACCACCGGCGCTGCCGTGGTTCAGCGTGGGCGCCGCCACCGGGCAGATCCTCGCCGATGCCGGCCTGTGCGTGTTCTACCCGGACAATGGCGACGACAGCGAAGCCTTGCTTGAACTTCCCGCCTTGCGTCAGGCTCTCACCGGGCCCGAGCCACGAGTGTTGATCGTGCGTGGCGAGGGTGGACGCGGTTTGCTGGCTGAGCGTTTGCGTGAGCAAGGTGCTAGTGTCGACTATCTGGAGTTGTACCGGCGCACCCTGCCACGGTACCGCGAAGGTGAATTGCCGGCGAAGGTGCAAGCGGAACGCCTGAACGCGCTGATGGTCAGCAGTGGGCAGAGTTTCGAGCATCTGCACCGACTGGCCGGCTCAGCGTGGCCCGCCCTGGCGCGGCTGCCATTGTTTGTTCCAAGCCCAAGGGTTGCCGAGATGGCGCGTGCCGCCGGGGCCCGAACAGTTGTGGATTGCCGTGGCGCCAATGCCGCGGCTTTGCTGGCGGCGTTACGGGAACAAGCCGTGCCGTTTTCTAATGCAAAGGATGGACACGTGAGCGAAACAGCCTTGCCAAAAGAAGATCAAGACCGGCCTGCGATCGATGCGCCGGTTGAAACCCCGGCCCCAGCGGCGCCGCGTCGCGGCAACGGGTTGGCCATTGTTGCGTTGCTGCTGGGGGCCGCTGGCGTGGCCGTGGGTGGCTGGGGCGTCTGGCAGGTGCGGCACCTGCAGGCCAACAACCAACAGCAGGCCGCCCAGGTCCAGGCGCTGAATGACCAGGCGCAGAATCTCAAGCTCAACGAGCAGCGCCTCACTGATCGCCTCGCCCAGTTGCCCGCCGCCGAGGAGCTGGAGGAGCGGCGGCGCCTGGTCGCCCAGTTGCAAAGTGACCAGCAGCATCTGAACCAGCGCCTGGAGACGGTACTGGGCGCCAGCCGCAAGGATTGGCGTCTGGCCGAGGCCGAGCACCTGCTGCGCCTGGCCAGCCTGCGTCTTTCCGCCTTGCAGGACATCACCAGTGCCCAGGCGCTGGTCCAGGGCGCCGACGACATCCTGCGCGAGCAGAATGACCCGGGCTCGTTCGCTGCCCGGGAACAATTGGCCAAGACCCTCGCGGCGTTGCGCAGCACCGAACAGCCGGACCGGACCGGGCTGTTCCTGCAACTGGGCGCCCTGCGTGACCAGGTGCTGCAACTCTCGGAACTGGCACCTGAATACAAGGATCGCGGCGAGTCGCTGCTGGGCCTGACCGCCGATGGCGATGGCGCCAGCCGCTGGGCCCAGTGGTGGGATCAGATCTCGCGCTATATCCGCATCGATTTCAATGCCGACGAGAACGTCCGTCCGCTCCTGGCGGGGCAGAGCCTGATGCAGGTGCGCCTGGCCTTGAGCCTCGCCCTGGAACAGGCGCAGTGGGCCGCCCTCAATGGCCAGGCACCGGTCTACACCCAGGCGCTGACCGAGGCCCGCGATGTACTCAAGAACAACTTCAACCAGGACAACCCGCAAAGCAGGATCATGCTCGAGCGCGTGGTTGAGCTGGCCCGGCAACCGGTCACGGTGGTCACACCGGACCTGACGAGTGCCCTGAGCAGCGTCCAGGCTTACCTGGAGCGTCGCAACCTGAGCGCCGAAGAGTCGGTCAAGCCGCTGGCCAAGCCTGGCGAGCAGGGGGCCACGCCATGAAACGTCTCTACGTGATTCTGTTCGTGGTCATCGCTGTCGCCGCCTTGCTGGGCGTCGCGATCAGCGAGCATTCGGGTTACGTGCTGGTGGCGTACAAGAACTTCCGGTACGAGGCTGGCCTGTGGGTCACCCTGGCATTGGTGGTGTTGCTCTGGCTGCTCTGGTGGGGCCTGAGGGCCTTGCTCGGATTGGTGACCACGTCCGGCGGGGTGGTCAATCCCTGGTCGCGGCGCAATCGCAGTCGTCGCGTGCAAGTGGCGATCGAGCATGGCCAACTGGATCTGGCCGAAGGTCGCTGGGCCAGCGCCCAGCGGCATCTGCATCGTGCCGCCGAAGCCGAACGTCAACCCTTGCTCTACTACCTCGGCGCGGCTCGCGCGGCCAATGAACAAGGTCTTTACGAGCAGAGCGACAGCCTGCTGGAGCGGGCCCTGGAGCGACAGCCCCAGGCGGAGCTGGCCATTGCATTGACTCACGCCCAGTTGCAGATGGACCGGGGCGATACCGACGGAGCCTTGGTCACCCTGCAAGCCATGCACGATCGCCATCCTCATAACGCCCAGACCCTGCGCCAGTTGCAGCGCCTGCATCAACAGCGCGGGGATTGGTCGGCGGTGGTTCGCCTGTTGCCGGAACTGCGCAAGGACAAGGTCCTGCCGCCGGCGGAATTGGCGGAGCTGGAGCGTCGGGCCTGGGGGGAAAACCTGTCCCTGGCGGCCCACCGTGACGAAGACGGTAGCGTCGGCCTGCAATCGCTCAACCGTGCCTGGCAGCAACTGACCGCCGCACAGCGCCAGGAGTCGGCGCTGGTATTGGCCTACGCCGAACAACTGCGCCAACTGGGTGCCCAGGGCGAGGCCGAGGAGGTGTTGCGCACGGCGCTCAAGCGTCACTACGACAGCCACCTGGCACGCCTGTACGGGCTGGTCCGTGGGAACGATCCGATCCGGCAATTGCAGGCGGCCGAAGGCTGGCTCAAGGATCATCCGGCTGACTCCAGCCTGCTGCTGACATTGGGACGCCTGTGTCTGCAGAACAGCTTGTGGGGCAAGGCAAGGGATTACCTCGAAAGCAGCCTGCGGATCCAGCGCAACCCGGAAGCCTGTGCCGAACTGGCGCGCCTGCTGGCGCAACTGGGGGATGCCGAGCGCAGCAACCAGCTGTTCCAGGAAGGCCTGGGCTTGCTGGACGAGCGTCTGCTCGCCGCGCCGCTTCCGGCGTCCCAGGCCTTGCCTGGCTGATGCCGCGATCAACAGTGTCGGCGGTTCGTCTTGGCATCGCCAATGATTCGACCGCCGATAATGGTCCGGTTCAAGGCTCGGATGATGTCCTGGGGAAAGTCCTACAGGGGATCGCGCTGAATCCTCGAGTGTCTGTCGGGAATTCCCTACACCCCTGGTGAAGTGTCTGCGCGGGCCCGCCTTGAAAGGCCCGAGGGCTTTCCTCTACCGTAACTACCTGTCTCTTCTGTTACGGAACCGCCATGTCTTTGGCCTGCTCACGCTTCTTGTTTTTCATGGCTTCCATCGCTGCGGCCCTGGCCCTGGGCATCGCCAGCTACCTGGAATATGCGGTCGGCCTGACACCGTGCAGCCTGTGTGTCCTGCAGCGGTTGTGCCTGCTGCTGTTCCTGGGGAACTGCCTGGCGGCCTGTGTGCACGGCCCGGGCCACAAGGGCAGCATCGTCTACGGGGGCGTGGGGCTGATCCTGGTGTCGGGAGCGATGACATTGGCCTGGCGCCAGGTCCTGGTACAAAGTCATTCGGTCGAGCCGTTGCCCGATTGCTTCACCCGCATGGAGGGAGCGGGCTCATGGTGGAGCGCTGTGCATCGCGTCATCGACGGCGCGGTCGATTGCGCGAGCGTCACCTGGACGTTGTTCGATTTGAGCGTTCCCGAATGGAGCCTGCTGTTTTTTCTCGCCGTGTCCATCGCCATGACCTACCTGCTGCTTCGCCTTGTCTGGAACGCGCTGATCCGACCACTGGGCGGCAAGACGTCGCAGTTGGTCCGTGCTGTGGATTAAACACTTGTATGAACTTTATCTCCTGCGTACCTTGAAGCAGCTGTCGTGCGGGCATAATCTGGCCCGCACGTATCATTGGAATTATGCCGCTCGATCAAGTTGTGTCCGGCTTGCCATGAATCATCAGGCGTATGCAGGCTGCGAGGGGCATGACTCACAAGGGAAGAAATCGCCATGCTCGAAAGTTGTCAGAATGCTCAGGAACGCTGGGGTGGAGTGCATCTGCTGATCGACCGCTGGTTGCAGGAGCGTCACGAACTGGTTCGGGCCTATGATGCTCTCGGCGACAAGCCTGAAGCGCTGGGAGAGAGCCGCAAGCCGTTGCAGGAATTCTGCGGTGTGCTGGTCGACTACGTCTCTGCCGGTCATTTCGAGATCTACGAGCAATTGACGAGCGAAGCCAAGGCCTTCAACGACAAGCGTGGCCTGGAACTCGCCGAACAGATCTATCCACGTATCGATGTCATCACCGAAAAGCTGCTGGCCTTCAACGACCTCTGTGATGAAGGCAAGTGCGTGGCGGAAAAATTCAAGGAACTGGGTGGCTTGTTGCATGAGCGTTTCGAGCTGGAGGACTGCCTGATCGAAGTGCTGCACAACGCCCACAAGGAAGAGGCCGCGGTCCAGGCTTGAAGGATTTGAGGCAATAAAAAACGGTGCGCATTGCGCACCGTTTTTTATTGCCGGGCTTCAGGTCGTTGCGCCCAGCAGTTCGATCTCGAACACCAGCGGCGTGAAGGGGGGGATCACATCCCCGGCACCTTCGGCGCCGTAGGCCTGTGTCGAAGGAATCACCAATCGCCACTTCGCGCCCACCGGCATCTGCGGCAACGCGCTGCGCCAGCCATCGATCACGCTGTCGAGGCTGAACCATTGCGCCTGGCGGTTGGAGTCGAAGACGGTGCCGTCAGGCAGTCGACCCGTATACAACACCTGGACCTTGCCGTGGGGGCCGGCTTTCGTGCCATGGCCTGGCTTGAGTTCGGTCAGCAGGATGCCGTCCGCCAACTGCTGCACGCCAGGGCGGCTCCTTTCTTCAGCGAGAAATTTCTGTTCCGTCTTCAGCGCCACTTCGACCTGCGGTGTCGTCGACTGCGCGGTCAGTCGCGCCTGGTGTTCGGCCAGGAGCTGTTCGATACGCTCGTCACTGAGGGCCAGGGGCTTGCCCTGGTAGGCCTGTTTCAAACCTTCCACCAGCGCCTGGATCTGCAGATCCGGTACGTCCTGGCGCAATCGTTCTCCCAGGCTCGCGCCCAGGCTGTAGGCCAGGTCGCGGTCATCGTTCGTGCCGGCTTTCTCGGTGGCCTGGACCATGGAGCAAACCATGCACAGACATAAAAACAGGTGACGCCACATGTGTACTTTCTCCGGCCTCGAATCGAGGAATTATGCCAGCGCTGGTATCGATGGACATGGGTGGCTCTGGCAATGACACAGAAGATTTTTCGTCCCTTGCAACGCAACGTCCCGTGTACTGTCAACATGCCCTAGCGGCGGTTGCAGCAGAGGTCTAGTATGAGCCGCACTCACGTCAGTCAGGAGGTAAACCATGTCGGCCCCCAAGAAGCCAGTAAACACTCCGTTGCACTTGCTCCAACAACTGTCGGGCAGCCTGCTCGAGCATTTGGAAAATGCCTGCTCCCAAGCCCTGGCTGATGCTGAAAAACTGCTCGCCAAACTGGAAAAACAACGCGGCAAGGCTCAGGAAAAACTGCACAAGTCACGCACCAAGTTGCAAGAGGCGGCAACCGCCGGCAAGGCCAAGGCTCAAGCCAAGGCGAAAGACGCAGTGAAAGAACTCGAGAGCCTGCTCGATGCCTTGAAGGATCGTCAGTCCGAAACCCGCGCCTACATCCTGCAACTCAAACGCGATGCCCAGGAAAGCCTGAAGCTGGCTCAAGGCGTTGGTCGTGTACAGGAAGCCGCCGGCAAAGCGCTGACGCTTCGCGCCGCCAAGCCTGTCGCTGTATCGGCCAAGAAGCCTGCCGCTAAACCTGCCGCAGCAAAAACACCGGCCAAAGTGGCAGCCAAACCTGCCGTGAAGGCGCCTGCCAAAGCGGCGAGCAAACCGGCTGCCAAGCCTGCGGCGACCAAGCCGGTCGCTGCCAGCGCAGCCAAGCCCGCAGCGAAGAAACCAGCCGTCAAGGCTGCCGCCAAGCCGGTCGCGAAAGCGCCTGCTGCCAAACCTGCAGCAGCCAAACCGTCCGCTGCCAAGCCTGTCGCCAAACCCGCTGCCGCCAAACCTGCAACATCGAAGACCGCCGCGGCCAAGCCTGCTGCAAAAGTCGCTGCGAAACCAGTCGCCGCGAAAACGGCAGCCAAGCCAGCGGCAACCAAAACAGCAGCTGCAAAACCTGCTTCGGCCAAGCCGGCCGCTGCCAAGGCGCCTGCCAAGACCGCAGCCAAACCTGCTGCTGCCAAGCCCGCCGCGACCAAGACCGTCGCCAAGCCTGCTGCTGCCAAGCCGGCCGCAGCCAAGCCTGCTGCCAAGCCCGCAGCCAAGCCTGCGGCGAAATCGGCTGTGAAAAAGCCAGCCGCCGCCAAACCGGCGACGCCTACCGCAGCCAAGCCAGCGACAGCCGCTCCAGCTCCATCCTCGACACCCGCACCAACCGCCAGCACGCCGGCTCCGGCGCTGAACCCGAGCGTCACCACGACGTCGGGCACCAGCACCCCAACCAGCGCCTCCTAACGGCCGGATGCCGCGACGCGCAGCTGATGCAGCGCGTCGCGGTTCGGTTGGGCGATACTCGCCACTATTTCTTGCAGCCACAGCGCTGAATCTAAGGGGGGCCCTCCAGGCCATTCCCCGGTCGCGACTTGCAATCGCTCCAGCAACTTTCGCTCGGCCTCGAGTTCCAGCTGCTTGACCTGCTCGCGCAATTCATCGAGCGCAGTGTCATCAAGCGCGCGGACTTTCCATTGGGTGCGAAGGGTGCGTAACGGCTGGACGACCTCCATGTCCCAGGTTTCGGTCAATTGCCGAAGCTGCTCCAGCCTTCGTTCATCGCAGGTCACGCCGCGTTCTGCCAGCCACAGGCCGCAAAGCAGCAGGCAGACATTGGCGCCGCTGTCTTGCAGCGTCAGGCAAGCCTGCTCTACGCCGGGCCTGGCGTACAGGTCGAGGGAAAAACTCCACAGGTCAGGGGACATCGTGCTACTCGCGCCAGTTGCGAGCGAAGCTGGTAGACTCCGCCGCCATTATGATCCGACTTCAGAACCTGACTTTACAGCGTGGCCCGCAACGTCTGCTAGAAGACGCCGAGCTGACCCTGCACGCCGGCCACAAAGCCGGCCTTATCGGCGCCAACGGTGCCGGCAAATCCAGCCTGTTCGCCCTGCTGCGCGGTGAGTTGCATCCGGACTCCGGTGATTGCTCGCTGCCCGCCGACTGGCGTATCGCCCATATGCGCCAGGAGGTCGACACCCTCGAACGCCTGGCGGTGGACTATGTGCTCGACGGCGACGTGCGCCTTCGTCAGGTCCAGCGGGATCTGGCAGCCGCCGAAGCGGCTCACGATGGTGCCGCGCTGGCTCGCCTGCATTCGGAGCTCGACACCGCCGACGGCTATACCGCCGACGCCCGTGCGCGTAAATTGCTGGCAGGCCTGGGCTTCACCAACGAACAGATGGACCGCCAGGTCGGCGATTTCTCCGGTGGCTGGCGGATGCGCCTGAACCTGGCCCAGGCCTTGATGTGCCCCTCGGATCTTTTGCTGCTCGATGAACCGACCAACCACCTGGACCTCGACGCCATCATCTGGCTCGAAGACTGGCTCAAGAGTTATCCGGGCACGCTGCTGCTGATTTCCCACGACCGTGATTTCCTCGATGCCGTGGTGGATCACGTGGCCCATGTCGACCAGCGCAAGCTTGTGCTGTATCGCGGCGGCTACACCGCTTTCGAGCGCGCCCGTGCCGAGCGCCTGGCCCAGCAACAGCAGGCCTACGAGAAACAACAGGCGCAACGTGCGCACATGGAAAGCTACATCGCACGCTTCAAGGCACAGGCCACCAAGGCCCGGCAGGCCCAGAGCCGGATCAAGGCACTGGAGCGGATGGAAGAGCTGTCCGCGGCCCACGTCGATTCGCCGTTCGACTTCGTCTTTCGCGAGTCGACCAAGATTTCCAGCCCACTGATCGACCTGTCGGATGCTCGACTGGGTTACGGCGACAAGACCGTGCTGGAGAAGGTCAAGCTGCAGTTGACCCCCGGTGCGCGCATCGGCCTGCTGGGCCCCAACGGTGCCGGTAAATCGACCCTGATCAAGAACCTCTCCGGTGAGCTCGAGCCCCTGGCCGGACGCCTGACCCGTGGCGAGAACACCGTGGTGGGCTACTTCGCCCAGCATCAGTTGGATTCCCTCGACGCCAAGGCCAGCCCGTTGCTGCATTTGCAGCGTCTGGCGCCGACCGAGCGCGAGCAGACGTTGCGCGACTTCCTCGGCGGCTTCGACTTCCGCGGTGCTCGCATCGACGAACCGGTACTCAATTTCTCCGGTGGCGAAAAGGCCCGCCTGGCATTGGCCTTGATCGCCTGGGGACGGCCGAACCTGCTGTTGCTCGACGAACCGACCAACCACCTGGACCTGGAGATGCGCCTGGCCCTGACCATGGCGTTGCAGGAATTCAGCGGGGCTGTGTTGGTGGTGTCCCACGATCGGCATCTGCTCAAGAGCACCACGGACAATTTCTTCCTGGTGGCCGACGGCAAGGTCGAGGAATTCGACGGCGACCTGGAAGACTACGCGCGCTGGCTGGTGGAATACCGCCAGCGCAACGCGCCGGTCAGCACCACGCCGGTGAACCCGGACAAGACAGACAAGAAAGCCCAGCGCCAGGCCGCGGCGGCGCTGCGTCAACAGTTGGCGCCCCATAAGCGCGAGGCCGATAAGCTGGAGGCCGAGCTGGGCAAGGTGCACGAAAAACTGCAGAAGATCGAAACCAGCCTGGGCGACAGTGGTCTCTACGAAGCGGCGCGCAAGGATGAGTTGCGCGATCTGTTGGCCGAACAGGCCCGGTTGAAGATTCGTGAAGCGGAACTTGAGGAGGCGTGGATGCAAGCCCTGGAGTTGCTGGAAACCCTGCAGGCGGAGCTGGAGGCACTGTCCTGATGGAAGCGTTGACCGTGCCCATCCCCGTGATGTGGATCGAGCCGATCTGGCTCGGTGTACAGGTGCTGCTGATCCTGCTGGCCGGCTACATCGCACAGCGTTTCGTGGCGCGAGCCCTCACCGGCCTTGGCGAGCGCTACCCCATTCCACCGCAACTGGTGATCATCCTGCGCGGCGTGCTGCGCTGGTTGATCATGGGCAGCGCGATGCTCGTGGTGCTCGAACGCCTGGGTGTCTCCGCCACGGTGCTGTGGACAGCGTTGTCGGGGTTTGTCGCCGTGGCGGCGGTGGCGTTCTTCGCCATCTGGAGCGTGCTGTCCAACCTGCTGTGCGCCGTCTTGATCTACACCGTCGGTCCGTTTCGCCTGGGGGATGTGGTCGAGCTGGTGGAAGCCACCGACAAGCCCGGTATCAAGGGCCGGGTGGTGGCGATCAACCTGCTTTACACCACTCTGATCGAGCCCGAGGAGCTCGGCACCGGCAGTTCCATGATCCAGGTGCCGAACAGCCTGTTCTTCCAGCGCTCGGTCCGTCGCTGGCGCGGTAGCGAGGCGTTTCCGGTGGGTGGCCTGATCGAGTGACCCACCCCTGGCGGGGCGCCGGTCTTGAAAAATAACGGTGGTCAAGCGCGCGGCGGAGCATTAGCTTATTCGTTTCGACGAATCTTGGCCGAGGTGTGCAATGCTGCTGGAAACATGGCTGGCGTTTTTCGCCGCTTGCTGGGTGATCAGCCTGTCGCCGGGCGCCGGTGCCATCGCATCGATGTCCAGCGGCCTGCAATATGGTTTCTGGCGCGGTTACTGGAATGCCCTGGGCCTGCAACTGGGCCTGGCGCTGCAGATCGTGATCGTCGCCGCGGGTGTCGGCGCGATCCTCACCGCGTCGGCCACGGCGTTCTATGCCATCAAATGGTTTGGCGTCGCCTACCTGGTTTACCTGGGCGTCAAGCAGTGGCGCGCCATTCCTGGCGATATCAGTGACGATGCGGCCGTACGGCCTATCGGCAAGCCCATGGCGCTGGTGTTCCGCGGTTTGCTGGTCAACATCAGCAACCCCAAGGCCCTGGTGTTCATGCTGGCGGTACTGCCGCAGTTCATCGACCCCCACGCACCCCTGGTCAAGCAGTACCTGATCCTGGGCGTGACCATGATCTGTGTCGACCTTGTCGTCATGGCCGGCTACACCGGGCTGGCGTCGAAGGTCTTGCGCCTGTTGCGTACGCCCAAGCAGCAACGGCGGATGAACCGGACCTTTGCCGGGTTGTTCATCGGCGCGGCGGGCTTGCTGGCGACGATTCGCAAGGCTGCGGTGTAAAGCGAACGAAACCTGTGGCGAGGGGATAAATACCCTCGCCACAGGGGATCGCTGAACCTTCAGCGCAGGATCACCGGCGCGCTATCCCGGGGCAGGTTATTGCGCTGCACCGGCTCGCCGGGTTGCTGGTAGCTCGGGCCACCGAGCTGTTCGCTCATCTGCCGCGCCACATCTTCGCCCAGCGCCTTGGACACCTCGCGCACGACCCGTGGGCGATTCAGGCTGATGCGCACGTCCCGGTGGTTCAACAGCTTGGTGTCCTGGCCTTCACCCATGGCGGTGAACGCCGAGGTGATCTCGAAGGTCCTGGTGTTGATCAGGCTGAAGTCGGCCACCAGGGTCAGGGCGAGCACCGCCGAGTAGCTGTCGGTGTTGGCCAGTTCGTTGACGTCGCGGGTGAAGTCGATGTCCGACACGGTGCCGAAGAGCACGTAGTCGGCGCCCTTGAAATGGCCGGCCTTGATGCGCTTGATCACGTCATAGACATCGCCTTTGGACGACGCGGTGTAGGGCGTGCCCTGCACCAGCTGGAACATCCCGCTGCGCAGGATCTCGCCCTTGATGTCACCGGTGAATTTGCGCAGTTCGCCCTGCTCGATGTAGCTGCTGGTGGCTTCCATCTCGTCGTAGCTCGACGATGCGCTGGCGCTGTAGGCGCCCGCCTGGAAGTTGCTCTGGGCCGACACCGTATGGATGTATTCCTCCACCCGCTCCTGGTACGCCAGGTCGGTGACGGCGACTTTCGGGGCCGCCTGCGCGCCGAACGCACAGGCCAGGGCCATGATGCCTATCCATGTGCGCATGGCTTAGCGCTCCGTGGTCTTGCGGATTTCTTTTTCGTCCATCCACTCGGCCAGACCGCTTTCGACGTCGATCAGTTGCAGGCTGAATTTGTAGAAGACGTCCTTGTAGTCGCTGCTGCGCTTGACGATGGAGCTGATGGAACCTTCGAGACGGTACTTGGCGGCGATCATGTTGCCGGTCTTGGCCACGGTGCTCTTCTTGTACAGGCCGCTCTGGTTCTGCAGCTTGAGCTGGTCGACCTGGCTGTCCATGGCGTTGTTGTCGCTGGCGAAACGCGCCGCGCCGGTCTTCATCAGCTGGGTCTTGATGCTGGTGGTGATTTCGCGGGTGTCGATGTACTCGCTGGTCTTGTTCTTCACGTCATAGACCTGGACCACAGGGCGACCCTGCAGGACTCCGGACTGGGCCAGGGAGCGGGTCATGGACTCGGCGATCATCTGCAGGTCGGTGGAGCCGAACTCGTTGGTCACGGTTTCCACGGCCTTGGTGTCACCGTAGGTGATGTTCTTGTTGCCCAGCACCGGGGAGTTATTGGCGCAGCCGCTGACCAGCAGGGCGGCGAGGGCGAGGGATGAAATGCGTACGAACATGTAGGGCTCTCGAAAGCTGAAAAAGGGATAACGCGTCACTCGGGCGTTTTTTGTGGGAGCGTCTTTAAGGGGTATTGATTTCCAACCGGAAATCCACGGCCTTTGGTGTCGGAGCGATGGCCGGCAGGAAGCTGGTCTGTTCGCCATAGAGCGTCAGGCTTTTCCAGGTTTCTTCCTCGGCGATAGGGAAACCCTCAGGTCCCAGCCAGGCGAAGCGGTAGTACATCGTCTTGTTGTTGTAGCTGGTATTGCTCAGTTGCACATTGACGGTCATGTAGCCGTTTTCCCGTGCCACGCGCATGGCACCCACCACGATGTTCTTGGTTTTGCCCATGGCCACGACCTTGCTGGCAGCGCTGCCCGGCTCCGGTGGCGGCGGGGTGGCGCAACCGGCCAGCAAGGCCAGGGCGCCGACGGCGATCAGTTTTAAACGCATGTGAGCAAGACTCCGTTCTTAAGGTTGCTTGAGGCTGGCGATGGCGGTCGGGTTGGCGCTCGGGATCACCCGGGCGGCCAGGCCACCGGCGAAGACCTGATTGCCCACGGCCCGCAGGCTGACCACTTGGTAACGCTGGTCGACCATCACCTTGACCACCGAGCCGCCTGTGGCGTTGGGCAGGGTGACTTCGTGCTCGCCTTTCTTGAGGCGCAGGCGTACCACTTGGGTGTAGTCCGGCAGGGTGCGCCAGGTCCGGGTGTCTGCGCCTTCGAGCACGGCCGAGGTGAGGCCTACGGCCAGGCCGGCCAGTGGGTTGGTTTCGTTGATCTGTTTCTGCGCTACGCCACGGGTGATGGCGCGCACGGTGGTGCGCAGGATGATGCCCGGCATGTCATCGCGCAGGGCGCGGCGGGACATGGCGGTGGTGCTGTTGAGTTGGGTCAGGTCCAACTGGCGGCCATCGACGCCGATCTGGGCGAAGGTGGCGGTGGAGGTGTCGGGCTTGATCACCGGGAACGACAATGGCGTGATGACGACATTGCCGCTGATGGGCAGGGGCAGGGGGATGCGGATCGAATCACGGGCCGGCGCCAGGCCGCTCTGCACCACGATCAGGACGTCGCTGTCATCGTTCTTTGCGGCAGGCTTGTCGAGGTTGAGCAGTGCCTGTTCCAGCAGCGGGGTATTGGGACGCAGCTCGGCGGCCTTGCGATAACCCGGTGCGGCCAGGTTTTTCTCGCCCAGGGCCTCATAGACGAAACCGGCCAGATAATGGCTGAATGCGCTCTGATAACTGTTCTTGAGGCCGACCACTTCCGGCGCGTCGAGGCTGGCCACCGGATAGCCCTGCAGGTCCTTGTACTCGGTCCTGACCCCTTGCTGCTCGGCCTCTTCTTCGCGCTTGAGGTACTGCTTGTCCCGCAGGTCGGCGATCACCGCTTCGCGTTCGTGGGTTTTCTTGATCTGGGTCCGGGCGCCATCGAAGTCGTTCACGGCGAGCAGGTTCAGGGCCATCTGCGTGGTCAGCATGACCTTTTCGTAGTCATAACCCTCATAGCGCCGGACCTTGTCGTTGACCAGGAAGCTGGCGAACTGGGCGGCATACCTGGCGGTGTCCAGCTTGACCGCGTCTTCCCACTGGCCGACCTGCTGGTCCGCGCTGGTCCAGGCCGTCTGGCTGCCGGACAGATCGCCCTTGGCCCGCAGCAGCTCCCCTTTTTCGAAGTAGTACAGCAGGTCCTTGTCCTTGCTGTTGTTCTTTTCCAGCAGGGTCAGGGCCGCATCGACGTTGCCGGAGGCGAGCTGTTGGTTGGTCTGGGCCAGTTCGCTGTCGTAATTACGGAAAACCGAACAGCCGGACAGCAAGGTGATCGCACCGAGAGCGACCGAGAAAACGGCACGGGAGGCCATGAACATTCTTCCCTGAGGTATCAGCCAGGTGTGCGGGTCGGGCTGGGGCGATCCACGGACATGCGTCGGAACGCTGTCGGTTCCTCGCATTCGGAGGAGCTTTTTTTGCCTCGGACATCGAGAAGGCGGCGGGATTATAAACATGGCCGTTGGCTATGTAATGGCTTTTCAATTCCTAAATGCCGTTTTTGTGACATCACTTCCAAAGCATGAAGATCCGATGAAAAAGCACCTGCGGAGCATATCGGCGCTTGAGTCGAAGGCTGTGGACGTGAACAATGTGTTACTTCTTATTTCCAACTGAGAATTGTTGATGATTGCCCCGCTTCGTTTTCTGGGCTGGCTTGCGCTACCGTTGCTGGCCCTGTGTAGCCCCCATTTGCTGGCCGATACCCTTGAAGGCGCCCCACAGGCGCTGCATCTGCTGGATTACATCGGTGCGGATTACCCGGCGACAGTGGAGGCGGGGAAGGTCATCGACGAGTCCGAATACCGCGAACAACTGGAATTCATCCAGGTGCTGGAGGGGCTGGTCGTTGCGCTGCCGGCCAAGCCGGAAAAGGCCGAGCTGACACAGGGCATCGGCGCCCTGCGTAACGCGATCAGCCAACGCCAGGATGGCGCCGAGGTGGCCCGAATGGCCCGCCAGATGGGGGCCCGGCTGGCGGTGGCCTATGAGGTCAGCCAGGCACCGGTCATCACCCCGGACCCTGCTCGCGGGGCATCGCTGTACGCTCAGAACTGCTCGGTTTGCCATGGCGACAGCGGCGCTGGCGATGGCCCTGCCGGTGTCGGCCTGGAGCCGCCGCCCGCCAACCTGCGCGACAGCAAACGACTGGACAACCTTAGCCTCTATGCCATCTACAGCACCCTCGGCCTGGGCGTCGAAGGCACCGACATGCCGGCATTCGCCGACCAGCTCGACGACCGTCAGCGCTGGGACCTGGCGACCTACATCGCCAGCTTCAGTGCCGATCCTGCCGCCGCGAAGGGCGAGCAGACCTTCAATCTCGCCGACCTGGCTCGCCAGACGCCGGCCGAAGTCCTGGCGACGCAAGGCCCGGCCGCTGCGGCCACCTTCCGCGCCCAGCGTGCCCAGCCGCCTCAGGTCCAGCGCGGCCCGGCGCAATTGCTCGATTACACTGCCGCCACCCTGGATAAAAGCATCGCGGCGTACCGTGCCGGTGAGCATGACCAGGCTTACGATCTGTCGGTAGCCGCCTATCTGGAAGGTTTCGAGCTGGTGGAGAGCTCGCTGGATAACGTGGATGC